>JAOPWJ010000238.1 GCA_025965715.1 Blastococcus sp. | reverse complement strand
CTCGGAGTCCTGGCAGTAGCCGTTGTTGTTGCCGCCCTGGCTGCGGCCGAGCTCGTCACCGTGCAGCAGCATCGGCACGCCCTGGCTGAGCATGAGCGTGGCGATGAAGTTCCGGCGCTGCTGGGCGCGCAGCTGGAGGATCTGCGGGTCCTTCGTCGGGCCCTCCACCCCGCAGTTCCAGCTGCGGTTGTGACTCTCCCCGTCGTTGTTGTCCTCGCCGTTGGCCTCGTTGTGCTTCTCGTTGTAGGAGACGAGGTCGTTGAGCGTGAAGCCGTCGTGGGCGGTGACGAAGTTGATGCTCGCGAACGGACGCCGTCCCGAGTGCTGGTAGAGGTCGGAGGACCCGGAGATCCGGTCGGCGAACTCGCCGACGGTGCCACCCTCGCCGCGCCAGAAGTCCCGCACCGTGTCGCGGTACTTGCCGTTCCACTCCGTCCACAGGGCCGGGAAGTTGCCGACCTGGTAGCCGCCCTCGCCGACGTCCCACGGCTCGGCGATCAGCTTGACCTGGCTGACCACCGGGTCCTGGTGGACGAGGTCGAAGAAGGTGGACAGCCGGTCGACGGCGTGCAGCTCGCGGGCCAGGGACGAGGCGAGGTCGAAGCGGAAGCCGTCGACGTGCATCTCGGTGACCCAGTACCGCAGCGAGTCCATGATCAGCTGCAGCGACTGCGGCGTCCGGACGTTGAGGGTGTTCCCGGTGCCGGTGAAGTCCATGTAGTACTGCTCGTCGCCCTCGACCAGCGTGTAGTACGTGCGGTTGTCGATGCCCCGGAACGACAGCGTCGGGCCCATGTGGTTGCCCTCGGCGGTGTGGTTGTAGACCACGTCGAGGATGACCTCGATGCCGGCCTCGTGCAGGGCGCGGACCATGCCCTTGAACTCCTGGACGTGCTGGCCGGCCGCCGGGTCGCTGCTGTATTCGTTGTGCGGCGCGAAGAAGCCGATGGTGTTGTAGCCCCAGTAGTTGCGCAGGCCCTTCTGCTCCAGGGTGTCGTCCTGCACGAACTGGTGCACCGGCAGCAGCTCGATCGCGGTGATGCCCAGCTCGTTGAGGTACTCGATCGTCGCGGGGTGCGCGACGCCGGCATAGGTGCCCCGCAGTTCCTCGGGAATGCGCGGGTTGGTCATGGTCAGCCCCTTGACATGGGCCTCGTAGATGACCGTCGTGTTGTAGGGGGTCCTCGGCGGGCGGTCGACCCCCCAGTCGAAGTAGGGGCTGACGACGACGGACTTCGGCATGTGCGGCGCCGAGTCCTCGTCGTTGCGCTCCTTGGTCTCGAAGTCGTAGCCGAAGCACGCCTGATCCCAGTCGATCTGGCCGTCGACCGCCTTGGCGTACGGGTCGAGGAGCAACTTGTTCGGGTTGCAGCGCAGGCCCTGCACGGGGTCGTAGGGGCCGTGCACGCGGAAGCCGTACTTCTGACCGGGGTGGATCCCCGGCAGGAAGGCGTGCCACACGTACCCGTCCATCTCCGGCAGCCGGATGCGTTCCTCGTTGCCGGCCTCGTCGAAGAGGCAGAGTTCGACCTTCTCGGCCACCTCGCTGAAGATGGCGAAGTTGGTGCCCGTGCCGTCGTACGTGGCCCCGAGGGGGTAGGCGCTACCTGGCCATACCTGGGTCATCGTGGGTGTTCCTCCTGCTGTGGTGCCCGAGGGAGCCGGGGCGTGCGCGCATGTGCGGCATGGTGGGTATGGCGGGTGCCGGGTGGGCGTCCGTCGGGTGCCCGCGTGCAGCCCTTCGCACACCTGCGTTCCTGTGAGATTGGCCGAGGCGACGACGCCCCCCGCGGCGGACCGCGGAGGGCGTCGTGCGCAGGACCGGCCGGGACGCCGGCGGCGAGGGGCCACCGGAGCCGTACTGCGGCGCACGGCCCCGAACGGGCCGGACACCGCACGCACCGGGGTCCGACCTCGCCCGGGGCCTGATCCCGGGTGGCGCTGGTCCCTGGCTTGAACCGCTCTGCGACCAGGCACGCTAGGGGCGCGGGGCGGGGAGGACAAGTAGCTCGGCGCCACTTCCGCATCCGGGGCCCCAGCGGGCCCTCGAGATCGGTGGAACGCGTTCTGTCACACCGTCGTCGTACCGTCGTCCCGTGCGCACGACTACCGACCTCCGCCCCACCAAGGGGCGCTTCGAGGTCATCAGCGAGTTCGAGCCTGCAGGCGACCAGCCGGCGGCGATCAAGGCGCTCGCCGAACGCGTCAACGCGGGCGAGACCGACGTCGTCCTCCTCGGCGCCACCGGAACCGGCAAGTCGGCGACGACGGCCTGGCTGATCGAGCAGGTGCAGCGGCCCACGCTGGTGATGGCGCCGAACAAGACCCTGGCCGCGCAGCTGGCCAACGAGTTCAAGGAACTGCTGCCCAACAACGCGGTCGAGTACTTCGTCTCCTACTACGACTACTACCAGCCCGAGGCCTACGTCCCCCAGACGGACACCTACATCGAGAAGGACTCGTCGGTGAACGACGAGGTCGAGCGCCTCCGCCACTCCGCCACGCACAACCTGCTCACCCGTCGCGACGTCGTGGTCGTGGCGTCGGTGTCCTGCATCTACGGCCTCGGCACGCCGCAGGAGTACGTGGACCGGGCGCTGAAGGTTCGGGTGGGGGAGTCCCGCGAACGCGAGGACCTGCTCCGCACGCTGGTCACCGAGCAGTACACCCGCAACGACCTCTCCTTCACCCGCGGCACGTTCCGGGTACGAGGGGACACGATCGAGGTCTTCCCGGTGTACGAGGAGCTCGCGGTCCGGATCGAGATGTTCGGCGACGAGATCGAGCGGCTGTACTACCTGCACCCGCTCACCGGTGAGGTGGTGCGCGAGGTCCAGGAGCTCTTCGTCTTCCCCGCGACCCACTACGTGGCCGGCCCCGAGCGGATGGAACGGGCGATCCGGAGCATCGAGGCCGAGTTGGAGCAGCGGCTGGCGGAGCTGGACAAGCAGGGCAAGCTGCTGGAGGCGCAGCGGCTGCGCATGCGCACCACCTACGACATCGAGATGATGCGCCAGGTCGGTTTCTGCTCCGGGATCGAGAACTACTCCCGCCACATCGACGGCCGGTCGCCCGGCAGCGCCGGCGCGTGTCTCATCGACTACTTCCCGGACGACTTCCTGCTGGTCATCGACGAGTCGCATGTGACGGTGCCGCAGATCGGCGGGATGTACGAGGGCGACATGAGCCGCAAGCGGACGCTGGTCGAGCACGGCTTCCGACTGCCCTCGGCGATGGACAACCGCCCGCTGAAGTGGGAGGAGTTCACCGACCGGATCAAGCAGACGGTGTACCTCTCGGCAACGCCCGGCCCCTATGAGCTGGGCCGCACCGGCGGCGAGTTCGTCGAGCAGGTCATCCGGCCGACCGGCCTGATCGACCCCGAGGTGGTCATCAAGCCGACGAAGGGCCAGATCGACGACCTGGTCCACGAGATCCGCGTACGCACCGAGAAGGACGAGCGGGTCCTGGTCACGACTCTCACCAAGAAGATGGCCGAGGACCTCACCGACTACCTGCTCGAACTCGGCATCAAGGTGCGGTACCTGCACTCCGAGGTCGACACCCTGCGTCGCGTCGAGCTGCTGCGCGAGCTGCGGCAGGGCGAGTACGACGTGCTGGTCGGCATCAATCTGCTGCGCGAAGGTCTCGACCTGCCGGAAGTGTCCCTGGTGGCCATCCTCGACGCCGACAAGGAGGGCTTCCTCCGGTCGAGCACCTCGCTGATCCAGACCATCGGCCGCGCCGCGCGCAACGTGTCGGGCCAGGTCCACATGTACGCCGACAAGATCACGCCGTCGATGGCGCACGCGATCGACGAGACCAACCGGCGCCGCGAGAAGCAGGTCGCCTACAACACCGAGCGCGGCCTGGACCCCCAGCCGCTGCGCAAGAAGATCGTGGACATCCTCGACGGCATCTACCGCGAGGCCGAGGACTCCGACAGCTCCGCCAAGCTGCTGGGCGGGTCCGGGCGTCAACAGTCGCGCGGAAAGGCGCCGGTGCCCGGCCTGTCGTCGAGGAAGGCAGGAAAGGCGGGGGCGATCGATGTCCAGGGCCTGCCCCGCAACGAGCTGGCCGACCTGATCACGCAGATGAACGAGCAGATGCTGGGCGCGGCGCGCGAGCTCCAGTTCGAGGTGGCCGCCCGGCTGCGCGACGAGCTGACCGAGCTGAAGAAGGAGCTCCGCCAGTTCGACGCGGCGCACGCCTGAAAGAAGACCCCACCCTCCGCCCCTCGCACGCCCGGGGCGGTGCCCTGACGGGGGCGGGAGGACAACGGTGCATCGGGACGAGCTGATCGCCCGCTGCCTGGCCTGCCGAGGAGCCGCCGTCCCGCGGCCCGGTAACCGAACCCGGTCCGGTTAGCGGGCGGGTCCGGACCGGACCGGACCGGACCGGACCGGACCGTCAGACGGAGCGGCGGGCGTCGAGGCGCGTCTTGGCCAGGCTTGCTACGACCGTGACGGTGAGGGTGACCAGAATGAAGGCCAGCGAGGTGACGATGCCGATCTCCGGGAGGGGAATGGCGCCGAGGTGGTCGATGTGCGAGCCGTGCAGCGCCTCGATGACGAGCTTGACGCCGATGAAGGCCAGGATCACGGACAGCCCGACGTTCAGGTAGATGATCCGCTCCAGCAGCCCGCCGATGAGGAAGTAGAGCTGGCGGAGACCCATCAGAGCGAAGGCATTGGCCGTGAGGACGATGTACGGGTCCTGCGTCAGGCCGAAGATCGCGGGAATCGAGTCGAGGGCGAAGACGACGTTCGCGACGCTGATCGCGGCGATCACGATCACCAGTGGCGTCAGCATCCGCCGGCCCTTCACGCGGGTCGTCAGGTCGGCGTCGACGTAGTCGTGCGTGATCGGCAGCACGCGCCGGATTCCGCGCAGCAGGACGTTCTCCTTGAAGTCCTCCTCGTCGTTCTCACCCTCGAAGGCCAGCCTCACCGCCGTGTAGATGAGGAACGCGCCGAAGAGGTAGAACACCCAGCTCGCGGCCGCGATCGCGGCCGCGCCGGCGGCGATGAAGACGCCGCGCAGCAGCATCGAGACGACGATGCCGATGTAGAGCACCTTGTCCACCGCCCTGGCGGGGACGGCGAACCGCGCCATGATGATGATGAACACGAACAGGTTGTCGACGCTCAGGCTGTACTCGGTGATGTACCCGGCGACGAATTCGCTTCCGGAGGTGGCGGAGCGGAAGACGAACAGACCGACGGCGAACAGGCCCGCCAACGCGACGTAGAAGACGACCCAGGCGGTGGCCTGCTTCATCGTCACCGCTTCCTTGCGGCGGGCGATGACGGCCAGATCGAGGATCACGATCGCCAGGAAACCGAGTGCGGTCGCGGCCCAGACCGCGGGGGGGACAGCAGAGAACACGCGTTCCTCCGAGAGCCGTCGACGACGGTAGTTACGAAGGTCTCTTCCGTCCGGAACGCGGACCAACAGCACCGGGTACGCCGACGGGGCGTTCCGTGATGACGACGCTGCTGCGAAGGAATACTCCCCTTCAACCGCCGCGCACACTAACGCACCGCGGCACCGTCGGCCCGTCGCCCCCCGAGCGGCACGTCGACGGTCCCTACGGCCCGGCCGCGGCGGTGAATGCGCAGGTCCGCCCGTGCGCTGCCCGGGGTGTCCGGGCTGCCGGCGCCGACATGCCGGCGAGCGCTGTGGGCAAGCTCACCCGTGCGCCCTGCGCCGTGTGCTCATGACGGGCGTCCGGCTGCCTCCGTCTGCGGGGATCGGCCGGGGCGGGAAGCGATCGGCAACCGGGTCCGTTATGGTCTGCGTAATCCAGACGCGGTCTGCGGGTTCTGCCTGCCGCCCTCGTCCGGGCGTGGAGGGGAGTATCCCGAAGCGGCAGTGTCGTCACCACGAGGCCCGATGGCCTCCGGCACTGCCGGTCGTCAGCCGACAAGGCGACGGCGGGAGAGACCTCCGGTACTGACAGTTGCCAGTCACCGGAGGCTTGTGCCGTATGGATGTCCCCATGTTCGTGTGGGCCCTGACGATCGCCGCGATCGTCGGGATGCTGCTCTTCGACTTCGTCGGGCACGTGCGCACGCCGCATGCGCCGTCGCTGCGTGAATCCGCCCTCTGGTCGGCGGTCTACGTCGGCATCGCCCTGGTCTTCGGGCTGCTGATCCTCTGGTTCTACGGAGCCGAGTTCGCCGGCGAGTACTTCGCCGGCTACGTCACCGAGAAGAGCCTCTCGGTCGACAATCTCTTCGTCTTCGTCCTGATCATGGCGAGCTTCGGCGTCCCGAGAGAACTGCAGCAGAAGGTGCTCCTCTTCGGGATCACGTTCGCGCTCGTGCTCCGCACCGCCTTCATCCTCGTCGGCGCCGCCGCCATCGAGAGCTTCAGCTGGGTTTTCTACCTCTTCGGCGCGATCCTGCTCTACACCGCATGGGTGCAGGCGCGCAGCGGGGGCCACAGCGGGGAGGAGGACTACCAGGAGAACGCGATCCTGCGGTTCACCCGCAAGGTCCTGCCGACGACGGATGAGTACCACTCCGACCGGATGACGGTGAAGGTCGACGGCAAGCGGTTCATCACCCCGCTGGCAATCGCCCTGATCGCCATCGGCAGCGCCGACGTCATCTTCGCCGTCGACTCGATCCCGGCCATCTTCGGGCTGACCCAGGAGACGTACCTGGTCTTCGCGGCCAACGCCTTCTCGCTGCTGGGCCTGCGCCAGCTGTTCTTCCTCATCGACGGGCTGCTCGACCGACTGGTGTACCTGGCCTACGGACTGGCGGTCATCCTCGCTTTCATCGGCGCGAAGCTGGTGGTCCACGCGCTGCACACGAACGAACTGTCGTTCATCAACGGCGGCGAGCACATCACGGTGATCCCCGAGATCCCGACCGCACTCTCCCTCGCGGTGATCCTCGTGACCTTGTTGATCACCACGCTGGCCAGCCTGGCGAAGTCACGGCGCGACCGGGTCCGCCCCTCGGAGAGTCCGGCCCCGGTGCCGGCGTCCACCGACGCGTCGCACTGACCCACCCGTACGACGGTTCCGCCGGGCCCTGCCCGGCGGAACCGGTTTCGCCCCTCCGCCCGCCCTGCTCTCCCAAGCCGCCCACCGGCCGAGAGCCCGTCCGCAAAGTGAGAATCCGTGGATCTTCCCCTGTGGTTCGAGATCGCGACGTTCGTAGGACTGACCGTCCTGCTGCTCGCCGACCTCCTGATCGTCGCCCGCCGCCCCCACGAGCCGTCGATGAAGGAGGCGGGTCTCTGGGTCGGCTTCTACGTCGCCCTGGCCCTGATCTTCGGACTCGTCCTGCTGGTGGTCACCAGTGGTGAGTACGCGACCGAGTTCTACGCGGGCTGGCTCACCGAGTACTCGCTGTCGGTCGACAACCTCTTCGTCTTCGTGATCATCATGGCCCGCTTCAAGGTGCCCAGGGCCCTGCAGCAGGAGGCGCTGATGGTTGGCATCATCATCGCCCTGGTCCTGCGCGGCCTGTTCATCCTGGCCGGTGCCGCGCTGATCGAGCGCTTCACCTGGGTCTTCTACTTCTTCGGCGCCTTCCTCGTGTACACGGCGATCAACCTGGTCCGGCACCGTGGCGAGGGGGAGGACTACGAGGAGAACGCCTTCATCCGCAAGATGCGCACCGTGCTGCGCATGACGCCGGACTTCCACGGCGCCAAGGTGCGGATCTCCGAGAACGGCAAGCGGGTCTGGACGCCGATGATCATCGTCTTCCTCGCGCTGGGGACGACGGACCTGATCTTCGCTCTGGACAGCATCCCGGCAATCTTCGGGCTCACCCGAGAGCCGTTCATCGTCTTCACCGCGAATGTCTTCGCGCTGATGGGCCTGCGCCAGCTGTACTTCCTCCTGGGGGGTCTGCTCAAGCGGCTGGTCTACCTCTCGCTGGGCCTGTCGGTGATCCTCGCGTTCATCGGCGTGAAGCTGGTCATGGAGGCCCTGCACGAGAACACGCTGCCGTTCATCAACGGCGGCGAGCACATCGAGTCGGTTCCCTCCATCCCGATCTGGCTGTCCCTCAGCGTGATCCTGGGGGTCCTGGTCCTCGCCACGGTCGCCAGCCTGCTCAAGACCCGCGGGCAGCTGCTCACGCCGGAGAGCTCGGCCGTCGAACCGGAGGGCGCCGAATCCGCGGCCGCCGGCGGCCCGGAAGTCGCCGCGGCGGCCGAGGGACGCATCGCCGAGCGCACCGGCGAGGAGCGCAGGAACCGCTGAGCCCAGCCCGGGTGGTTCCCGCGGAACCACCCGGGCCACGGCCCTCGGCTAGCGTCGCTGGTCATGCGCCCGAACGACCTCGTCCTGCTCCGCACCCCGGGCGTGCCGACGGTGTCCCCGGACGGCCGGATCGCCGTCGTCGCCGTCACCCGGCTCGACCTCGAGGACGACGAGTACCGCAGCCAACTCTGGGCTGTGCCCACCGACGGGTCGGCGCCGGCTCGACCCATCACTGAGGGGCACCGGGACACCTCACCGGCGTTCTCGCCCGACGGCCGCTGGCTCGCCTATCTCAGCGCCGAGCGGGGCGGCAAGGCGCAGATCATGGTGCTGCCCACCTCCGGAGGGGACGCCCGCCGCCTGACCAGCCACCACCTGGGCGCCGGCGTGCCGGTGTGGTCACCGGACTCTCGCCGCCTCGCGTACGTCGCGCGCGTGCCCGAACCGGGTCGCTACGGCACCGTCGACGGCGTCGGCCCGGACGCCGAGCCGCCGCGGTTGATCACCACGCTCCAGTACCGGCTGGACGACGTCGGTTACCTGACCGACCGCCGGTCCCAGGTCTTCGTGCTCGGCCTTCCCACCGCCTTCACCGACGACACCGCTCCCGCCCCTGAGCCGGAACAGGTCACCACGGGCGATGCCGACTGCGCCGACGTCGCCTGGCATCCCGCCGGCGGTGAGCTGGCGTTCGTCTCCGCACGTCATCCGCGCGCCGATCGGGACCTGGTGCGGGACGTCTACGTCGTCCGAGCGGACGGCTCGGGCCTGCGCCGGGTGACCGAGTCGCGAGGTGACTGTGCGTTTCCGGTGTACGGGCCGGGCGGGAACAGGATCTATCTGACGGCGGTGCCCGACCTGGGCCCCGACGGCGTCGACTTCGTCGCCCGGCAGGCGGTGCCTTGCCGGGTGGATGCGGCGGGCGGCCCGCTGCGGCCGCTGCTGGACCCGGCCCACCACGGCCGCGGCGACGAGACGCCGGCGACGGTCCTGGCCGGCGACGCCCTGCTCGTGGGCGTCGAGCGGCGAGGAGCCGTCGAACTGCTCCGGGTGCCGCTGGAGGGCGGGGAGGCCGAGACGCTGGTCGACGGCTCGTTCACCGTCCGGGGGATGGCGGTCGGCGGGGGCGTCGTGGTCGCCACGGTCGCGCACGATCGGTCGGCGGGGGAGCTCATCGCGCTCACGCCCGGCCGTCGGCGTCTGCTGACGGAGTTCGGGCGGGAGCTCGGTGCGACCAACCGGGTGCACCGCATGCGGGAACGCACAGCCACCGCCCCCGATGGGTACCCGGTGCACGGCTGGGTGACGGTTCCGCCGGGCCCCGGCCCGCATCCCGTGCTGCTGACCGTGCACGGCGGTCCGTTCGCCCAGTACGGCTGGACGCTGTTCGACGAGACCCAGGTCTACGTCTCGGCCGGGTACGCCGTCGTGCAGTGCAATCCCCGGGGGTCGTCCGGGTACGGCGAGGCCCACGGACGCGTCATCCAGGGGGCCTGGGGGGACCTCGACGCCGCGGACGTGCTCGCCTTCCTCGACGCGGCCCTGCTGGAACCTGAACTGGACGGCGAGCGCGTCGGGATCATGGGAGGTTCCTACGGCGGCTACCTGACCACCCTGCTCATCGGCCGGACGCCACGGTTCGCCGCAGCCATCAGCGAGCGGGCGTTCACCGATCCGGTGAGCTTCGTCGGCTCCTCCGACATCGGATGGATCTTCCCCGACCGCTACCTCGGCACGGAGCCGGTGCGCGTCGCGGCGCAGAGCGCGCTGGCCGGTGCGGGGGCCATCACCACGCCGACGCTGGTCATCCACTCCGAGGAGGACTGGCGGTGCCCGGTCGAGCAAGGGGCGCGGCTCTACGTGGAGCTCAAACGCCGGGGCGTTCCCACGGAGCTGCTGCTGTTTCCGGGGGAGGGGCACGAGCTGTCCCGCTCCGGTCGGCCGCGTCACCGGCTCGCGCGGTTCGAACACGTCCTGCGCTGGTGGGCGCGTTGGCTGCCGACTCCGCAGAACCCGGGGGAGGTCGAAGGCTCGCCGAGCCGCTGAGCGGCCCGCTCACGGGACGCCCACCGGTTCTCGGCGAGGCCGTCGCCTCCAGGGCGAGGTCCGGCAGGGCTTCCATTCTCTCGACATCCGCGAGCGGGCGGTGCAGGGCGTCATGCCGCACGGCGCCGACGGTGATATCAGGTGCGCGGTCGGACATGGGTCGCCCGGTCCCTGCGCTCCCGTAGCCGTCCGGAGACGGCTCAACAGCAGGCGTCGGGGCTGACACTTCGTCCCGGCAGGCCGGCAGTGGCGTCGGATGAGGACCGGGGCGGTCCCGCTGGAAGGTCCCGGGTCCCCGTCGGGCCGCGGGTGGCCCTAGCGTTGCGGCATGTCGCTCATCTATCCCGTGCTGGCCGATGCCCCGGAGCCCGACGACGGGACGGAGCCCGACTTCGCCGAGTTGGCGAGCGACCTGTCCGACCAGTGGCTCGTCGAGGTGGCCGTGGGGGAGGAGGGGGACGACGCCTGTTTCGGCCCCCTGGCGGCCCACCTGGCGTGGGACCTCGCCGTGGAACTCGACGGCAAACGTCCGGAGTGGACGGTGTCCATCGTGCCGCTCTACGTGGCCGAGCCTGCGGACGACATCATCGCGCTGTTCGAAGAGGACCGAGCCTGAGTTCGGCGCTGTTCATCGGGAGAGGGAGGTCACGGTGGTGCTGCGACGGGTGCCGCGCTGGGCGGAGCTGAGCGAGCTGGTCCGGCTTCAGCGTCCAGCAGGGGACGGCACCGACCGGCGGTTGGCACGGGCGGTCGACGTGTCCGACCTCCGGGAGATCGCCCGCCGGCGGGTACCGCAGGCGGTCTTCGACTACACCGACGGTGCCGCCGGGGCGGAGATCAGCTACCGGCGTTCACGGGAGGCGTTCGAGCGGGTGGAGTTCCGCCCCAGCGTCCTGCGCGACGTCGCCGTGGTCGACCCGTCGACCACTCTCCTCGGCGCCCCGTCGGCGTTGCCGCTGGGCTTCGCGCCCACCGGCTTCACCCGTCTCATGCATACCGAGGGTGAGCCGGCGGTGGCCCGGGTGGCGGCCCAGGTCGGCGTCCCGTACGCGCTGTCCACGATGGGGACGACGTCGCTCGAGGCGCTGGCGGCCGCGGCACCGGACGCTCGGCGGTGGTTCCAGCTGTATCTGTGGCGGGACCGCGACGCCAGCGCCGCGCTGGTGGAGCGCGCTCGTGCCGCCGGATACGAGGCCCTGGTCCTGACCGTCGACACCCCGGTCGCGGGGCCGCGGCTGCGCGACGTGCGGAACGGGTTCACGATTCCGCCGGCGCTCACCGTGCGGACGATCGCGAACGCCGCCGTGCATCCCCGCTGGTGGGTGGACCTGCTCACCACCGCGCCACTGGAGTTCGCCTCGCTGCGCTCCTGGGGTGGCACCGTCGCCGAGCTGGTGGACCGGGTGTTCGAGCCCTCGGCCACGCTCGCCGACGTCCGGGCGCTGCGTGCGATCTGGTCGGGGGCGCTGATCGTCAAGGGGGTGACCGATGCCGACGACGCCCGCGCGGTCGTGGAGGCCGGCGCCGACGCCGTCGTCGTCTCCAACCACGGCGGCCGCCAGCTCGACCGTGCCCCGACGCCGCTCGAGCAGCTGCCCGAGGTGGTCCGGGCTGTCGGGGACCGCGCCGAGGTCTACCTGGACGGCGGGATCATGGACGGCGCCGACGTCGTCGCCGCGGTCGCCTTCGGTGCGCGTGCCTGCCTCATCGGCCGGGCGTACCTCTACGGGCTCATGGCCGGCGGGGAACGCGGCGTGCGGCGCACCGCGGACATCCTCGCCCGCGAGGTGGCCCGCACCATGCAGCTGCTCGGTGTCACCTCGGTCGCCGAGCTGACGCCGGATCGCGTCCGGCTCCGGTCCTGAGGGGACCCCGACCTAACTTGCCCTCGGGACCAGCGGTTTCTTAGGGTGCGGTATGGACGTTGTCGAGGTCGTGCCCACGTTCGAGCAGTACGCGTTCACCTTCGGCGGGGTCCCGCCGCTGCGGCGCATCCTTCCGGGTACGGCACTACGGCTCTGGTCCGACGACGCCTTCTGCGGTGCGCTCCGATCCACCAAGGATCTGTCCAGCGAGAAGGTCGATCTGCGCTTCGTCAATCCGCAGACCGGGCCGTTCTACGTCGAGGGCGCCGAGCCGGGCGACATCCTGGCGCTACACTTCGTGGCGATGGAGCCCGCCCGGGACTGGGGCGCCTCGGCTGCCATTCCCTTCTTCGGCGGATTGACCAGCACCGACCGCGTGGCCACGCTGCAGGACCCGTTGCCCGACACCACCTGGATCTATGAGCTGGACCGGGCGCGCAACACGGTCACCTTCGCTGCCCAGCACAGCGACCTGCAGATCGACCTCCCGGTGGAGCCGATGCTCGGCACGGTCGGTGTCGCGCCGGCCGGGGGAGAGGTGCGCAGTTCGCTGGTGCCCGAGCGCTTCGGCGGCAACATGGACACACCCCAGATGCGCCCCGGCACCACCTGCTTCCTGGGGGTCAACGTCGAGGGTGCGCTGTTCTCCGTCGGCGACGGCCACTACCGGCAGGGCGAGGGGGAGGCCTGCGGCACGGCGGTGGAGGGCGCCATGACGACGACCCTCATCGTCGAGCTGGTCAAGGGTGGCGGCTCGTCGTCGTTCCCGGTCTGGCCCCGGCTCGAGGACGACGATCACTGGATGACCGTGGGGTCGAGCCGTCCCCTCGAGGATGCCTGGCGCATCGGTCAGGTCGAGCTCGTGCGCTGGTTCGGCGAGCTCTACGGCCTGCACCCGATGGACGCCTACCAGCTGCTCTCGCAGATCTCCGAGGCGCCGATCGCCAACGTCGTCGACGTGAACTACAGCACGGTGGTGAAGGCCCGCAAGTCCCTGCTGCCACGCGCCTCGGCGTACGGCGGCCTGCACGACGAGCTGCGCAGCCGCGCGGCGTCCCTTCGCTGACCTGGAGAAACGATCATGGATCTGCAACTGGACGGCTCCCGCATCCTCGTCACCGGCGGAACGCGCGGTATCGGCCGCGCGATCGTCGAGGAGTTCGTCGACGAGGGTGCCGTGGTGGAGTTCTGCGCCCGCGACGCCGGCGAGATCGAGGCGATCGAGAAGGCGGTCGCCGGGCGGGGCGGTGGCCGCGCGACCGGCGTGCAGGTCGACGTCGCCGACGGGCCGGCCCTCGCCGCGTGGGTCGAGGCTGCCGCCGGCCGGATGGGCGGCCTGGACGGCGTCGTCGCGAACGTCAGCGCGCTGGCGGTACCGGACACGGAGGAGAACTGGCGGCTCTCCTTCGAGGTGGACCTGATGCACACCGTGCGGCTGGCGAAGGCGGCACTGCCGTACCTGGAGGCCAGCGGTCGGGGCTCGATCGTCGCGATGTCCAGCGTCACGGGCCGGGAGGCCGATTTCGCCTCCGGGCCCTACGGAACGATGAAGACGGCGATCGTCGGCTACATCTCCGGCCTGGCGTTCCAACTGGCCGGCCGTGGAGTCCGGGCGAACGTCGTGTCGCCGGGTAACACCTACTTCGAGGGCGGCATCTGGAGCGGGATCGAGCAGGGCGACCCCGCCCTCTTCGCCGGTTCGTTGGCGCTCAACCCGACCGGTCGGATGGGCAGGCCCCAGGAGATGGCCCGCGCCGTCACCTTCCTCACCAGCCCCGTGTCCAGCTTCACCACCGGCACGAACCTGGTCGTGGACGGCGCGCTGACCCGCGGCATCCAGCTCTGACCCCGGCGCAACGCCGACCGGTCACCAGCCGCGGGAGCGCCACTCCGCGAGGTGCGGGCGCTCGGCGCCGATCGTGGTGTCCCTGCCGTGGCCCGGGTAGACCCACGTCTCGTCCGGCAGTGCCCCGAACAGGCGCTTCTCGACGTCGTCGATGAGGGAGGCGAACCGCGCGGAGTCCTCCTGGGTGTTTCCGACGCCGCCGGGGAACAGGCTGTCGCCCGTGAAGACGTGGGTTCCCGCGCCCTCGGGACCGCGCCAGACCAGCGCGATGCTGCCGGGCGTGTGCCCGCGCAGGTGCACGACCTCCAGCGTCTGCTCGCCGACGGTCAGCGTGTCCCCGTGTTCCACCTTGCGCCCGACGGAGACCGGCAGCTCCGGGGCGTCGAGCGGATGTGCCACCGTCACGGCCGCCGTCTCCGCGACGACGTCGGCCAGTGCGCGGTGGTGGTCCCAGTGCCCGTGGGTGGTGACGACGGTACGGAGGTCGATGCCCGTGGTGAGGCGCCGCAGGACGTCGGGCTCCGCCGCCGCGTCGATGAGCAGTGCCTCCCCGGTGGCGGTGCAGCGCAGGAGGTAGGCGTTGTTGGCCATCTCGCTGACCGCCACCTTGGAGATGGTCAGCCCGGGCAGCTCCCGGACCTGCGCGGGCCCGCCGACCTCGACCTCACCGGTGTACGTGGGGGCGCTCATGGGGACTCCGATCGAGAAGTGTCAGCGGCCGTCGTTACGGTCCAGCCATGGACGCTAGCGGAGCCCCGGCCACTGTCCATTGCCCTGTTCCGGTCGTCGGCCTGCCCGCGGTGGAGCTCGCGGCGCGGGTGCGTTCGGGTGCGCTGTCGGCGGTCGACGTGGTGCGCGCCCACCTCGACCACATCGCCGCCGTCGATGCCCGGATCGGTGCCTTCCGCGTCGTCCGGGCGGAGGCGGCACTCGCGGAGGCCGCCGCGGTCGACGCAGCCCCTGACCGCGGCTCGCTGCCCCTCGCCGGCGTGCCCATCGCGGTCAAGGACAACGTCGCCGTCACGGGGGAGGTCTGCAGCGACGGTTCCGCGGCGGCCTCGCCCGCCCCCCAGGCGGAGGATCATCCCGTGGTCGCCCGCCTGCGCGCCGCCGGGGCCGTCGTCGTGGGCATCACCCGGGTGCCCGAGCTGTGCCTCTACGGCGCCACCGACGGCCCGGCAGCGGTCAGCCGCAACCCCTGGGACACCGCGCGCTCCCCGGCCGGCAGCTCCGGT
>JAOPWJ010000237.1 GCA_025965715.1 Blastococcus sp. | reverse complement strand
AAGCTGATCGGCATGGGTGACGCCCTCTTCATGCCGATCGGTGCGGGCAAGCCGGTGCGCGTGCAGGGCGCCTTCGTCTCCGACACCGAGATCGAGGCGGTCGTCGAGTTCACCAAGCGGCAGGCCGAGCCCGAGTACCGGGAAGAGGTCTTCACCGCCGCGGCGGCGGAGAAGAAGGACGTCGACGAGGACATCGGCAACGACCTCGACCTGCTGCTCCAGGCCGTCGAGCTCATCGTCACCAGCCAGTTCGGGTCGACGTCCATGCTGCAGCGCAAGCTGCGGGTGGGCTTCGCGAAGGCCGGCCGGCTGATGGACCTGATGGAGAGCCGGGGCATCGTCGGCCCCTCCGAGGGCTCCAAGGCCCGCGACGTGCTGATCAAGCCCGACGAGCTCGAGGCGACCCTGTTCACGCTCCGCGGGGGGTCCGGCGGATGACGGCTGACCAGGATCACTCCGGGGCACGGGCCCAGCGGCGGAACGGGAACTAGGATGGGCCGGTGACAGCCGCGCCCAGACCTGCCCAGACATCCGAGGGGCGCGGTTCCGATCGGCGTCGCGTCGCGGTGGTGACGCTCGGGTGCGCCCGCAACGAGGTGGACTCCGAGGAGCTGGCCGGTCGGCTGGCCGCCGAGGGATACGACCTGGTGGACGACGCGGACGACGCCGACGCCGTCCTGGTCAACACCTGCGGCTTCATCGAGACGGCCAAGAAGGACTCGGTCGATGCGATCCTGGCGGCCGGCGACTCCGGCGCCTCCGTGGTCGCCGTCGGCTGCATGGCCGAGCGGTACGGCTCCGAGCTGGCCGGTGCGCTCCCCGAGGCGACCGTGCTCGGATTCGACGACTACGCCGCCATCGGCGACCGGCTCGACGACGTGCTCGCCGGCCGCCCGCTGGTACCGCACACGCCGCGCGATCGACGCACGCTGCTGCCGATCAGTCCCGCGCAGCGCACCGCGGCCCGCTCCGCGCCGGACTCCCCGGCCATCCCGGGCCATGACTGGCTCCGCCGAAAGCGGCTGGCGAACGGGCCCACCGCGGCGTTGAAGCTGGCGTCGGGCTGCGACCGGCGCTGCGCGTTCTGCGCCATCCCGACCTTCCGCGGCGCGTTCGTCTCGCGTCCGCCGGCAGAGGTGCTCGGCGAGGCGCAGTGGCTGGCCTCGCAGGGAGTCACCGAACTCGTGCTGGTCAGCGAGAACTCGACGTCCTACGGCAAGGACCTCGGCGACCTGCGTTCGCTGGAGAAGCTGCTGCCGCAGCTGGCCGCGATCGAGGGCATCGTCCGCGTGCGGGTGGCCTATCTCCAGCCCGCCGAGTTGCGGCCCGGCCTGCTGGAGGTCATCGCCGGCACGGAGCGGGTGGCGCCCTACTTCGACCTGTCGTTCCAGCACTCCTCGCCCACCCTGCTGCGGCGGATGCGCCGGTTCGGTGGCACGGAGGATTTCCTTCAGCTCATCGCGCGTGCTCGGAGCCTGGCGCCCGGCGCCGGCTTCCGCACCAACGTCATCCTCGGCTTCCCGGGGGAGACCGAGGACGACGTCGCCGAGCTCGAGCGTTTCCTGACCGAGGGCCGCCTGGACGCGGTCGGTGTCTTCGGCTACTCCGACGAGGAGGGCACCGAGGCCATGGGCCTGCCCGGCAAGCTCGACCAGGAGGAGATCGACGCCCGCGTCCGGCGGATCACCGACCTGGTGGAGGAGCTCACCGCTCAGCGCGCCGAGGACCGGATCGGCGAGCGGGTGCAGGTGCTGCTCACCGAGGACCTCGCGGGCGAGGCCGGCCCGGGTATGTGGCTCGGTCACGCCGAGCACCAGGACCCCGACGCCGACGGGACGACGACGGTCGGCGGGGTACCCGCCGACGCGGTGGCCGGCCAGCTGGTGGCGGCCGAGGTCGTCGGCACCGAGGGCGTCGACCTGGTCGCCCGCGCCCTCGTTCCCGCGGTCAGCACGGCTGGGGTCTGAGGTCGTGGACGCCGCGGACCCGGCCGCCACGCCACCGCAGACGGTGAGGCTGGTCAATCTGCCGAACGCGCTGACGGTGCTGCGGATGGCCGTGGTGCCGGTGTTCGCGGTGCTCCTGCTGCAGGGCGGCGGCGTCCGCGGTGTCCCGGAACCGTCGGACCGCTACTGGGCCGCGCTGGTCTTCACACTGGCGATCATCACCGACCGATACGACGGGATGATCGCCCGGCGGACCGGCCAGATCACCGAGTTCGGCAAGCTCGCCGACCCGATAGCCGACAAGGCCCTCACCGGCACGGCGCTGATCGGGCTGTCGGTGCTCCACCTGCTGCCGTGGTGGGTGACGGTCGTGATCCTCTTCCGGGAGATCGGGGTCACCCTGCTGCGCTTCTGGGTCATCCGGCACGGGGTCATCGCCGCCAGCCGCGGAGGCAAGGCCAAGACCGTCCTCCAGTCGCTGGCGATCGGGCTCTACATCCTCCCGCTGAGCGGCCTGGCGGCCAGCGGGCGCTGGTGGCTGATGGCTGCGGCTCTCGTCATGACCGTCCTCACCGGCATCGACTACGTCTACCGGGCCGTGGCGCTGCGCCGGACGAGCGCCCGCGCGCTGCGCAGCGCAGCGGAGCGGCGGTCCTCCGGCACCACCGGCGAGCGCACCGACACGGCGGCCTGAACCTGGGAACCTGAGCCCGGGGCCCTCAGCCTGCCGTCATCGCGCCATCGGGCGGTGGCCGGGGACTCGGCGGTCGCCCGAGGGTCGGCCGCGGAGCGGTGGCCACCGCGGTGAGCTCGGCACTCGGCTCGACTCCGACCTCCCGCCGGAGCAGGCCGCGGAAGACGTCGTACTGCCGGCGCGCGGCGACCCAGTCCCCGGCCGCCTGGTGTGCCTCGATCAGTGCGCGCTGACCGCTCTCCCGCAGGGGCTCGGCCAACACCGCCACGTGCACCGCCTCCACCGCCTCCAGTGGCCTGCCGGCCTGTCGGAGCAGCCGGCTCAGGGCGTCGAGGGCATGGAGCAGCCGTAGCCGCAGGCGTGCGCCGGTGGCCAGCGCCCAGTCGTCGTACCACCCGGGGAGCAGTTCCACGTCGGCGATGGCGCCGGGGTCGACCGCGAGATCGGCCGCGGTGGCGGCTCCTGAGACGACCCGGCCGGCCCAGGCCTCGACCGCATGCAGGTCGACGCGGACGTCGTCGTCCAGGATTAGCGCGGACTGCGCGAGGTGAACCAGCGGGCAGCCGACCCGCTGCAACCGCCACAGCGCCGACCGCAGGTTGCCCGCCGCCCGGTCCTCGCCCACGCTCGGCCAGAGCACTCCGGCGGCCGACCGCCGGTCCACCTCGCCGCGGTGCACGGCCAGGTACGCCAGAAGCCGGCGGCTGCCCGGAGGCACCGCGACGGGCACCGACTGGCAGGTCAGCGAGAGGCCCCCGAGTACGTGGATCACGCTGCCGGACGTCGACGGCGGCAGGAGCGGGACAGGACGCAGCAATGCGTCCGCGGACGTCGTCGCCGCAGGCAGCCAGTTCTCTCCGTACATCCCGTGCCTCCCGGGTGGGAGTCGGTTTCCCCCTGGGGATGACAGCTCCGCACTGTAGTGAGCCCGTCGCCGTCGAGGAAGGCGCGGCTGCGCGATATCGGACGAGGACGGGCCGATGCCGATGCCGTCCGTCGATCCGGTCGCCCTTCGTCTGCACCGCGCGCTCCGGGACCGCGGGCAGACGGTGGCCGCGGCCGAGTCGCTGACGGCGGGACTGTGCTGCGCCACGCTCGCCTCCGTGCCCGGGGCCTCCGCGACCCTGCGAGGCGGCGTGGTGGTCTACGCCACCGAGCTGAAGGCAGTCCTTGCCGGGGTGTCGACGGACCTCCTCGCGGCGTAGGGCCCCGTGAGCCCGGAGACCGCGGCCGCGCTCGCCGAGGGGGGTCCGCGGCCGGTGCGCCGCCACCGGGGCGTCGGACTCACCGGCGTCGCCGGCCCTGATCCGGTCGACGGCCAGGGGCCGGGCCGCGTCTACCTCGGTGTCGCCGGCGGCCGCCGGCCCGAGGTCCACTGCCTCGAGGTCGCCGGCGACCGGGCGGAGGTGTGCGGGGGCGCCGTCGCAGCGGCGATGGAGATCCTGCTGTCGGGACTGCGGTGATCGGGAGGCCACGGGGAAGCAGGGCCCGCGCCCAGGCGTTACGCCATGAGCGGACGCGCCGACGATCGGCCAGCTCTGGTGGCCGTCGCCGCGTACCGTGAGCGCACGGCGCCCGCGCAGGGCGCCGCCGCTTTCCGCTGGCAGGACAGGAGACGGCCGTGACGCTGCTGCGTACGCAGCTCGGGAACACCCTGCGTGGCCACCGGCTGCGCCAGCGCCGCACCCTGCGTGACGTCTCGGGCGCCGCACGGGTGAGCCTGGGCTACCTCTCCGAGGTCGAGCGTGGGCAGAAGGAGGCGTCCTCGGAGCTGCTGGCCTCCATCTGCGACGCCCTCGACGTCGAGCTCGCCGACCTGCTCGCCGAGGTGAGCTCCGAACTGCGCGTCGCCGGGGACGGCCGGGCCCCGGCCACCGTGCGTCCGCTCGCCCCCTCGGCTCCGGCCGCCGAC
>JAOPWJ010000224.1 GCA_025965715.1 Blastococcus sp. | reverse complement strand
GCGCGGACGACGGCGACGCGCAGCGGGACCCCGTCCTCGGGTGGCAGCGGCCGTCCGCCGGGCAGCCGGCCGCCGGCCGGTGCGTCGCGCGGTGGTGGCGGCGGCGGTCCGCGCAAGCCCTCGCGTGGCAACGCTCCCCGGCCGAAGAAGCAGCGCCGCAGGCGCCGGCTGAAGATCGTCGCCGGTGTCCTCGCGGGCCTCATGGTGCTGTTCGGCGTCTTCGTCGGCGTCGTCTACGCCAGCACGGACGTGCCCAGTCCCGACTCGGTGCAGAACGCGCAGACCACGGTCGTCTACTACTCCGACGGCAAGACCGAGATGGCCCGGCTGGGCAGCGAGAACCGCACCAACGTCACTCTCGACCAGATCTCCGAGCCGGCGCAGAACGCGGTGCTCGCCGCGGAGAACCGCAGCTTCTACTCCGACCCCGGCATCTCCTTCAGCGGCATCATCCGGGCGGCCTGGAACAACGTGACCAGCGGCTCGACGCAGGGTGGTTCGACCATCACCCAGCAGTACGTGAAGAACGCCTTCCTGACCTCGGACCAGACGTTCAGCCGCAAGTTCCAGGAGCTCTTCCTGGCGATCAAGCTCGACAACAACTTCTCCAAGAAGCAGATCCTCGAGAACTACCTCAACACCATCTACTTCGGCCGCGGCGCCTACGGCATCGAGGCCGCGGCGAACACCTACTTCGGCATCCCCGCGGCGAAACTGACCGCCCAGCAGTCCGCCGTCCTCGCTGTCCTGATCCGCAGCCCATCCCGGTACGACCCGGCCGCGAACCCGAACGACGCTGCCGACCGCTGGGGCAAGGTGCTCGACGCGATGGTCGAGGAGGGCTGGCTGGCCAAGGCCGACCGCGACGCCTCCACCTATCCGCAGGTGCGCGAGAAGACCGGGTCAGATCTCGGCATGCCGACCGATTCCCGGGGGCTGATCGTCAACCGCGCGGTCAAGGAGCTCGAGGCGAAGGGCTACGACGAGCAGCAGATCTATGCCGGTGGCCTGCGGATCACCACGACGGTCGACAAGCACTCCCAGGACGTCGCCGTCGCCAGCGTCGACGAGGTGATGGCGGGCCAGCCCGACACGCTGCGGCAGGCGCTGGTCGCGATCGACCCGAAGACCGGCGGCGTGCGGGCCTACTACGGCGGCAAGAACGGCGTGGGCAACGACTACGCCTTGTCCCAGCGCCAGCCGGGCTCGTCGATGAAGCCCTACGTCCTGGCCACCGCGCTCGAGCAGGGCATCAGCGTCACCGCGCGGCGGGACGGCAGCGACGACCAGACCTTCGCGGACCGGCCCGGGAAGCCGGTCACCAACTCCGGGAATGCGTCCTGCAGGTCCTGCACGCTGGTCGAGGCACTGGTCCGGTCCCTGAACACCACCTTCTACGGCCTGGCCTACGAGGTCGGCCCGGACAACGTCGCCGAGACCGCCCGGCTTGCCACCGGTCTTCCGGAGACCTGGCAGGACGGCCGGCTCAAGGGACGGGAGACGCTGACCAGCACGAACGGCGGACGGGGCGGATCGATCGGCATCGGCGAGTACGAGATGCGCCCGATCGACCAGGCCAACGGCATGGCGACCTTCGCCGCCGGCGGGGTCCAGCGGGACGCGCACTTCGTCGCCAAGGTCACGGACACGGCGGGCGCCGTCCTGCTGGAGAACCGCGGCGACGCGGGTGAGCAGGTGATCGGCCCGGACGTCGCCTCGGACGTCGCCTATGCCATGGAAGGCGTCGCCGCGCACGCCAAGCGCAGGCTCGACGGTGGCCGGGAGGTGGCCTGCAAGACAGGTACCCAGGGCTATGGCCAGGACGCCTCGCAGAACACCGACGCGTGGATGGTCGGGTTCACCCCGTCGATCGCCGCGGCCGTGTGGATGGGTAGCGACGCACTCGCGCCCATCCAGACCATCGACGGTGCCGCCGTCTTCGGGTCGGGCCTGCCCGGTGCGATCTGGCAGTCGTTCATGGACGGCGTCCTGGACGGCACTCCGGAGGAGGACCTCCCCGACGAGCCGATCATCGAGGGCGACACCGGTGAGGGCGTCCCCGCGCCCACCTTCGCACCGCCGCCCACGACGGCGCCGGTGACGGCTGCGCCGACCACGCGGGCTCCGGCGAGCACGACCACGCCGACCCCGACGACGACCTCGCAGCCCACGGAGACCGACGGCACGGACGCCACGCCGACCGACGATGCCGGCTCGACGTCGCCGTCCACCGCACAGGGAACGCCGTCCCTGCCCGGAGGCGGTGACCCGAAGACCGCTACGCGGCCGGGGACGTGACGTCGCACGGCACACTGATGCAGTGATCCCGCCGCCCGCCGAGGGCACCCCCGCGGACCCCTCCGGACACATTCCGGAGGGGTCCATGGCGTCTCCGGTGCGGGCATCTCCCATCCGGTCGGTGGCATCGTCCCGGCCCGACCGGGTGCTGCCGACCTGGGCCGACCCGGTGGTCGCGCAGGCCAGCGAGGCGGTGGGCGGGCCCTGGGGCCGGCATGCGGTGACCGGCCGCGCGCTGTTCTGGACGCCGCTGCGCGTGTGCCTGCTGTTCACCACGCTGGTCCTCGCCCTCGCCTGGATCAAGCAGGCGCCGTGCGCCAGCGGCAATTGGAGCGGGCACGTCCAGTACACGCACTTCTGCTACTCCGACACCGTGCCGCTGTACGGCCTGCACCACCTGGACACCGGGGCGGTCCCCTATCTGGACTCCCCCGTCGAGTACCCGGTGCTCACCGGCGGTTTCATGGCGCTGGCCGCGGCGGTCGGGCGGGCCTACGGCAGCGCGGCGGAGGGTTTCGGCGTCCTGCCGGGCGTGCCTCCGGTGCAGAGCTACTACGTGGTCACCTGCCTGCTGCTGTCGCTCTGCGCCCTCGTGGTGACCCGGGCGGTCCTGGGACTCTCCGGCCGCCGTCCGTGGGACGCCGCGATGGTCGGGCTCTCCCCGCTGCTGTTCGTGCACGCGTTCACCAACTGGGACCTGTTCGCCGTCGTGCTGGCCTGCCTCGGGCTCTGGGCCTGGGCGCGGCGGCGACCGGTCCTTGCCGGTGTCCTGCTCGGCCTCGGCGTCGCCGCCAAGCTCTATCCCTTCCTGATCCTGGGCGCCCTGTTCCTGCTGTGCCTGCGCGCCGGGCGGCTCGGCACCTGGTGCCGGACGGCCGTCGCGGCGGCCGCTGCCTGGGCGGTGGTCAACCTGCCGGTCGCCGTGCTGGCGCCGGAGAACTGGAGCCGTTTCTTCCGCCTGAACAGCAGCCGCCCCGCCGACCCGGACTCGATCTGGAACCTGCTGCTGCAGGCGAGCGACAACCGCATCTTCGACGGCCCCCTCGCCCCGGGGCAGACGCCGTCGGTGCTGAACGCCGTCGTGGCCGGGTCGCTGGTGCTGCTGGCCGCGGGGATGGCGTGGCTGACGCTGGCTGCTCCGGTACGCCCACGCGTCGCCCAGCTGGCTTTCCTGCTGGTCGCGGGGTTCCTGCTGCTCAACAAGGTGTGGAGCCCGCAGTACTCGCTGTGGCTGCTCCCCCTGGCCGTGCTCGCCCGGCCCCGGTGGCGGTCGCTGCTGCTCTGGCAGGCGGCCGAGGCGGTGCTGTGGGTGCCGCGGCTGCTCTGGTACCTGGGCACGGACAACCGCGGTGTCGAGGTGGAGTGGTTCTTCCTCGCCGTCACCCTGCGCGACATCGCCGTCGTCGTCCTCATGGGGCTGGTCGTCCGTGACGTCCTGCGTCCCGACGGGGACGTCGTCCGGGCCAGCTGGCCAGGAGTCGACGACCCTGCCGGTGGGGTGCTGGACTATGCCGCGGACAGGGTGACCGTGGGGGGGCGGGCATCAGCCCCCGAGGGCGGCGCGAAGGAACTGGATCTCCTCCGCATGCGCCGCGGCGTCGCCCGGCGTCTCGAGGATCACCGGGCAGTCGGCCGCGCGAACGACCTCGACGAGTAGCTCGGCCGGGATCTCGCCCTCGGTGAGCGGCGCGTGGCGGTCGCGGCTGGAGCCCGCGGGGTCCCGGCTGTTGTTCAGGTGCACCAGGTCGACGCGGCCGGTGATCGCCCGGACGTCGTCCACGGCGGTCGTGAGGTCCCAGCCGGCGGCCCAGGCGTGGCAGGTGTCGAGGACGAAGCCGGCGCCGAACTCGCCCACCGCCTCCCAGAGCCGGGCGATCGCCTCGAGGTCGCGGGCCATGGCGTTGCCACCGCCCGCGGTGTTCTCGATGAGCAGCGGAAGGGCGAAGCCGCCCTGCTCGGCCTGCCGGGCGAAGGTCTTGCGCCAGTTGTCGAAGCCGACCCCGGGGTCGTCCTTCGCGAGCACATGCCCTCCGTGCACGACCATGCCGCGCGCGCCCACGGCGGCGGCGGCCTGTGCGTGCTTGTCCAGCAGCTTGCGGCTGGGGATACGGATGCGGTTGTTCGTCGTCGCGACGTTGAGCACGTACGGCGCGTGCACCACGACCATGACCTCGCCGGTGCGCAGGGCCTCGGCGTCCGGCCTCGGCGCGGGGGCGGTCCAGCCCTGTGGGTCGGCGAGGAAGACCTGCACCCCGTCGGCGTCCATCTCGGCGGCCAGGCTCAGCGGGCCGCCGTCCAGCAGCTGCCCGTCCTCGGTCAGGCCGGGGCCGACGTGTACGCCGATCGGGTGCGTTCCCACGCTTGCGACCCTAGTTCGCCTGCGAATCCAGGTTTACCCGTATCGCCTGGGTCACATCATCGTTCTTGCAGCGTGACGGGGGTTACTCGCCGGTAGGTCGTCCGCTCGAGGAGGTAGTGCAGAAGATGGCATCCCGTCGGATCCGTCGAACCGCGCGGCGGGGCCTTGCCGCGGCGGTCCTTGCCTGGGTCGGCGTCGCCACGGCGTCCGTCCTCATGGCGCCGAGCGCGGCAGCGGCACAGAGCGCCACCGTGGAGATCAGGAACGTCACGCCCCCCGCGGCCAGCGTGGACGAGGGTGGGACCGTCACCTTCGTCAACCTCATTCCGGCGCAGAACAAGGGCGGCATCTCCGTTCCGCTGGTCGGCAGCGTCTCAGCCACCGTCTACACCGACGTGGCGGTCACCTTCTTCGGTCAGCCACGACCCCTCCAGCCGAACCAGTCGACCGCCTGGACGTTCAACGACCCGGCGACTCCCGGCACGATCAGCTACACCTACCGGATCGTTCCGCAGGCCGGCCTGACAGCGAGCGTCGCGAACCAGGTCGTGAACACCGTGGCGGGACAGCTCCCGAAGCTGCCGGCGCCCACGCCCTACGTCGTCCAGACCATCGCGCCCGACCTGCCCACCCTGCCGACGGTGAACCTGCCGCAGCTGCCGAGCGTGGCCGCGCCGCCGCCGCCGTCGGTGAACCCGCCGTCGGCCACGGTCGACCCGACCCAGCCGAACACTCAAGGAACCCCGCCGCCCACGAGCCCGACGGGGCAGGCGCCCCAGGGCGTGCCGGGAAATCAGTACCAGTACGACACCGGGCCGGCGCCGCGGCTGACGCCGACCGCCCGTGCCGCCGCTGCGGCGTTCGACCCGGCCCGCTTCGCGTCGGTGGGCGGCAGTGCGGACACCGGCGGCTCCGGCCGCGGCGGTTCCGGAGGCTCGGGTGGCGCACCCGGCAGCTACGACGGCGCCTCCGTCCCGGTCTTCGGCCAGCTCGCCGGCCTCGACACGGCGGCGCAGGGGCAGGACGGCGCCGAAGAGGTCGCGGCGTCCCGGGCCGACGTCCCGGCGCTGCCCGCGGCGGCGCTGGCGGCGGTCGTCGCGCT
>JAOPWJ010000205.1 GCA_025965715.1 Blastococcus sp. | reverse complement strand
GGGCGGTGGGGTGGTCGGCACGGCTGCGCTCGCGCTGGGCCGCGAGTTCCGCGGCACGGGCCTCCCGCGCCGCCCGGCGGGCCCGTGGGCCGAGGACGACCACGATCCCGACCACCAGCAGCACCGCGATGGCCACGAGCAGCTCGGCCTTGCCCCCGGTGATCGACAAGGCGACCGCCCCGAACGACAGCAGCGCGGCCCAGAAGTACATGACCAGCACCGCCCGGCGGTGGGAGTGGCCGATGGAGAGCAGCCGGTGGTGCAGGTGCATCTTGTCCGGCGAGAACGGCGACTGACCCCTGCGCGTGCGCCGGATGACCGCCATGACCAGGTCGATGAAGGGGATGAACAGGATCGCGATGGGCACCAGCAGCGGCAGGGCGAGCGGCAGCAGGCTGGCCGCCGAGTCGAAGGACTGCGGATCCACTCCCCCGGTCGCCGTCACGGCGGCCGCGGAGAGCATCAGGCCGACCAGCATCGACCCCGAGTCCCCCATGAAGATCCGGGCGGGGCTGAAGTTGTGCGGCAGGAAGCCGAGACAAGCCCCGGCCAGGACGGCGGTGATCAGCGCAGGTGCGCTGGCGACGTCGTTGTAGCCGACGAGCCCCAGGTGGTAGCTGTAGGCGAAGAACGCCAGCGCCGCGATGGCCGACACCCCAGCGGCGAGCCCGTCCAGCCCGTCGATGAAGTTCAGCGCGTTCACGGTGAGGACGGTCAGCAGGATCGTCAGCGGCACGCCGACGTCCGGACCCAGGGAGATCGTGCCGATGTCTGCGACCGGCAGGAACAGGAAGGCCAGCTGGACGCCGAGCAGCACCATCACGCCGGCGGCCGCGATCTGGCCGGTCAGCTTGGTCAGCGCGTCCAGCCCCCAGCGGTCGTCGAGGACGCCCAGGAGGCAGATCAGGCCACCGGCGGCGAGGACGGCGACCGTCTCGGAGTCGTCGAAGGTGCGCTGCAGCGCCGGCAGGCGGGTTGCCACGAGGATCGCTGCGGCGACGCCGAGATACATGGCCACCCCGCCACCGCGCGGCGTCGGGATGACGTGCACGTCCCGTTCCCGCGGCGCCGCCATCATTCCCAGCCGGACGGCGACCATCCGCACCACCGGTGTGGCCAGGAAGGTCACCAACGCTGCGGTGAGGAGGACGACCGCGTACTCGCGCACGGGATCAGGAGGGCAGGGGGGTAGGTCGGAAGGAAGCGGGCTCGGGATAGGCCGGATGCGCGGCGACCAGCTCGCGGACGCCGGCGGCCACCTCCGCCGTTCGGCTGCCGTCGGCGTCGCGGATCGCCGTGCCGATGAGCGAGGCCACCGACTTCATGTCGGTCTCGGTCATCCCCTGGGTGGTGACCGCCGGGCTGCCCACGCGAATACCCGAGGCGATCGAGGCCGGCTTCGGGTCGAACGGGATGGCGTTCTTGTTCAGCACGATCCCGGCGGCGTCGCAACGCTTCTCGGCGTCCGCACCCGTCACGCCCGTCTCGCGCAGGTCCAGCAGCGCCAGGTGGGTGTCGGTGCCGCCCGCGACGGGACGCAGTCCCTCGGCCGCCAGGCCCTCGGTCAGCGCCTGCGCATTGGCGACCACCTGCCGGGCGTACGCCTGGTACTCGGGCTGCAGGCACTCCTTGAGGTTGACCGCTTTCGCCGCGACGGCGTGCATGAGCGGGCCGCCCTGCATCATCGGGAAGGCCGACTTGTCGATGGCCTTGGCGTGCTCGGCCTTGCAGACGATCGCGCCACCGCGCGGACCGCGCAGCACCTTGTGGGTCGTGAAGGTGACCACGTCGGCGTAGGGCACCGGGCTGGGGATCGCCTTGCCCGCCACCAGGCCGATGAAGTGCGCCGCGTCGACCATCAGGATGGCGCCGACCTCGTCGGCGATCTCCCGGAACGCGGCGAAGTCGATCAGCCGCGGAATGGCCGAACCGCCGCAGACGATCAGCTTCGGCCGGTGCTCGCGAGCCAGGTCGCGGACCTGGTCGTAGTCGATGTGCTCGGTGTCGGGTCGCACGCCGTACTGCACCGCGTTGAACCACTTGCCGGAGAAGGACACCTTCGTGCCGTGCGTGAGATGACCGCCGTGCGGCAGCGCCATGCCGAGGAGGGTGTCTCCCGGGGACAGGAAGGCCCCGTACGCGGCGAGGTTGGCGCTGGCGCCGGAGTGCGGCTGCAGGTTGGCGTGCTCGGCGCCGAAGAGCTCCCGTGCCCGCGCGATGCCGATCTCCTCGGCGCGGTCGACCACCTCGCACCCGCCGTAGTAGCGCCGTCCCGGGTAGCCCTCGGCGTACTTGTTCGACAGCGTGCTGCCGAGGGCCGCCAGGACCGCCGGGCTCGTGAAGTTCTCGCTGGCGATCAGCTGGAGGCCGCTGCGGAGTCGTTCGAGCTCGTCGGTGACGACGCCGGCGATGTCGGGATCGGCATCGGCCAAGGCGTCGAAGTCAGGGCCCCAGTAGGGGGTGCTCATCAGGGGCACTCCAGCGGAGTCGGTGCGGGGTCACCCCACTATGACACTGCGGTCGTCGGGATCGCGCCGCGGCCACGTGCGGTTGCCCACCTGCGCCGAGCCGTTCCTCGCGCCTGCCCGGGACCCTCCGGTCCCCACTCGGCACGGCATCCCCGTGTCCGGCCCGCTCAGTCGGTCAGCTCGGGTGCCACGCGCCTGAGTTCGTCGACGGGGATCACTCCTACCCGCAACACCCGTAGGACAGGTCCAGTGCAGTCGACGATGGTGCTCGGAACGGACGCGGAGCGAGGGCCGCCGTCCAGGACCACGGCAGCGTGGGCTCCGAGCTGCTCCACCGCCTCCTGGGCCGTGGTGGCGGCCGGCCGGCCGGACCGGTTCGCGCTGGACACCGCCAGCGGCCCCGTGCGCCGGAGCAGGTCGCGGGCGACCTCGTCGTCGGGCAGCCGGACGGCGACGGTGCCCTCCGCGTCACCGAGGTCCCACGCGAGCGAGGGTGCGTGCTCGAGCACGAGGGTGAGCCCGCCGGGCCAGAAGGCCTGCGCCAGCTCGTTCGCCACCGCCGGCAGGTTCACCACCAGCCCGCCGAGGGTCGACGCCTCACCGATCAGCACGGGAACCGGCATCGCGCGGCCACGGTTCTTCGCGGCGAGCAGTCCGGTGACCGCCGCGGGCATGAACGCGTCGGCCGCCACCCCGTAGACGGTGTCCGTGGGGAGCAGGACGAGCTTGCCCGCACCGATGGCCTCCGCCGCTGCGGCCAGGCCGGCGGAACGTCGATCGGGATCGGAACAGTCGAAGACGTCAGCCACGGGGAGCCAGTCTGTCAAACCTGCGGCCGCCGCAGGGCGAGCCGCCCCAGGAGCGCCAGGACCACGGCCGCGGCCGCCAGGACGAGCTGGCCGAGGACGCCGACCCCCCAGAGAGTGTCGTCGTAGTGATCGCCGAGGAACGTGAAGTGGAGGGCTTGGAGGGCCCACCCGGCCACCACGGTGCGGACGGCTACGGCCCGCTCCGGCGCGGTAACGCCGATCAGGACGGCCGCCACGGCCTCCAGCGCCAGCCAGGCCGCTGCCGCCGTTCCTTCGGTCCACCGCGGTCCGGCGAGGTCCGGCCGCAGGGCAATCCACACGGCAAGCTGCACGAACGCGCCGACCCCCAGCACGACGAGCCCTCGCCGACCGGACGACGTCACCCCGCTACCCTCCGCCCGCACCGCCGCCGAGCGGTAGTGAAGCGGGGGCGTCCGGCCAGGTCGACATGGTCGGCCACGTCGTCCCACCCGCCGGAGGCCCGGACGAGCGCAGGAAGGGAACTGCCCTGCTGGTCGGCGTGCTCGATGCCCAGACCGCCGCCCGGCTTCAGCAGCCGGGCGGCGGTTCCGAGCAGTCCGCGGACGACGTCGAGGCCGTCCGGGCCACCCCACAGGGCCAGCGGCGGGTCGTGGTCGGCGACCTCCCGCGGCACGCGGGCGCCGTCAGGGACGTAGGGCGGGTTGGAGACGACGACGTCGACCGTGCCGTCGAGGGCGCGCAACAGCTCGGGGTCGGTCATGTCACCGGCCAGCACCTCGACCGGGGGGTCGCCGGCGGCAGCCCGGGCCGCGGCGTTGTGGCGCGTCCACTCGATCGCCCCGGGGTCGTGCTCGACGGCGACGACCCGCGCACCCGGGTGCTCCTGCGCGATCGACAGGGCCAGCGCCCCGGACCCCGAGCCCAGGTCGACGACGAGCGGCGCCGGCATCCCCGACAGCCGCTCGAGCGTCCAGCCCGCCAGCTGCTCGGTCTCAGGCCGCGGCACGAACACCCCGGGCCCGACCGCCAGCTCCAGGTGGCGGAACGGCGCACGCCCGGTGAGGTGCTGCAGCGGCACGCGGTCGGCCCGTTGTTCCAGCAGCTCCCCGAAGCGTGTCGCGACGTCGTCGGGCACGTCGTCGAGGGTGAGTAGCCGCGCACGCGGCACCGACAGCACGTGGGCCAGCAGCAGCTCGGCGTCCACGCGCGGCGACCCCACCCCTGCGTCGGCGAGCCGGCGGGAGGCGTCGCCCAGCAGCGTGCTGGGTCTCATCGAGAACTCCGTTCTATGCGCCGGCGGCCAGCAGTTCGGCGGTGTGGGCACTGCTGAGCGCGTCGATGACGGGGTCGAGGTCGCCGTCGAGCACCTGGTCGAGGTTGTGGGCCTTGTAGCCGACCCGGTGGTCGGAGATCCGGTTCTCCGGGAAGTTGTAGGTGCGCACGCGCTCGCTGCGGTCGACGGTGCGCACCTGGCTGCGCCGCTGGTCGCTCGCCGTGGCGGCGGCCTCCTCACGGGCGGCGGCCAGCAGCCGCGACCGCAGCACGCGCAGCGCTGACTCGCGGTTCTGCAGCTGGCTCTTCTCGTTCTGCGAGCTGACCACGATGCCCGTGGGCAGGTGCGTGATGCGGACCGCGGAGTCGGTGGTGTTCACGCTCTGGCCGCCGGGCCCGGATGAGCGGAAGACGTCGATGCGCAGATCGTTCGGATCCACGGTCACGTCGACCTCCTCCGCCTCGGGCAGCACCAGGACACCGGCTGCAGACGTGTGGATGCGGCCCTGGCTCTCGGTGGCCGGCACCCGCTGCACGCGGTGCACCCCGCCCTCGAACTTCAGGCGCGGCCAGACTCCTTCGTCGCCGCGAGCCTTGACCGCCACCGCGACGTCCTTGTAGCCACCGAGCTCGGCGTCGACGGCGTCGATCACCTCGGTGGACCAGCCCCGCCGTTCGGCGTAGCGCAAGTACATCCGCAGCAGGTCGCCGGCGAACAGGGCCGACTCCGCCCCGCCCTCCCCCGCCTTGATCTCCAGGATGACGTCCTTGTCGTCGTCGGGGTCCTTGGGCAGCAACTGCTCGCGGAGCCGCTCGCTGAGCTCCTCGACGCGCTGCGCGAGGCCGCGCGCCTCGTCGGCGAACGAGGAGTCCTCGAGGGCGAGTTCCCGCGCGGTCGCAAGGTTCCCCCGCGCCTCCTCGAGTGCGCGCGCCGTCTCGACGAGCGGAGCGAGGGCGGAGTAGCGCCGGCCCAGCCGCCGCGCGCGCGCCTGATCGGCGTGCACCGCCGGATCGGCGAGCTCGCCCTCGAGGGACGCGTGCTCGGCAAGCAGGGCGCCGAGGCGCTCAGGGGCGTCGGTACTGCCGGTCAACGGAGGCCTCCTCTCGATCGGACTGGTGCCGGACATGACGACGGCGCCCGCCCCCACCCGGAACGGGTAGGGGCGGGCGCCGTGGGACGTGCTACTTGTCGGCTGCGCTCGGCGCGGTGGCCTTCGCCTCAGCCCCGGCGGCGGCACGCTTGCCGAACCGCTTCTCGAAGCGGGCCACGCGGCCACCGGTGTCCAGGATCTTCTGCTTGCCGGTGTAGAAGGGGTGGCACGCCGAGCAGACCTCGACGGTCAGCTGACCGGACGCGGACGTGCTGCGGGTGGTGAAGGTGTTACCGCAGCCGCAGGTCACCGTGGTGACGTGGTAGGCCGGGTGGATGTCGGGCTTCATGTCGCCTCTTCCGAGAAGTCTGTGTCGTTCACGCGGTAGAACGCCGGGGGGCGAGAGGTATTCCACGCTCCTACCCCGCCCCGCCGGCGGGCTCGGTCGAGAAGTATCCCCGACCGGTCAGGTCAGTCGTTCCCCGGCCCCAGGGTGGTCTTCTGGATCTGCATGAGGAACTCGATGTTGTTGCGTGTCTTCTTCAGCTTGTCGAGCAGCAGCTCGAGAGCCTGCTGCGGCTCGAGCGCACCGAGAACCCGGCGCAGCTTGATGACGATGGCCAGCTCGTCGGGCGACATGAGGATCTCCTCCTTGCGCGTGCCCGACGCGTTGACGTCGACGGCCGGGAAGACCCGCTTGTCCGCCAGCCGGCGGTCGAGCTTGATCTCCGCGTTACCGGTGCCCTTGAACTCCTCGAAGATGACCGTGTCCATCGTCGA
>JAOPWJ010000086.1 GCA_025965715.1 Blastococcus sp. | reverse complement strand
GCGGGGAGCGGCGCCGCCGCACGTCCGTACCCCAGCTCCACCAGACCCAGAGGAAGTGACATGCCCGCCTTCACCGCAGCCGACGTGAAGCGTCTCCGCGACGCCACCGGCGCCGGCATGATGGACTGCAAGAAGGCGCTCACCGAGGCCGACGGCGACCACGACAAGGCTGTCGAGTTCCTGCGGGTCAAGGGCGCCAAGGACGTCGGCAAGCGCCTCGAGCGCTCCACCACCAACGGCGTCGTCGTGAGCAAGGGCGGTGCGCTGCTCGAGCTCGACTGCGAGACCGACTTCGTCGCGAAGAACGCCGACTTCGTCAAGCTCGCCGATCGGCTGCTCGCGATCGCGCTGGAGGAGAAGCCGGCCGACGTCGCGGCCCTGCTCGCCACCGAGGTGGACGGCCAGACCGTCGCCGCCCTGGTCGAGTCCGAGTCCGCGCGCATCGGCGAGAAGCTGGTGCTCAGCCGGTTCGCCGTCTTCGAGGGCACGACCGCGACCTACCTGCACAAGCGGGCCACCGACCTGCCCCCGGCCATCGGTGTCGCGGTGCAGTACTCCGGCGGTTCGGAGGAGGTCGCGCGCAGCCTGGCGATGCACATCGCCGCCGCTCGCCCGCGCTTCCTCACCCGCGACGAGGTGCCGGCCGAGTCCGTCGAGACCGAGCGCCGCGTCGCCGAGCAGACGGCGAAGGAGGAGGGCAAGCCGGAGCAGGCGATCGTCAAGATCGTCGAGGGCCGGGTGAACGCCTTCTACAAGGACTTCGTCCTGCTCGAGCAGCCGTCGATCACGGAGCCCAAGCGCACGGTCAAGCAGCTGGTGGACGAGGCCGGGATGACCGTCGAGCGCTTCGTGCGCTTCGAGGTCGGCCAGGCCTAGCCGAAGAACCCCACGGCCCCTGGCGCCGGCACGCTCGCGCCTGGACCTGCAGCGGGGCGGAGACGGCCCCGTTCCCTTCCGGGGGAGCGGGGCCGTCTGTCTGTCCGGATGTGGCCGGGCCGCCCGCATGCGGCAGGATCACCCCAGCACCGACACCGAACGAGGGATGACGCGTTGACCGATCCGACCCCACCGCTGTCCGCGCCCACCGCGTTCCAGCCGGCCGGCCACGACGGCTACCACCGGGTGCTGCTCAAGCTCTCCGGCGAGAGCTTCGGCGGCGGCAGGGTCGGCGTCGACGCCGACATCGTCCGCGGCATTGCCGAACAGCTCGCGGAGGTGGTGGGCAAGGGCACCCAGGTCGCCGTCGTCATGGGTGGGGGCAACTTCTTCCGCGGTGCCGAGCTGTCCCAGGCCGGGATGGACCGCACCAAGGCCGACTACATGGGCATGCTCGGCACGGTCATGAACTGCCTGGCCCTGCAGGACTTCTGCGAGAAGGCCGGGCTGCAGACCCGCGTCCAGTCCGCCATCACGATGGGGCAGGTCGCCGAGCCCTACATCCCGCGCAAGGCGATCCGGCATCTGGAGAAGGGCCGGCTGGTCATCTTCGGCGCCGGTGCCGGCATGCCCTACTTCTCCACCGACACCGTGGCGGCGCAGCGCGCCCTGGAGATCGAGTGCCAGGTCCTCCTCATGGGCAAGAACGGCGTCGACGGGGTCTACGACCAGGACCCGCGCACCAACCCCGACGCCGTCATGTACGACGACCTCGACTACGCCACCGTGCTCGCCAAGCAGCTCAAGGTGGCCGACGCGACCGCGATCAGTCTGTGCATGGACAACCAGATGCCGATCGTGGTGTTCAACCTGCTGCGTGACGGCAACATCGCCCGCGCCACGGCAGGTGAGAGGATCGGCACGCTGATCAGACAGCCGAGCTGAGCGCGACGGCAGAACCAGCTGCCGACATACGGACGACGGCCGGAGTGATCCGCCGCCGATGGAGGGAAGACCCGTGATCGACGACACCCTGCTCGACGCCGAGGAGCGGATGGACAAGGCACTGTCGGTCGCCCGTGAGGACCTCGGCTCCGTGCGCACGGGGCGGGCAGCACCCTCGATGTTCAACAAGATCGTCGTCGACTACTACGGCGCCCCCACGCCCGTGCCGCAGATGGCGTCGATCACCGTGCCCGAGGCGCGGATGGCGGTCATCAAGCCCTACGACTCCAGCCAGATCGGTGCCATCGAGAAGGCCGTCCGCGACAGCGACCTCGGGGTGAACCCCACCAATGACGGCCTGGTCCTGCGCGTGGTCTTTCCCCAGCTCACCGAGGAGCGCCGTCGCGACCTGGTGAAGATGGCGCGCGCCAAGGGTGAGGACGCCAAGGTCGCGATCCGCAACATCCGGCGCCGCTCGAAGGAAGAGCTCGACCGCATCGTCAAGGACGGCGAAGCGGGTGAGGACGACGTGCGCCGCGCGGAGAAGGAACTCGACGACCTCACCGCCCAGCACGTGCACAGCATCGACGAGGCCGTGAAGAACAAGGAGACCGAGCTGCTCGAGGTCTGACCCTCGACGGCCCCGTCCTCCCATGAGTCCCTCTCCCGCCGAGCGCCCCGACTCCCCGGACCCCGGAACGGAGCGGATGCCGCGCATCCCCGCCCACGTCGCCGAGTCCGCGGGTCGCGCGGGCCGCAACCGCGCCGGTGCCGGGAACGACGACAC
>JAOPWJ010000171.1 GCA_025965715.1 Blastococcus sp. | reverse complement strand
CCGCGGGGCGCGGTCTTCTGCGTCAGCCAGCGGGCCGAGCACATCTGGGAGGGCGTCTCCAGCGCGACCACCCGCTCACGGCCGATCATCAACACCCGCGACGAGCCGCACGCGGACGCCGAGCGGTTCCGCCGGCTGCACGTCATCGTCGGCGACTCGAACATGAACGAGACGACGACGCTGCTCAAGGTCGCCATGACCGACCTCGTGCTCCGCATGATCGAGGCCGGCGTCCCGATCAAGGACATGACGCTGGAGAACCCGATCCGGGCCATCCGCGAGATCAGCCACGACATGTCCGGACGGCGCAAGGTCCGGCTGGCCAACGGCCGCGAGATGTCGGCGCTGGAGATCCAGTCCGAGTACCACTCCCGGGCGGCCGAGTTCGCCGACCGCGAGGGCTGCAGCCCGGAGCACCGGCAGATGCTCGAACTGTGGGGTCGGGTGCTCAAGGCCGTCGACACCGAGGACCTCAGCCTGATCGACCGCGAGATCGACTGGGCGACCAAGTTCAGCCTCATCGAGCGGTACCGGGCCAAGCGCGACCTGCCGCTGAGCCACCCCCGGATCGCCCAGATGGACCTCGCCTACCACGACATCAGCCGCACCCGCGGCCTGTACTACCTGCTCGAGCGCAACGGCCTGGTCGACCGGGTGGCGCACGAGCCGCGCATCTTCGAGGCCAAGAACGTGCCGCCGCAGACGACGCGTGCGCGCCTGCGCGGCGAGTTCATCCGCAAGGCGCAGGAGAAGCGCCGCGACTTCACCGTCGACTGGGTGCACCTCAAGCTCAACGACCCGGCTCAGCGCACCGTGCTGTGCAAGGACCCGTTCAAGGCCATCGACGAGCGGGTGGACAAGCTCATCGCCTCCATGTGACAGAGGCCCGCTGCGCGGGGCGTCAACCAGGGGCGGCGACGGCTCGGACGGTGCCGCCACCGCGGCGGAGGCTCCCCGCTCGGTGACGCCCAGCCGCGTGGCGCCTTTCCCGGCGGATCACCGGAGGATCCGGTCGTGGAACGTCCGGAGTCGCCCCTACGCTGCCCGTCATGGACGTCCTGCTGATCGCGGGGCTCTGGCTCGACGCCAGCGCTTGGGACGACGTGGTCCCGGCTCTCGGCGACCTCGGGCACCGCCCGGTGCCGATCGCGCTCCCCGGCCAGGGGGACGGCGACACCGATGCCACCCTCGCCGACCAGGTGGCCGCCGTGCTGGCCGCCGTGGCTGCCGCCTCCGGAAAGCCGTTGGTCGTCGGGCACTCCGCCGCGAGCACCCTGGCCTGGCTGGCCGCCGACACGTGTCCGGAGGACGTGGCCGGAGTCGTCTTCATCGGCGGTTGGCCGTCCGCGGACGGGGAGACCTACGCCGACTTCTTCGAGTCGGCGGAGGGCGTCATGCCGTTTCCCGGCTGGGGTCCTTTCGAGGGGCCGGACGCCGCTGATCTGGACGAGGCAGCCCGGCGCCGGTTCGCCGACGCCACCATTCCGGTACCCACCGGAGTGACCCGCGGGGTGGTGCGCCTGGCCGACGAACGACGGTTCGGCGTGCCCGTGGTTCTGGTGTGCCCGGAGTTCAGCCCCGCCCAGGCGCAGGCATGGATCACCGCCGGTGAGCTGCCCGAGCTCGCCACGGTCGAGCACCTTGATCTGGTCGACATCCACTCCGGCCATTGGCCGATGGTCACCCGACCGGCGGAGCTGGCCCGGCTGCTCGCCGCGGCGGCGGACTCACGACGGTGACCCTTCGCGGCGACACCGGCGAGTTCACGACGAGACGCCTGGACGGCGTCACCGGGAACCTGTTCGGAGAACCGGTCGAGCGCAACAACGGCGTCTTCGGGGGCCGCCGGTGCCTCGGGTCCACCCCGGGCGGGGTCTGAAGGGAATCAGTCGCCGCGCGGTCGAGGAGGGCCGGGTCCGGACCGATCGCGCCCACGCCGCGCTCGTCCTCGACCGGGACGGCGTCGCCCGCGTCCGCCAGGTCGGCGAGCACGCCTGGATCGTCAGCCGCGTCGTCTATCCCACCTGACGGGCGCAGTGCCACGGGAGCGGAATCCGCGCCGTCGCGCGCGGCTCACCCCTCGGGGGGTGCCTGATCGCCCTCGGCAGCGACGACGTCCTCGGGAACCGGGACCTGGAGGGCCGCGTACCGGCCCGCCGCCGCGGCGGCGAGGAAGTACGCGCGCTCCTCCGGATAGCCGCGCCCCATGGTGCGCAGCGGTACGGGGGAGAGGCCGAGCGCCACGTCGAGGCCGTCGGTGTCCACCCAGACGACGGGGTTGCGGGTCGGCTGGCCGGCGAGGTCCTCGTCCACCTGACCGCCCAGCTCCGACGTCAGCCCCCGAGGCGCGACCAGGGTCACCCCGCCCAGGGCGACCCGCCCGAAGGCGGTCAGCGAGTGGTGGGACACGCCGCGATGCCGTGGCCGCGGATCCGCGTCGGAGATTCGCAGCGCGCCGATCGCCCGACCGCCGAGAACCGAGACCGCGTTGCAGGCCTCCCCGGCGGCCACGCCGGAGAAACCCCACGGCGTTCCGGTCCCGAGGTTGCCCGGACCCTGGGTCACGATCGCCAGGTCCGCGTCCAACACGTGCCGCGCGGCCAGCAGGCCGGTGTGCACGGTGACCGCCTCCAGGTCGCCCCCGAATGCCTGGCCGACGGTGACGACCCCGGCGAGCGAGGACGTCAGGGTGTCCAGCGTCCGGGAGAAGGCCGCCGGCAGCGCCCCGCCGTCGGTCATCACGTAGGCGACCTTGAGGTCCGGGTCGGTGGCCAGCATGCCGATCAGCACGGCCGGCAGCGCCGAGTGCAAATCGGCGACCACGACCGGCATGCCGCCGAGATCATCGGCCTCGGCCATCAGCTGGTGATGCTCGGTGCCCTGCTCGTCCACGCCCTGAACGGTGACCTGCAGCGGGCTGTAGCGGGCCTTGACCAGGTGTCCCGGCCCGGTCGGGTCCGGGGGCAGCCGGTCGGGGACGGCGACGACGAGGGCGACACCCCCGGTGCCGAGCCCCTGGGCCAGGGCGGTGGTGTTGAGCAGGACCTCGTCGCCGATCTGCGGGATGCCCACCAGCGAGGGATAGGCCAGTGACCGAAGGTCGCCCTCGTCGGGCACCGAGACCGTCAGCTCCAAGCTGTCGCGCCCGCGCCGTCCGGTGGCCGTGACCCGTCCGCGCCGCCAGCGGATCCGCACGGGCGGGGGAGGAGCGGCGGAGAAGGGCATGCAGGCAGATTAACCGTGGTGCGCCCTGACGTTGCTGACACCGGTCAAGAGCACCCGCGGTCCCAGCCGGCGGGCTCCTCCGAGGCGGGAACTCGCGGTTCTCGGGGTGGCCTGTGCCGGCATCGGCCGGGGGCGGCGACGATGGACCTCGAGCTCTCGACGCCGCAGGAGCCGCACGACCGGGGCGGAGGATCGGCGTCTCGGGCGACGTCAGGCGACTGGCTGCCGCTCGATCCACGTCGTGGAGACGTCGCCGGACCGGAAGTCCGCGCTGCCTACGAGATGTGCCAGGTACCCGACCGTGGTCTCGATGCCCTCGACCTGCATGCGCTCCAGCGCGTCGAGCATCCGTCCGATCGCCTCACCGCGGTCCGCGCCGACGGTGATGAGCTTTCCGAGCAGCGAGTCGTAGAACGGCGGAACGACGTAGCCGGGGAAGCAGTGCGAGTCCAGGCGGATCCCCTCGCCCTCGGGGGGAGACCACGACGTGATCCGGCCGGGTGATGGGCGGAACCCCTCACTGGCGGACTCGGCCGTGATCCGGCATTCGAGGGCGTGGCCGCGGATGGTGACGTCGGACTGGGTCACGGGGAGCGGAGCGCCGCCGGCGATCTGCAGTTGGAGCTGCACCAGATCCAGGCCGGTGACGGCTTCGGTGACCGGGTGCTCGACTTGAATGCGAGTGTTCATCTCCAGGAAGTGGTACTCCTGGCGTTCTCGGTCGTAGACGAACTCGACCGTGCCGGCGTTCTCATAGCCGATGCCGGAGGCGAGCCGCACCGCAGCGTCCCGCATCGAGTTCCGCACCCGCTCTGGCAGGTCCGGTGCCGGGGCCTCCTCGACGACCTTCTGATAGCGGCGTTGCAGCGAGCAGTCCCTGTCACCGAGGTGGATCGTGTTGCCGTAGCGGTCGGCGAGCACCTGGACCTCGACGTGCCGGGCGACCTCGACGTACCTCTCGATGAAGAGCGTCCCGTCACCGAATGCTGCCTCGGCCTCAGCCGCCGCGCCGGAGAACGCCGAGTCCAGCTCGCTCTCCTCCCGCACGATCCGGATACCGCGGCCGCCGCCCCCCGCCGCGGCTTTGATCAGCGCGGGTAGGCCGATCGTGTTGATCGCGGTACGTGCCTCGTCCGAATCCCGAACCTTCGGGGAGCCGGGGACCAGGGGGATGCCGAGCTCGGCCGCAGTGGCCCGTGCCGCCAGCTTGTTGCCCATCCTGCGAATGGTCTCGGCCGTCGGGCCGACGAAGGTGAGTCCGGCATCGTGGCAGGCGCCAGCGAACTCCGCGTTCTCGGCGAGGAAGCCGTAGCCAGGGTGCACCGCGTCCGCGCCGGTGCCGAGAGCCGCGGTGAGGATGGCGGCTTGGTTCAGATAGCTGTCCTGCGAGCGGGCGGGACCGATGCACACAGCGCGGTCGGCCGAGCGGACGGCCAGGCTGTCCCTGTCCGCCTCCGAGAAGGCGACCACCGACTCGATGTCGAGAGCTCGGCAGGCACGGACGATGCGCACGGCGATCTCGCCCCGGTTCGCCACGAGGACACGGCGCAAGGTCAAGCTGCCACCTCTGCGCGCAAGCGGAGGAGCGGCTGCCCGAACTCCACGAACTCACCGTTCGCTACGAGGATCTCGGTCACAGTCCCGGTCAGCGGTGCCGTCACGCTGGTGAACATCTTCATCACCTCGAGGAGGCCGACCGTCGCCCCGGCTTCAACGACGGACCCGACCTCGACGTAGGGCGGCGCACCAGGTCGGGGAGCCCCGTAGAAGAGCCCCACCACCGGCGCGGTCACCTCGGTGACGTCGCCTGCAGCTGATGCCGCCGGAGGAGTGGGCTGCTCCGGAGCAGCACCCATCGGCTCGTGACCTGAACCGGTCACCGTGTGGTCGAGAACGGTGGGTGACGCGGGTCCGCCCGCGACCGTGGCCTCCGACCCGCGGCCAGCAGTATGCCGTCCGGTCCGGTCGGCGACGATTCTGCTGTCCCCGGTCTGCAACTCGAAGTACTCGACGTCCGCGGTGTTCAGCACGTCGAGAATCTTCACGACGTCGTCGTGCGTGAGCTCCATGCTCTGTTCTCCTGCTCTCATCGGGGCTCTCCTGCTCTCATCGGGCAGCCCCGCGTTACGCGCGGACCCGCTTGGTGACCGTCACCGACAGGTCGCCCTTGCTGATCGAGATGTAGCGGCGGTCCTGGCGTTCCACGAGGTTGCGGATCAGCTCGAGCAGAGGCGCATTGCCCCAGTGGTGGCTGCGCGGGTCGAGCGCGCGGCCGACCTGCTCGACGGCGTCATCACCGACGATCGACATGAGGATGAGGTCCTCGTCGGACGTGTGCGGCCCGTACGTGCGGCGCAGCTCCGCGAGGCTCGGCAACGGCTCCGGTTCGGGAGCGAGTTCCACCGCGCGCGGCCGGTCCAGGATCTTCTCCCGGACCACAGGATCCATGAGCGAGATCGCCTCGTTGCCGCCGTGCCGGCCCAGTGCGTACTCGATCGCGGCGTCCGTGACCTGTGCGTAGCGGGAGCCGGTGATGACGTTGACCGCCGCCTGGCTCCCCACGATCTGGGACAGCGGCGTGACCATGATCGGATAGCCGAACTCGGCGCGCACTCGGGCGGTCTCCTCGAGCACTTCGTCGATCCGGTGCTCCAGACCTGCCTGCCGCAGCTGATACCTGAGGTTGGAGATCATCCCCCCAGGGATCTGGTGGCGGTACAGCCGCTCCTCGTACTCGTTCGGGATGCCGATCGGGAAGCCCTCACGTCGCGCGACCTCGGTGAAATGCGCCGTCACCGGCCGCAGTTCCTCCGCGTCGAGGTCGACCCGGTAACCCAGGGCGCGCACGTTGTCCACGAAGGTGTAGACCGACGGCTGGGAGTTGCCGTTTGCCAGCGGTGGGACGGCGGTGTGGATGTACCGGATGCCTGCCTTCACGGCCTCGAGCGCATTGAGCGGACCGAGTCCGTTGTTGCAGTGGCCGTGAAACTCCCATGTGGCGCCCTCGGTGGCGGCGAGCAGCTGGGGAAGAAGGGAACGGGCCCGGTCGGGCGTGAGCAGTCCGGACACGTCCTTGAAGCAGATCCGGAACGGCTTGAGTGCTGCCAACTCCGTGGCCTTCGCCACGAAGTAGGCGTCGTCGTGCCTCGGGGAGATCGAGTACATCAGGCTGATGACCGGCGTCATGCCCAGGCGCTCGTAGCGCTTCAGCTCTTCCGGCAGGCGCGTCCAGTTGTTCCAGTTGTTGCCGGTCCGGGTCTGCGTGATCCCCAGCTCGACGACCTTCCGAGTCAAGAGTTCGCCGACCTCGGGCGGCACGCGCCCGCTCATCACCTCACCGTCGATCGACCCGTGCCAACGCAGTGGGGTGTGTCGGACCGCCCCCGCCCCCAGCCGGATCCAGTCCCACGGGTTCTCCGCGAGGTGTCGTACGAACTTCTTCAGGCGACTGCCCGGGGCGAGGAACTCCACCGCGTCGAATCCGGCCGCATCGAGATGGGGCATCGCAGGAAGCATGTGCGCGGTCCGCAGGCTCGTCGCCCACAGACTGCCCTGGCCGTCGCGGATCGTCGTGTCGATGATGCGGACGCAATCGTCGGCCATCGGCGCTCCCTCAGGGCTCGGGCTGGGCAGCAGCGGGCCGGCGCGCCGCTCCATGTCCCGACCCTAGGAGAGGCGGCAGCCGAGCGGTGATAGCCCGCTGCAGGTGGGCGATACAACATCCGGATCGCCAAATCTGCGGCCCGACCTGGGTCAGCTGTGGGTCGGCCGAGCGTCGGGCGACCGTTCCGCCTCGAGCGGTTCTGCCCCAGCCAGCTGCCGCAGCGGCCGGGTGAACTCCGACAGGCCCTGGGCGAATTCTTCGAGGACGGGATGACTGACGCGGTGCCTGGACCAGGCGATGTGGAGGTCGAATTCCAGCCGGCGCCCATCTGCGCTGCACAGGGGGCGCGCGAGCAGGCCCTCGCTGGAGTGGTCGACCGCGGAGCTCAACACCGAGATGCCCAGGCCGGCGCGGGTGAGCGACACGAGCGTGTTACCGACGCTGCACTGGAAGACGACTTCCGGTTTGACGCCGGCCACCCGGCAGGACGAGGTGAGCAGCTGACTGGTCAGATACTGCTCCCCGGTGAGCAGCACCGGCTCGTCGTGTAGCTCCTCGATGCTCAAAGGTCCCGTCTCGGTACCGAGCCGGTGCCCGGGGGGGATGAGTGCAGCCAACTGGGCCCTCGTGATCGGCAGGCTGTCGAACTCGGGCTCGAGCGGCGGCGCGACGATGGCGGCGTCGACCTCGTGGGCGATCAGGCGTTGCCGAGTGTGCAGGGGGCCGTCCTCGACCATCTGGACCCGGGTGTGGGGGTGCGTCGGGATCCAGGACACCAGGAAATCGCTGAGGTACCGCCCCGCGGACGTCGGCGTGCACCCGATCAGGATGTCCCGGGTCCAGCTGCCGGAGGTCGTCGCACGCGTCTCCTCGACGGCCGCGAGGATGCGCTTGGCGCCTCCAGCCAGGGCTTGCCCTCGGCTCGTGAGCTTGATGCCCCGCGGACCGCGCTCGAGCAGCGTGACCTTGAGCTCTTGCTCGAGTCGGGTGATCCGCCGGGTGAGTGAGGGCTGGGAGATGAACGTCGCCTCCGCGGCGCGACGGAATCCTCGGTGCTCGACGACGGCCAGGAATGCCGCTAGGTCGTCCAGGTCCATGCCGTACCTCCATCTGCCGCGCCCTTGCGGCGAGCGAGCGATCCGCCACGCGTATCGCCACGTGCTCGTTCGCTATCAGACGGGGCTCGTCCGGATCAGAGATACACGACAGGCTGCACCCACCGCGAGTGAGCGGTAGGTCACAACTCGGTAGGAACTGGCGACCGGGACGGGGCACCGGCGACGGCAGTGGAGGCGGCATGGCTGTTTCGGAGGACTTGGTGGCAGTCGACGTGCACACCCATCCGCAGACCGAGGAGTTCCTTACCGCGATGGGGAAGCACAGGGCCCAGATGGGCAAGCACTTCGGGTCCGAGCGCACCCCGGTCTCCTTCGCGGCACAGGCCGACCTCTACCGCGAGCGCCGGATGATGGCCGTCATCCTCAACTCGGACTCCGAGACCACCTCCGGAGTTCCCGGTGCCCCCAACGATCTCCTGGGCAAGGCGCAGGACGATCACCCGGACGTGTTCATCGCCTTCGCCGGCATCGACCCCTGGAAGGGGCAGGCCGCGGTCTCCGAGATCCGCCGGTGCCACGCCGAGTTCGGCATCCGGGGCGTGGGCGAGCTCAACCCCGCCAGGCAGAAGTTCCTGCCCAACGACCGCCGCTTCTACCCCATCTGGGAGACGTGCGCCGAACTCGGACTCGTCGTCATGTTCCACAGCGGGTTCCCCGGCGCCGGGGCCGGCAGCCCCGGTGGGATGGGCTACAAGCTCGACCATGTCCGCCCGGTTCCGTACATCGACGATGTGGCGGCCGATTTCCCCGAGCTGAAGATCATCAGCGCCCATCCCGGATGGCCCTGGCACCTCGAGAACCTCGCCATGGTCTGGCACAAATCGAACGTCTACCTCGACCTGTCCGGGTGGGGGCCGAAGTACCTGCCGCCCGAGGTCGTGCACTACGCGAACACCCTCATCCAGGACCGGGTCTTGTTCGGCACCGACTGGCCGGCCCTGGACGTGGACCGCACTTTCGAGCAGTTCAACGGGCTCGATCTCAAACCAGAAGTGCGTCCCAAGATCCTCCGGGACAACGCCGTTCGTCTGTTCGGCCTGTGAACGACCGCAGGCACCTTCCCCGGCCTCCAGCGGCCCTCAACGCAAGGAGAACTGTAATGACCCGATCGACGACGAGTGTCGCCCGCATGGCGACGGTGTCCGTGGCGTCCCTTGTGCTCGCCGCGTGCGGTTCCGGGAGCGACACGGATTCCTCCGGCGCCCCGGCCGGCGAGCAGGTAGAGGTCCGGTTCAGCTTCGAGTTCACCCCGACCGGCTACCACGCGCCCTACGCCCTCGCCGTCGAGAAGGGCTGGTTCGCGGATGCCGGACTCGACGTGTCGCTCATGCCGGGCACCGGGTCTGCCGCGACGATCACCACGGTCGCCGGCGGTCAGGCGGACATCGGACTCGCGGACCTCGCCACGCTGGTGATCACCAAGGAGGAGGACTTGCCGGTCAGTGCCTTCGGGGTCATGTTCCCCGAGGCGCCCACCGCTGTGGCGGTACACGAGGATCTCGGTGTCGAAGGGCCCGCGGACCTCGCCGGGATGACGATCGCCGTGACCACCGGCGGCCTGGACGCCCAGCTCCTCCCCGCGTTCCTGGAGAGCAACGGCCTGACCGGTGAGGTGGAGGCGATCAACGTGTCGTCCTCGGCGAAGACCGGCGCTTTCCTGGCCCGTCAGGTGGACGGCTTCGTGCCCCTGTTGTGCGGCACAGGCGTTGTGGTCGAACAGCAGGAGGGAGCGCCGCTCACCGCACTGCCGTTCAGTGAGTACGGCGTGGACATCATGGGGCTTGGCTTCATCACGAGCGACAGCTTCATGGAGGAGCACCCGGAGACGCTGACCACCTTTCTCAAGGTCGCGGGCCGCGCGTGGGAGTACGCCCAGGAGCACGTCGAGGAGGCTGTCGAGGCGATGACCACCCAGTTCCCAGAGATCGAGCCGGAGACCGCACAGGCGCAGGTGGAGTGTGCCTTCGACTTCATCGCGAGCTCCGAGGACCCGGACGCCGCGTTCGGCACGATGTCGGACGCGAAGTGGGACGCCATGCTCGGCACGCTCGAGCAGTACGCCGACGTCCAGCCGCTCAACCCGCGGGAGTACTACACGACCCAGTACGCGGCCGAGTGAACCGGCCCAGCATCTTTCGGGGGGTTCAGGACGTGCAACCAGTCACCGATGCCACTGCAGGAGGGCGTCCGGAGGACCTTTCCCCGGACGGCGGAATCGCTCTGCGGGACGTGTGCAAGGAGTACGTGCTCGCGGACGAACAGCGGGTGCTCGCGCTCGGGGGGACGACGCTGGACATCGCCAAGGGCGAGTTCTTCAGCGTCGTCGGCCCGAGCGGCTGCGGCAAGAGCACCCTGCTGATGATGCTGGCCGGCCTGCGTACGCCGACGTCCGGGACCATCTCGATCGACGGCACCATCGTCGACCGGCCGTACACCGACGCCGGCATCGTCTTCCAGCGCGATGCCCTCATGGAGTGGCGGACCGTGCTCGCCAACGTCACCGTGCAGGCCGAGGTCCGGGGAACCGACCGCAAGGCGGCGTCCCGGCGAGCGGTCGAGCTGTTGCGTCTCGTCGGGCTCGAGGACTTCGTCGACGCCTATCCGGACGAGCTGTCCGGGGGCATGAGGCAACGGGTCTCCATCGCCCGGGCATTCGTCCACGACCCGAGCGTGCTGCTCATGGACGAGCCGTTCGCGGCCATCGACGCGCTCACTCGCGAGACGCTCGCCGACGACCTGCAGCGCATCTGGCTCGCGTCGCAGAAGACGGTCTTCTTCATCACCCACAACATCCAGGAGGCGGTCTACCTCTCCGATCGCGTGGCGATCATGTCGCCACGACCCGGCCGGTTGGTGGAGATCGTCGATATCGACCTACCTCGCCCTCGGGTCCCCGAGGTCATGGAGACCGAGGAGTTCTTCCGGCTCACCCAGCGGGTGCACCGCTGGTTCCGCAGCCGGGAGCGTGCGTTCGCCGAGTGGGAAGCTGATCAGGAGGGATCGCGATGACTGCGACGGAGGACCCGGCGCGGCAGAGCACCGAGCAGAGCACGCCCGCGATCGGGGGGGACTCCTCCGGCGCCGCGCGCCGAAGCGGGATGGCTCCCCAGGCGCCGGCGCCCCGGCGCCGCACGGCCTTCCGGACGCTACGTCGGGCCCTGGCCCCCCCGTTGCTCACGCTCCTGGCCATGCTCGTCGTCTGGCAGCTCGCGGTGTGGGTGTTCGAGATGCCGTCCTACCTCGTGCCCTCTCCCGGAGAGGTCGCCGTGACGATCGGCGAGCGGTGGCCGCTCATCTTGGACCACGCCGGCGTGACCGGACTGGAAATCGTCCTCGGGTTCGGTCTCGCCGTGGTGGTCGGAGTCTCGCTGGGCGTCCTCATGGTGGTCTCGAGCTTCGTCGACAAGGCGATGTACCCGCTGCTCGTAACCATGCAGGCGGTGCCGAAGATCGCGATCGCGCCGATCCTGGTCATCTGGTTCGGCTTCGGGCCCACACCGAAGGTGCTCACGGCCTTCCTGGTCGCGGTGTTTCCCATCGTGGTAAACACCGCCATGGGCTTCAAGCAGACACCGGTCGAGATGATCCACCTCTCTCGGTCGATGGGGGCCTCGGCGTACAAGACGTTCGCCACCTTCCGACTGCCCACCGCCCTGCCGAGCATCTTCACCGGCCTCAAGGTGGCCGCGGCCCTGTCCGTCGTCGGGGCGGTCTCCGGGGAGTTCGTGGCGGCGAACGAGGGTCTGGGTTATCTCCTGCTGACGGCGAGCTCGACGATCGACTCCGCCGGGGTCTTCGCGGGCGTCATGGCGCTCGCGGTGCAGGGGATGCTCCTCTACGGAGCCGTCGAACTGCTGGAGCGGTTGTTCTCGCCCATGTCCCGGCGCGCCCGACGTCTCGAGGCGACGGTGGCAACGGCATGACGTCTGACGCCTCGAGGTCGGAGGGCCCGGCATGCTGACGGGCGCTGTGCCGGCGGAGGAGGTCCGCGAGCTGCTCTGCCGGGAGCAGGCGGTCTACCGGCAGGCCGGCTTCGGCGCGGCCGGTGGCATCGGTTCGCGGTCATGCCTGGTCGTGGTGGACGTGACCTACGGGTTCGTCGGCCACGGGCGGGAGGACGACATGGAGCGCTACCCGAACTGGTGCGGGGCCGACACAGGGCCCGCGGTCGACCGCATCGGGCGCTTGCTCGACGGGGCACGCCAGAGCGGGACGCCGGTGATCTACACGACCGGATCATTCCGGGGGATGGATCAAGGGCATCGACGGCTCACGCAGAAGCATCCGCGGGCGGCCGCGCAGCCCCAGGACAGCTACACGATCGTCGAGCGGATCGCGCCGCGTCCCGGGGAGCCAGTGCTGGCCAAGCAGGCGCCGAGTGCCTTCTTCGGTACGCCGCTGATGGCGATGTTGGTATCGGCAGGGGTCGACTCACTCGTCGTGACGGGGTGCTCCACGTCAGGGTGCGTGCGGTCCACGGTCGTCGACGCGTTCTCCTACGGCCTCCCCACCGTGGTGGTGGGCGACGCAGTGTTCGACCGGTCCTCGGTCGGGCACGAGGTGTCGCTCTTCGAGCTCGGGCAGAAGTACGCCGACGTGCGCTCCACGGAGGAGGTGATGGGCCTCCTCACCGGCTCTGCCGTGAGCCGCCCGCTGCACTGACGGGCCAACCCGGGGCGGCTCCGCAGGATCGGAAGGGGGCGTCGGCGGACGCAGGGGAGCGGACGGAGCAGCCGGTGCGTCGGCATCCGCTGTGGTTCGCATGGTTTTTGGCGTACGTCATGGCGATCGGACCGCTCGTCCTCCACGCCCTCACCGCGCTGGGTCCGCACGTGGTCGATTCCCTCGGCCTGAGCGCGACGCAGTTCGGCGCTCTGTGGTTCGTCTCGTTCGGGGCCGCGGGTCTCCTGTCGATCCAGGGCGGGAAGCTGACCGACCGGCTGGGAGCCCGGCCGCTCGTCGTCGGGGTCTTCCTGTCCTCCCTGATCGGTCTGGTCACCGTCGGACTGGCCGAGTCCTACACCTGGCTGCTGCTCGCTGCAGTCCTGGGTGGCCTCGCCCAGGCGATCTCCAACCCGGTCACCAACCACCTGGTGTTCGTCTCGGTTCCCCGGGCCTCCCAGGGCCTCGCCCTCGGGATCAAGCAATCCGGGGTGCAGGTCGGTCAGTTCCTGATCGGTCTGCTGCTGCCGACGATTGCCCTGCGCCTGGGCCGAGACGTCGGGATGGGTCCGTTCGCCGCCCTTGCGGTGCTCGGGGTCGTGGTCACCCTGCGCCTGGTGCCCCGCACGGCCCGCCGGGTCCGGAACAAGCGTTCCGAGCCCCGCCCGCGGTTGGGGGCCGAGGTGCGGCGGCTTGCCGCGTTCGCCTTCGTGGCGGGCGCAGTCAACCAGTCGATCAACGTCTACACGCCGCTGTACGCGCACCAGGTGCTTGGCACTCCCGTCGAGCGAGCCGGCCTGATCGTTGCCGCGGTCGGCGGTCTCGGGGCGATCTCCCGACTGCTGTGGGGTCGGATCGGGGACAGGATCGTTGATCCCCGCGCTCCGCTGCAGTGGGTCGCGGGTGGCACCGCGATCTCGGTCGTCTCCCTGCTCGCGGCACCGCGCCTGGGGGAGGCGATGATCTGGCTGAGCGTGGTGGTGTTCAGCGGCACGGCACTCGCCGCGAACGTCCTGATCATGCTCGCGGTCGTCCGTGCGGTCCCGGACGGATCGATCGGTCATGCGTCGGGCTGGGCGTCGTCCGGTCTGTACGCCGGCTTCATGATCGGCCCGGTGTCCTTCGGCGCGGTGGTCGACGCAACCTCCGGCTACCCCCTCGGCTGGGCGCTCACGGGGTCGGTGACGGTTGGTCTGTGGCTGTTCACCGGTCTCTGGCGGCGCACCGTCCCGTGGGCGCCGGTCCGGTCACCAGATGTCGACGACGACCTCACCGTGCCGTGATCGTTCCCGGTCAGGGGTTCCGGACGGGGGTGGCGGTGGAGCCGCTGAGACCTGTGCTCCGACGCGTCTGCACGTATCACCTGATGCCGGATCATGATCTGTATTCGGGCTGTGACGCCTTCTTCACCGCCCTGTGCTCCGTACGCTCCCGGGGGGTTTGAGTCCCCGACGGGGATCGGCCCGGCGTCTTGCCAGGCAGGCAACATCGGCCGGCTGCCCCTGAGCGCGGGCGACCGCACATTCCGACGGCGAGGGGATCACTCCACGATGACCACAGGGCGTGTACAGCCGACCGGCGGCCCGTTGCGCGGGCTCCGGGTGGTCGAGCTCGGCCAATACATCTCGGGACCGTTCGCCGGCAAGCTCCTGGCGGACATGGGCGCGGACGTCGTGAAGGTGGAGTCCCCGGACGGTGACCCGATGCGCCGGTGGGAGGGCACCGGCAGCACATACAGCCCACAGTTCGGGGCGTACAACCGCAACAAGTCCGGCGTCATGCTCGACCTGAAGTCCCCGGAGGGCCTCGAGTCGTTGTTGCGGCTCGCGGCGGGGGCCGATGTGTTCATCGAGAACTTCCGTCCGGGGGTGACCGACCGTCTCGGCTTCGGCCCGTCGGTGCTGCTCGGGCGCAACCCCCGTCTTGTGGTGTGCTCGATCACCGGATTCGGCTCCACCGGGCCCTACGCACGCCGGCCTGCCTACGACACCGTGATCTCGGCCCTCGGCGGGATGTACAGCCAGATCGTCGCGCAGGACCATCCGCGCCCCGTCGGGCCGGCGTTCTCCGACCTGCTCTCCGGGTCCTCGGCGGCGCAGGCAGTCCTGGCGGCCCTGTACGCCCGGGACCGCACCGGGAAGGGGCAGCATGTCGAGGTCTCCATGGTCGGCGCCCTGCTCGACTTCCTCACCGAGGCGGTCACGACGTACCTCGACACGGGGCACGTCTCGGCACCGGACAGCCGGCCCCGGCGCGCCCAGGCATACGCGTGCGTCGCCTCGGACGGAAAGACGTTCGTCATCCACATGTCGGTCCCGGAGAAGTTCTGGACCGCGTTGTTGGAGGTGCTCGAGCGCCCCGATCTGGCTGAGGACCCGCGATTCGCATCGCGCGAAGGGCGGGTGGCTCACTACGACGAGCTCGACGAGGTGATCAAGGGCGAGGTCCGCCGGCACCCTCGGGAGCACTGGATGCGCCGCCTGGCCGAGCACGACATCCCGCACGGGCCGCTCAACCGAATGTCCGACCTGTTCGACGATCCGCAGCTCGCGGCGATGGACATTCTCGTGGCCGCGGACGACCGATCCGGAGGCGTCGCACGAGTGCCCCGGCACAGCACGACCTTCCACGGCAATGGGCGTCCCGAGTACCGGGTTGCTCCGCGCCTGGGTGAGGACACTGAGGACGTGCTCCTCGGCCACGCGTCCACGGACCGCACGCCGACGGCGGCCGAGTGAGCGCCGCTCCTTGTGGTGGGCCGATGAGGACCGGACGAGCCTGAGTCGCCGCCCGGCGGTGCGGAGATCCGCCGCATCCTGACTAGCCTGAACCCATGGCGGCGAAGCGGGCGGAACGGCTGGTGAACCTGGTCATCGCCCTGCTGAGCACCCGCCAGTACGTCACCGCGGCCCGGATCCGGGCGACCGTGCCGGGCTACGAGGCCGACGACGGCAGCGAGCGGGCCGACGAGGCCTTCAAGCGCATGTTCGAGCGGGACAAGGCCGAGCTCCGCGAGATGGGCGTTCCGCTCGAGACCGGTCGCACCAGCGCCTTCGACACCGAGGACGGCTACCGGATCGCCCGCGCCGACTACGAGCTGCCCGAGATCCACCTGACCGGTGAGGAGGCGGCCGCGGTCGGGCTGGCGCTGCGGCTGTGGGAGTCCGCGCAGATGGCCGGCGCCGCGCACAGCGCCCTCGTGAAGCTCAAGGCCGCCGGCGTCGACGTCGACACGTCGCGGTCCATTCCGCTGCAGCCCCGCCTGGACGCCGGAGAGCCGGCGTTCGAGCCGTGCTACGCCGCGGCCCGCGACCGACGTCGGCTGGAGTTCGATTACCAGCGGCCCGACGAGGACGCCCCCACCCGCCGCCACGTCCAGCCGTGGGGCGTCGTCGCCTGGCACGGCCGCTGGTACCTCGTCGGCCTCGATCTCGATCGGCAGGCGCCGCGGCAGTACCGGCTGTCGCGCGTCGTCGGGACGCCGAAGTCGACCGGACCGGCGGGTGCGTTCGAGCCGCCGGCCGATCTGGATCTCGCCGACGTGGTCGCCCGCCAGGTCGGGGGAGACGAGCAGCTCGTCGTCATCCGCGCCCGGCCGGGCACCGCCATCGGGCTGCGCCGGCACGCCGTCCCCCTCGGTCCCGGCGACGACGGAGACGATCGGCTCGAGCTGCGCACCACCGAGCCGTCGGCGTTGGCCGACCAGCTCGCGGCCTACGGTGCCGACATCGTGGTGGAGGCCCCGGCCGCGGTCCGGGACGCGGTCATCGCCCGTCTGACCCGCCTCGCGACGATGGGGACGACGCCATGACTCAGCCCGGCACCACGGACCGGATGACCCGACTGCTCGCGCTCATCCCGTACCTCACCGCCCGCCCCCAGGGCGTCGCGGTGGCGGAGGCCGCGCGCGACTTCGGCGTGACCGACCGACAGCTGCGCAGCGACCTGGAGCTGCTCTGGATGTGCGGCCTGCCCGGTCATGGCCCCGGCGACCTCATCGACCTGTCCTTCGAGGGCGAGCGGGTACGGGTCACCTTCACCGCGGGCATGGTCCGGCCGCTGCGGATGACCACCGACGAGGCCGTCGCCCTCGTCGTCGCGCTCCGCACCCTGCTGGAGCTGCCCGGCCTCGCCGAGCGGGAGGCGGTGAGCACCGCCCTGGCCAAGGTCTCGACCGCAGCCGGCCACGCCGCCGACCGGGTCACGCCCGTGGCGGTGAGCGTCGACGCCCACGAGGAGGCCCTGTCCGTCGTCCGGGACGGCCTCGAGCGCAAGCGTGCGCTGCACCTGCACTACTACGTGCCGACACGCGACGAGCGCACCGAGCGCACCGTCGACCCGATGCGGCTGCTCCTCGTCGACGGCAAGTGGTACCTGGAGGCATGGTGCCGCCGCGTCGAGGGCGTGCGCCTGTTCCGCCTCGACCGGGTCGACGACGTCGTCGTCCTCGAGGAGCCGGCCGCCCCGCCGCCGCAGGCACACGAGCGGGACGTCGACAACGGCGTGTACCAGCCCGAGCCGGGTTCCCCGGCGGTTCGGCTGCGGGTGTCGCGCAGGGCCCGCTGGGTGGCCGACTACTACCCCGTGGACTCCGTCGCGCCGCTCGAGGGCGGCGGCCTCGCGGTCACCGTGCGTACCGCCGACCTGGCATGGGCCCGCCGGCTGGTGGCCTCCCTGGGGGGCGAAGCCGTGGTCGTCGAGCCGGCCGGCCTGGCCGCCGAGATCGCCGCCGACGCCCGGGCGGCGCTCGGTCGCTACGGAGTGGACGTCCAGCCCACTCCCAGCGACGCCGGATAGGGTCGGGCCCGTGGTGCTGCTGATCGTGTGGGCCGTCGTCGTCGTCCTGGCCGTGGTCGTCCTCGGCGGGCTCGCGTACGGGCTGCTCGGCGCGTTCGCCCGCCTCCGGCGCGAGGTCGAGGGCGCCGAACGCGACCTGCGCCCGTTCCTCGAGCAGCTGCAGCAGACCGCCGACCGGGCGGCCGACCGCGCTCGTTCGGGGTCGACCACCAGCTGAACGGCCGGATCGGCATCGTCTCCGGCGTAGGATCGCCGGAGCCACCCACCTCTGGAGGACCCGTCATGGGCTCACTCGGCCCGCTGGAGATCGGCCTGATCATCCTGGCGATCCTGTTGCTGTTCGGCTACAAGAAGCTGCCCGACGCCTCCCGTGCCCTCGGTCGCTCGCTGCGCATCTTCAAGGGCGAGATGAAGGGCATGAAGGACGACGACGTCCGCGAGGGTGTCCGTACCAGGAACGCCGCGACCGCCACACCCGTGCGCGGGGAGATCGTTCCCCCGGTCAGCTCCGCCAACGGTGACCTGACCGCGCAGCTGCACGAGGAGGCCCGGGCCGCCGAGACCCGGGCCGCCGAACTACGCGCC
>JAOPWJ010000121.1 GCA_025965715.1 Blastococcus sp. | reverse complement strand
TCGGTGAGGTCGTTGACGTGCTTGGCGCCGGCCGACTGCAGGGCCGGCAGCTCCACCCGCTGGGCGAGGACGGCCCAGAAGGCGACCAGGTTGGCGTCGATGCCCGAGTGCGGCTGGACGTAGGCGTGGGCGGCGCCGAACAGCTCGCGGGCGTGCTCGGCGGCCAGCGCCTCCACGGTGTCGACGTTCTGGCAGCCGGCGTAGAAGCGGTGCCCGACGGTGCCCTCGGCGTACTTGTCGCTGAACCAGTTGCCCATGGTCAGCAGCACGGCGGGGCTGGCGTAGTTCTCACTGGCGATGAGCTTCAGCGAGGCGCGCTGGTCGGCGAGCTCCGCGCCGATCGCGTCGGCGACCCGGGGCTCGACCGCGCCGATGACCTGCAGGGCGTTGCGGTAGGCGGCGGATGCGGCGCCGGCGTCGAAACCCGGGGTGACGACGACGGGGGCCGGGGGTGTCGCGGGGGTGGTGACGGGGAGGTTCATGGCGGGCTCCTGCACGAGGTGGTCGGGGAGGGTGCCCAGGCGCCCGGCGGGAACTACAGACCGCTCCCCGGTGGTGGCCCACCTCGCAGCGCCAGTCACGGCCCGGGGGCAGGTTAGCGCGCGGCCGTCACGGTGTCGCGGGGCACCGTGCGCACGTCGGCCAGCCCGCAGAGCGCCATGGTGTGCGCCAACTGCGCGGTGAGGCCGGCGAGCACCCGGCTCACGCCGTCCGCCCCGCCCGTGGTCAGCCCCCAGATGGCCGGACGGCCGACGAACACAGCTCGCGCTCCCAGGGCGAGAGCGGTGAGGACGTCGGAGCCCGAGCAGATGCCGCCATCGGCGTAGACCTCGGCCTCGTCGCCCACCGCGTCGACCACCTCGGGCAAGGCGTGCGCGCTGGCGATGACCGGGTCGCCCTGCCGTCCGCCGTGCGTGGACACCCACACCGCCGCGGCGCCGGCCTGCACGCAGCGGGCGGCGTCGTCCCCGCGGAGTACCCCCTTGACGACGACCGGGAGCCCGGAGACGTCGCCGAACCGGCCGATGTCGTCGAAGGTCCAGGGCGGCTGGCCGGTCACCGGCAGCGAGCCGTGGAGGGGTTGATTGGGGAGGGGGAAGTCGGCGGGCAGGGCGAAGTCGTTCGTCAGGTCGCGCAGCCGCCGGCCCAGTACCGGAAGGTCGACGGTGAGCACCAGCCCGCGGTATCCCGCCTCCCCAGCGCGGCGGGCGAGGTCATCGGTGTGCGCCGGGGAATGCAGCCGGTAGAGCTGGAACCACCGAGGCCCGGCCGGCTCGGTCGCGGCGACGTCCGCCAGCGCGGTGCCGGACGACGTCGAGACGGTCATCAACGCCCCCGCGGCAGCGGCGCCCCGGGCCGTGCCTCGCTCGCCGTCGGGATGCGCCAGGGCCTGGTACGCCCACGGAGCCACCCCGATCGGCGTCCGGACGTCGGCACCGAGCAGCGTCGTCGCGACGTCCACCGCCGAGACGCCGCGCAGGACCCGCGGTCGCAGGCGCCAGGACCGCCAGGCGCCCGGAGCCTCGCGCAGCGTCGTCTCCGCCTCTGCCCCGCCGGCGTAGTAGTCGCCGACAGCCGGCGGCAGCAGCGCCCGGGCCCGTCGCTCCAGAGCAGCGACGTCGAGGGCGCCGGGGTCGTCGGGAACGCTCTCACCGCGCCTCCGTTGGCTCAGGACACCGGGCGCGGTGGAAGCTCGCTCGTCGGGCGCCATAGGCTCGCAGCCTATGGACACGCTCACGCCCACGGAGGTCGCCCAGCTCCTCGGCACCTCGCCCAACCGGGTCCGCCAACTGCTCCGCGACCGCAAGCTCATGGCGGTGCCGGGTAGCGGCAACGGCAAGATCCCGGCCGCCTTCGTGCAGGACGGCGTCATCCTCCGGCACCTGCCCGGCCTGCTGACGGTGCTGAAGGACGGCGGGTTCAGCGACGAGGAGGCATTCGACTGGCTGTTCCGGGAGGACGAGTCGCTGCCCGGGACGCCGGTGCAGGCGCTGCGCGACGACCGGCACACCGAGGTCACCCGGCGCGCGCAGGCCCTGGCGCTGTAGCCCGCCATGGGGCACCTGACCTATCTCGGTCTGCTGGCCGGGTGCCTGGTGGTGACGGCGCCGCTGGAGATCGTCCTGCGGGTGCGGGTCTACGCGCGCTGGCGCCGTCTGCTCCTGGCGGTGGCGCCGGTGTTCGTCGTCTTCGTGGCCTGGGTGCTCTACGCCATCGCCGAGGGGCACTGGGACTACAGCGCCGTGCGCACGCTGGGCCTCCGGCTGCCCGGCGGGATCCCGGTGGAGGAGGTGTTGTTCTTCCTCGTCGTTCCGGTGTGCGCCGTGCTGGCGCTGGAGGCGGTGCGGAAGGCGACCGGCTGGGACGCCGGCTACCCGGCGGACGAGGCGGAACGATGAGCTACTCGCCGATGGCGGTGACCGCGGTCGTCGCCGTCCTCGTCGTCGACCTGGCGGTCTACCGCACCCGGATGGTCACCCGACCCGTGTTCTGGGCCGCCTACGCCATCGTGCTCGCCTTCCAGCTGCTGATGAACGGCGTGCTGACCGGCCTGGACGTCGTCGTCTACGACCCGGACGCGATCTGGGGCCCGCGGATCGCCTACGCGCCGGTGGAGGACCTGCTCTTCGGGTTCGCGATGGTGACCCTCACCCTGGCCACCTGGGCCGCGGTCAACCGGCGGGCGAACACCGCCAGGCGGCGGGGCTTGGACACCGACACCCGCCGGTCGAGCACCCGGTAGTCGGCCCGCTCGATCTCGGTGAGGATGCCGCCGTAGAGCGCGGTGGCGGCGCGGACACAGTCGCGTGACTCCGGCGCCAGCAGCGGCGTCCCCGGCTCCGCGTCGTCGTAGCGGCGCCGGACGACGGCGACCATCTCGCGCATCAGGGCCGCGAACCGGGCGTCGTGCCGTTTCTCGGCCAGTTGCTCGCGGGTCACCCCGTGCGCGGCCATGGCATCGGCGGGCAGGTAGACCCGGCCGCGGTCGACGTCCTCGGCGACGTCCCGCAGGAAGTTGGTCAGCTGGAAGGCCTCACCCAACGCGATGGCGTACGGCGCCGCCTCCTCCCTGGCCACGCCGGGCGCGGTGCCCAGGACGGGCAGCACCTGCAGGCCGATCACCGCGGCGGACCCCCACGTGTACCGGTCGAGCGCCGCCAGATCGGGGTAACCGGTGACCTGCAGGTCGCTGCTCATGGCCGCGAGGAAGTCGACCAGGTGCTCGACGTCGATGCCGTAGCGGTGGTAGGTGTGCACCAGGGCCAGTCGCACCGGATCGTCGGACCAGCCGGTCGCCAGCTCGTCGAGGAGCGCCTTCGACCAGCGGGCGAGGTCACCCGCCGGGTCGGCCCCCGGCAGGTCGACCAGGTCGTCGGCGGTGCGGGCGGCGGCGTAGAGGGCGTGGACTGCCGGACGCCGGTCGGGGGTGAGCAGCCGCGTGGCGAGGTGGTAGCTCTTGCCGTGACGCGCCGCGATCGCGGCGCAGTGCGCGTAGGCGGTGGCCAGCTGCTCCTCGCGTCCGGCGACCGCGGTCATCGGGGAACCGGCCCGGTGATCCGCTCGGCCGCCAGCCGCCCGCTGATCAGCACCATGGGCACCCCGACGCCGGGCTGCACCGACGAGCCGGCCAGGACGACGTTCTCCGGCCCGCGCCGGGGGAGGGTGGAGGGGCGGAACGGGCCGGTCTGGCCGAAGGTGTGCGCGAGGGCGAACGGCGTGCCCGCGGCCAGGCCCTGCGCGGCCCAGTCCAGCGGCGTCGCCAGCTCCTCCACCTCGATGGCGTCGGTCAGGCCGGTCCAGCCCCGCGCCTCCAGGACGCCCAGGAGCTCGTCGCGGTAGCGGGCGCCCAGCGTCGTCCAGTCGAGGTCGGGGTTGCCCCCACTGCGGGGGTCCAGGTTGGGGGTCGGGGCGACGATGCTGAGCACCTGGCCGCCGTCAGGGGCGAGGCTGCGGTCGCTGTAGGACGGCATGCTGATCAGGAGACTGGGATCGCTCATGGGGCGGCCGTCTCGGGTGAGCTCGCGGAAGACGTCCCGCCACGCGCCTCCGAAGCTGATCGTGTGGTGCGCCTGGCCGGGCAGCTCGCTGCGGACACCGAGGTGCAACGCGACGCAGGACGGCGAGTACACCGGCCGGCGCGGCCCGCGCAGACCCGGGACGAGCGTGTGCGGCTGATCCGCGGTGACGACGACGGCGTCGGCGGGCAGCCGCTCGCCGCCGGCCAGCCGGACGGCGCCGACCCGTCGGCCGGAGGTCTCCAGTTCCTCGACGTCCGCCCCGTACCGGAACTCGACACCGGCGTCGGCGGCCGCGGCGGCCAGAGCCCGCGGCACCGCGGCGATGCCCCCCACGGGGTGCCAGACCCCTGCGCCGATGTCGAGCTGCGCGATGACCGCGTAGGCGGCCACCGCACGGTAGGGGGAGACCCCCGCGTAGAGGGCCTGGAAGCTGAACAGCCGGCGCAGCCGGTCGTCGGCGAAGGCGCGCTCCACGTGCCGGGAGAGGCGACCGAACCCGCCGCGTCGGGCGAGTGCAACCAGCTCGGGGCCGAGCAGGTCCAGCGGCGAGTCCAGGTTGCGATCGATGAACGTGCCCAGCTGCAGCCGGTACAGCTCGGCGAGGTCGGCGAGGTACCGGCGCAGCGCCAGGGCCTCGGCCGGGCCGCACACCCGCTCCACCTCCGCGGCGAACGCGTCGGGGTCGGCGTGCACGTCGAGCCATGAGCCGTCGGCGAACTGAGCCCGGTAGGTGGTCTCCAGCGGAAGGAGGGTCAGCCGTTCCTCGAGCTTCTCACCGACGGCCGCCAGGGCGTCGGCGACGAGTTCGGGTGCCGTGAAGACCGACGGCCCGGTGTCGAGGGCGTAGCCGCCGCGCTCCACGCGGCCCGCCCGGCCGCCGGGACCGGCCGCCCGCTCGACGACGGTCACCTC
>JAOPWJ010000117.1 GCA_025965715.1 Blastococcus sp. | reverse complement strand
GTCACTCCACGGCGGCGCAGCTCTGGGGCTTCGACATCCTCGGGTCGGGGACACTTCACTTCCTCGGCCCGCCGCAGCTGATGAACCGACGGCGCCCGGGACTGCAGATCCACCCGTCGAGCCTCGGTTGCGACGACGCGGTGCGCGTACAGGGCGTCTGGTGCACGCCGGCGGCCCGGACGGCGTGCGACGTCGTCCGGCTGAGCGCACCGATACACGGACTGGCGACACTGGACGCCGCCCTGCGGTCGGCCTGGTGCAGCCGCGAGGACCTGGCGGCCGCCGCCCTCGCGCAGGCCGGCCTGCGTGGAGTGATCCGGCTCCGCGAACTGGTCCCCTATGCGGACCGGCGGGCGGAGTCGCCCATGGAGTCGCGGATGCGGTGGAGGTTCATCGATGCCGGCCTGCCGGCCCCCGACCTGCAGATCCCGGTGCGGGCCGGGGACCGTCAGCGTTTCCTCGACACGGGCTGGCCAGAGCAACGCGTGGCCGCGGAGTTCGACGGGCTGACCGCGCACATGACGCCGGAGCAGTTGCGCGACGACCGGCGCCGCCACAACTGGCTCACCGAGCGCGGATGGACGCTCCTGCACTTCACGGGGCACGACGTCTACCGGCGCTGGTTGCCGATGGTCTCGACGACGGCGAAGGCGCTCGGCTTGCCTGTGCGGCTGAAGCGATCATGAAGCTGTGGTGACGACATGCCGAGCTGCCAGGGCGCGTCGGCCCGCCAGCTCCATGATCGCGGGAGAGAGGGGGGCTCAGTTCGCGGTGGAGCGGCACTCCCGGGAGCGGAGCGCGGTGACGTAGTCGGTCGGTGCGCCCGCGGCCTCGGCGCCGTCGGCGATCGCACCCAGGTGCCGCGCCGAAGGCAGACCGCCCTCGAAGGCGTCCAGGACGTAGGCGTAGGCGACGACGTCCCCGGTCAGCGTGTGCACGCGCACGTGCACCCGGCGGTAGAGCCCCGAGTCGGCGCCCTCCCAGGCGTCGAGCGCGCGCTCGTCGGTCGCGGTGAGGTCGTACAGGGCGACGAACACGCCCGGGTGCATCTGCTCCGGCGTCTCGTCGGGCACGAGCGTGGCCAGGGCGCCGTCCCACCCGTAGTCCTCGGCGCCGAAGGTGAGCCGCCAGCCACCAACCCACCCCGTGCCCACGTGCGGGGACACCGGACAGCGGCGCTGCATCTGCGCGGGGTCCATGTTCGACCCGTACGCGGCGTAGAGGCCCATCGCCGGCGAGCCTATCCACAGCATGTGGCGGACCGGACCATGGCGGTGACGCCGGACCGGAGGGGCACCGGGAACAATGTCGCCGGAACGCCCGCTCAGCCAGGAGAAGACATGACCCGCATCGTCATCATCGGTGGCGGCCCGGCCGGCTACGAAGCCGCCCTGGTCGCCGCACAGCTCGGTGCGCAGGTCACCGTCATCGAGCGGGACGGCATGGGGGGCGCCAGTGTCCTCACCGACTGCGTCCCCTCGAAGGCCTTCATCGCCGCTGCGGGGGCGATGACCGCGGTGCGTGACTCCGCGACCCTGGGTGTGCAGGGGCCCGCGCTGAAGACGGTGAACCTGGACCTGTCCACGGTGAACCACCGCATCAAGGGTCTGGCCATGGCGCAGTCGGGCGACATCCACGCGCGCCTGTCCAACGAGGGCGTGCGGATCGTCTCCGGCCAGGGCCGGCTCTCCGACGAGGTGCGCGGGCTCGCCGCGCACCGGGTCGAGGTGTTCGATGCCGACGGCGTGGTCGCCGAGGAACTGGAGAGCGACGTCGTCCTCATCGCGACGGGGGCCGACCCGCGGGTGCTGGTCGGGGCCGAGCCTGACGGCGAGCGGATCCTCGACTGGCGCGACGTCTACGACCTCGAGGAGATGCCCGAGCACCTCGTCGTCGTCGGCTCGGGTGTGACCGGGGCCGAGTTCGCCTCCGGCTACCTCGAGGCGGGCGTGCCGGTGACGCTCGTGTCGTCCCGGGACCAGGTGCTCCCGGGCGAGGACTCCGACGCCGCGGCCGTCGTCGAGCGGGTCTTCCAGTCCCGCGGCGGCAAGATTGCCGAGCGCGGACGGGCCGCCGCCGTGACGCGCACCGAGAAGGGCGTCGTCGTCGAGCTGACCGACGGCCGGACGGTCGAGGGCTCGCACGCCCTGGTGACCGTGGGCACCGTGCCGAACACGTCCGGGCTGAACCTCGAAAGATGCGGCGTCGATGTGACCGAGGCCGGCCACATCGTCGTCGACCGGGTGTCCCGCACGTCGGTGCCCGGCATCTACGCCGCTGGCGATGTCACCGGCGTCTTCCAGCTCGCGTCCGTGGCGGCGATGCAGGGGCGGATCGCCATGTGGCACGCCCTCGGCGAGGCAGTGTCACCGATCAAGCTCAAGACCGTGGCGGCGAACGTCTTCACCCACCCCGAGATCGCCACCGTCGGAGTGCAGGAGAAGGCACTGGGCGAGGACTCAGACGTCCACGTGGTGCGGCTTCCCCTGGCCACCAACGCGCGGGCCAAGATGAGCGACCTCCGCGATGGCTTCGTGAAGCTCTTCGCCCGTCGCTCGACCGGTGTCATCGTCGGCGGCGTGGTGGTCTCGCCGGGTGCCTCCGAGCTGATCCTCCCGGTCGCCCTGGCCGTGACGAAGGGCCTCACGGTGGCCGACCTGGCGCAGACGTTCTCCATCTACCCGTCGCTGTCCGGCTCCATCACCGAGGCGGGCCGGCGGCTGATGGGTACCGGCGACCTGGGCTGAGCCGCCCAGGAATGGTCAGGCGTCCGACATCGGACGCGGGCCCGGAACCGCATCTGGGTGGCGTGGACCGGGACCGGCGAACGACGGTTCGGGCCGTTGGGCTCGCGCGGCGGCGGGAGCCGGGGGACGCACGGCGGCCGACCACCGCGACAGCGTCGTCCGGGCACTCGGGGTCCCGGGCACCGGTGTGACGGTCGGAGCCTTCTTGAGCAGGAACGGCTTCTCGACGAACCGGTGGGAGAAGGCAGCCACGGCGATGGTCACCACGGTGCCCACGACGAGCAGCGAGAGCAGCATGCGGCGGGAGGCCGGATCGACGCCCGGCCCGACCCCCCGCGAGAGCCACTGGCCCAGGGGCAGGTGCCAGAGGTAGATGCCGTAGCTGATCGCGCCGAGGTAGACGATGGGGCGCAGCGACAGCAGGCGTGTCACCACGTTGGGCTGGTAGCAGATGCCGAAGATCGCCACGCCCGCGAAGAGGGCCACGGTCGGGAACATGGTCAGGAGGGGGATCCACCCCAGCTCACCGGTGCCGCGCAGGTAGTCCTCGCGGCCGACGAAGTACTGGTTGAAGGTGAGCGGCGCCCAGACCCCGGCGATGCCGACGACCGTGCAGCCGAGGCTCACCGCGGGACGCAGCTGCACGCCGCGGTGCTCCAGCTTCGCCCAGACCGCCGCGACGGCCATGCCGGCGGCGAACTCCCCGAACATCCCCACGATGTTCCGGAAGGCGCCGATCAGCACGCCGGCGTTCTCCAGGTGGCCGTACCGGGCGATCGCCACGAGCTTGAACACGATCGTCGCCGCCAGGACCACGGGGAGGGCGATCTTCCAGCGGTCCCGGACGAAGAACCGGGCCACGAGCGGGAGCGCCAGGTAGAAGCACACCTCGATGCACAGCGTCCACGCGACGTCGTTGAGCAGGTACGACGGAGCCTGGCTCGGCGGGGCGAAGCCCGCGAGGAAGCTGCCGTAGAGGAAGAGCCTGCCCAGGCCGTCGACGCTGAACAACACGACCGGGAAGGTGATGACGACCAGCACGCCCGCGTTGAACCAGAACGCCGGAACGACGCGCAGGAACCGGTTGCCCAGGAACCGGCGGACGTCCACGTGCGCTCCGGTCCAGGCCGCCCGTGCCCACGGGAGGAAGAGGATGAAGCCGCTGATCGCGAAGAAGATGTCGACACCCACCCCGCCGTTCGTGGCGACCACGAGCAGCGGTGTGGGCAGCGGCTGCCGGCCGGTCATCGACCAGTAGTGGAAGAGCAGCACGAGCAGTGCGGCCACCGCGCGGATGCCGTCGAGCCCCTGGATGTGACGACGGACCGGCGGGCCGGACAACGAGGTGGTCGCGGCATCGGCTCGTGCCGGGGCGGCGGGCGTGCTGAGAATCAACGGTGCCTCACTGTCACTAAGAGATGCCGCAAAGTAGCAATGGAGCGCTGCCCGTAGCGGCCGCCGCGCTTGTCCCGACGGGTGTCGGGACCGATCCGTCACACAGCAGGCTCACCTGTCACACGCGCCCCGCGGCACGCGTCCTGAGGGTCGCCCCGAGGGTCTGCCGGCGCCGCGTGGGGCTCGTGGCGGGGTGCCCCTGGGACGAGCGGCGCCGACTGGGCCGGATGTGACGGACGTTCCGCTCAACTTCCTGCCGACGGTGCCGACGCGCTCGCGGACCGCCGATGGGAGGATGGATGCCTTCCGTCCGGAACTCCGCTGCCCCCGCTCTTCGGCGAGGCCTGCTGCGCTGCCTCGTGTTGAGCGGTGCGGTGACGGCGGTCGCTGCCTCGGTGCTCGTGTCGCCGGCGGTCGCCTCGGCTGACGCGGGGACGACGACCACCGTCGTCGGCCGGCTGATGCAGGCGTGGCCCGAGACCGAGTACTCCGGAGCGGGCGCCGCCACGCAGCCGCAGGGCCTGCAGACCTGGGTCCAGGCCCCCGACGGCGCGATGCTCTCCGTGTCCAGCGAGGACCTCGCCGGTGTGCCGCTGGACGCCACCGTGTCCGTGACCGTCCCGGGCGCCGGCGACGGGACGACTCCGGGCGACGGCAGCACCGATACCGGCACAGGTGATACCGGCAGAACCGGTACCGGCGGCACCGACGGGGCCGCCGACCAATCGCCCGCTCTCCCGGTGCTGAACTCCGCGGTCGTCGCGCCCCCGCCCGCGCTTCCGGTCGTTCCGGCGCGCGCCGTCACCAATCAGGTGACAGTCGTGATGGTCGCCCCCGCCGGCTCGGATCCCGACGGCACCTCAGCGGAGCAGATCCGCACGCTCGTCGACGGGGACGTGTCCGCCTTCTGGGCGGAGCAGACCGACGGTGCCGTGCGGATCGGCGTCACCGAGGCCCGCGACTGGCTGCGCACCACGGCCGACTGCTCCAGCGCCGCGACGCTGTGGAACGAGGTGGCCGCGAAGGTCCGCTTCACCGCGGGTCCCGGCAAGCACCTGCTGCTCTACCTGCCCCGCACCCTCACCAGCTGCGAGTACGCCCTCGCCGAGGTCGGCCGCGCGACGACGTCCGGTGGGCGGGTCTACGTCCGCGACGCCACGGCGTCGGTCATCGCCCACGAGCTCGGACACAACTTCGGACTCGGGCACTCGTCGGGCCGCCAGTGCGACGCCACGGTGGACGCCGGCACCTGCCGCACCGCCCCGTACCGCGACTTCTACGACGTCATGGGCGTCTCCTGGGGCCGGCTCGGCACGCTCAACGCGGTGCAGGCCAGCACCCTGAAGGTCCTTCCGGCGACGGCTCAGCAGTCGCTGTCGGTCTGGGGGAGCGCCACCGCGGTGACGTTGTCGCCGCTGTCGGGCCGCAGGGGCACCCGCGCCCTGCGACTGACCGACGCCGCGGGCGTCGACTACTGGCTCGAGTACCGCCCCGCAGCCGGCCGCGACGCGTGGCTGGCCTCGACCGACAACCGCTACGGCGTGGACTCCGGCGTGCTGCTGCACCGGGCCGGGGCCTTTCCCGACACGTCGCTGCTGCTGGACGGCACGCCCGCCGGCTCGACCGGCTGGGACGACGACCTGCGGTCCGCACTGCCCGTGGGCGCCGCGGTCCCGCTCGCCGGCGGCCAGTTCTCCGTCGTGGTGCAGGGCGTCTCGACCCTGGGCGCCGTGGTCCGCGTCGTGCCGACGCCCCCGACGACGACCGCCGCGCCGGCTCCCCCCCCGGCCGGCGCGGGCGCGGGCGCCGGTCAGCTGCTCGCCCAGCAGCCCGCTCCGGCCGCCCACGCGCCCAAGCCGGCTCCGGGCCAGCCGGCCGCCCCCGCCCTGCCCGAGGTCGCGACGGCGCACGTCTCGCCGGTGCTCCAGGCCGCTGCGGAGACCAGCAGCCGGAGCGGCGTCGCCCTCGCCGCGGCCGGAGCGCTGCTCGGCGCCGTCCTGCTGGTCATCGTCCGCCGGACCAGGACCGCCCGCTCCCGCTGAACTACTCGGTGGGCGCGTCCGCGATCGTGCAGATCACCGCGCCGCTCGTGACGGCGGCGCCGACCTCGGCCGACAGGCCCGACACGGTGCCGGCCTTGTGCGCGTTGATCGGCTGCTCCATCTTCATCGCCTCGAGGACGACGATCAGGTCGCCGGCCTCGACGCTGGCGCCGTCCTGGACGGCCACCTTGGTGATGGTGCCCTGCATCGGCGACGTCAGGTCGTCACCGGAGGCCGCGGAGCCGCCGGAGCTCCCGCCGCGCTTGCGCGGCTTAGCGGCCGCCGCCGGGGCGCCGCCACCGGTGGCGAGCCCGGCCGGCAGTGAGACCTCCAGACGCCGGCCACCGACCTCGACGACCACGGTCTGCCGCGGCGCCTCCTCGTCCTGCTGCGCCGGTGCGGCATCGTAGGGCGGGACCTGGTTGTCCCACTCGGTCTCGATCCAACGGGTGTGCACCCGGAACGGCTCGCTGGTGAATGCCTCGTCGCGGACGACGGCACGGTGGAAAGGGATCACGGTCGGCATGCCCTCGACGACGAGTTCGTCGAGCGCGCGGCGGGCGCGCTGGAGGGCCTCCTCGCGGGTGGCACCCGTGACGATCAGCTTGGCCAGCATCGAGTCGAAGGCGCCGGCCACCTCACCGCCGGTCTCCACCCCGGAGTCCCAGCGCACGCCGGGACCCTGCGGGATCTCCAGCCGGTCGACCGGGCCGGGCGCGGGCATGAAGTTGCGTCCGGCGTCCTCGGCGTTGATGCGGAACTCGATGCTGTGCCCGCGGGGTATGGGGTCCTCGGTGATTTCCAGGGGCAGGCCCTCGGCGATGCGGAACTGCTGGCGGACCAGATCGAGGCCCGACGTCTCCTCGGACACCGGGTGCTCGACCTGTAGCCGCGTGTTGACCTCGAGGAAGGAGATCGAGCCGTCGGCGCCCACCAGGTACTCGACAGTGCCGGCGCCGTGGTAGCCGGCCGCCGCGCAGATGGCCTTCGCTGACTCGTGGATGCGCGACCGCTGGTCGTCGGTCAGGAACGGTGCGGGCGCCTCTTCGACCAACTTCTGGTTGCGGCGCTGCAGCGAGCAGTCGCGGGTGCCGACGACGATCACGTTGCCGTGGGTGTCGGCGAGCACCTGGGCCTCGACGTGCCGTGGCTTGTCGAGGAAGCGCTCGACGAAGCACTCGCCGCGACCGAACGCCGACACGGCTTCGCGGACGGCGGAGTCGAACAGCTCGGGGATCTCCTCCTTGGTGCGGGCGACCTTCAGCCCCCGGCCGCCACCGCCGAAGGCGGCCTTGATCGCGACGGGAAGGCCGTGCTCCTCGGCGAAGGCGACGACCTCGTCAGCGCCGCCGACCGGGTCCTTGGTGCCGGGCACCAGCGGCGCTCCGGCCTTGGTCGCGATGTGCCGGGCCTGGACCTTGTCGCCGAGGGCGATGATCGCCTCGGGGGAGGGGCCGATCCAGGTGAGGCCGGCGTCGAGTACGGCCTGGGCGAAGTCGGCGTTCTCCGACAGGAAGCCGTAGCCGGGGTGGATCGCGTCGGCGCCGGACTTCTTCGCGGCGTCCAGGATCTTGTCGATGACCAGGTACGAGTCGCCGGGCGTGGTGCCGCCGAGGGCGAAGGCCTCGTCGGCGGCGCGCACGTGCAGGGCGTTCCGGTCCGGCTCGGCGTAGACGGCCACGCTGGTGAGGCCCTCGTCCTTGCAGGCGCGTGCCACGCGCACCGCGATCTCACCGCGGTTGGCGATCAGGACCTTCTGCACCGGTGGACTCCTTCTCGTCTGGACCGCTCGGACTCTAGCTACCTTCGGGAGCCGTTCCGCAGCAGGCGATTCGCGGCTCAGCGCCGCCACAGGTCGGTGATGGCGAGCCCGCGCTTGCTCAGCTGGGTGCGCAGCACGGTGAGGGACAGCCCGACCACCGCGGCGGGGTCGCCCTCGACGCGGCGCACGAACGGAGCCCCCAGCCCGTCGAGGGTGAAGGCTCCGGCCACGGCCAGCGGCTCCCCGGTCGCGAGGTAGGCCTCCAGCTCGGCCGCCGTCGGAGTCGTGAAGTACACGACCGTGGACGCCACCGCGATGTCACGGCTGACCACCGCGCCGTCCCGCACGTCGAACAGGGCCTGCCCCGTGTGCAGCACTCCCGAGCGCCCGGCCATGCGCTGCCAGCGCTCCCGTGCCTGCGCGGCGTCCGCAGGCTTGCCCAGCGGCTGGCCACGGAACTCCAGCAGCGAGTCGGCTCCGATGACGAGGGCGTCGGTCTCCCGCTTCGCCACCTCGGCGGCCTTGGCCGAGGCCAGCAGTGCCACCTGCTCGGCGACCCGCGGCGCGCGCACCGTCGACTCGTCGACGTCACTGACCACCACCTCGGGGGCCAGCCCCGCCTGGTGTAGCAGGGCCAGCCGCGCCGGGGACGCCGAGGCGAGCACGAGCCTGCGATCGGATGTCATGCGAACCTCCCGGATGCTCGCCAGCCGCTCGGCCCCGGCCGGAGCGGCAGGCGGTGGGCGTCGGCGTAGGAGGCCCAGGTGCCCACCGGCGTCGGACGCCGTCGCGAACGCCGCTGGGACAGGGCAGCCACCACGACGGTGAGCGCGGCGAGCTCCTCGGCGGTGGGCTCCCCGTGGACGACGTGCAACAGCGGGCGTGCCTCCTGCCCGCCCTGCTGGCTCCCTCGACTCATAACGGAATGTTCCCGTGCTTCTTGGGTGGCAGGGTCTGGCGCTTGTTGGCCAGCACGCGCAGCGCCCTGGTGACCTGGATCCGCGTGTGCGACGGCGGGATGACCGCGTCGACGTATCCGCGGTCGGCGGCGATGTAGGGGTTGGCGAGGGTGTCCTCGTACTCCGCGATCAGCTCCGCGCGCCGGGCGTCAGGATCCTCGGCCTGCGCGATCTCCTTGCGGTACAGGATGCCGACCGCCCCCTGGGCGCCGACGACGGCGATCTGTGCGCTCGGCCAGGCGAGGTTGACGTCGGCGCCGAGGTGCTTGGAGCCCATGACGTCGTAGGCACCGCCGTAGGCCTTGCGGGTGATGACGGTGACGAGCGGGACGGTCGCCTCGGCGTAGGCGTAGATCAGCTTGGCCCCGCGCCGGATGATGCCTTCCCATTCCCGCGACGTCCCGGGAAGGAAGCCGGGGACGTCGACGAAGGTGAGCACCGGGATGTTGAAGGCGTCGCAGGTGCGCACGAAACGCGCGGCCTTCTCGCTGGCATCGATGTCGAGGGTGCCGGCGAACTGGGTCGGCTGGTTGGCCACGATGCCGACCGGGCGGCCCTCGACCCGGCCGAAGCCGATCAGGATGTTCGGCGCGAACAGCGGCTGCACCTCGAGGAACTCACCGTCGTCCAGCACGTGCTCGAGGACGGTGTGCATGTCGTAGGGGGTGTTCGCCTAGTCGGGGATGAAGGTGTCGAGCTCGACGTCGGAGTCGGTGAGGGCGTCCGGCAGCACGGTCGCGACCGGGGGAAACTCGATCGCCGGCAGCGGGTCGAGGTTGTTGCTGGGCAGGTAGGACAGCAGCGCCTTGACGTAGTCGAAGGCATCCGCCTCGTCCTCGGCCAGGTAGTGGGCGACACCGGACTTGGTGTTGTGGGTGCGCGCGCCGCCGAGCTCCTCGAGGGACACGTCCTCACCGGTCACGGCCTTCACGACGTCGGGCCCGGTGATGAACATCTGGCTGGTCTTGTCGACCATGACGACGAAGTCGGTGAGCGCGGGGGAGTAGACGTGCCCACCGGCGGCCGGGCCCATCACCAGGGAGATCTGCGGAACGACGCCCGAGGCGTGCACGTTGCGCCGGAAGATCTCGCCGTAGAGGCCGAGGGAGACCACGCCCTCCTGGATGCGCGCGCCGCCTCCCTCGTTGATACCGACGACCGGGCAGCCGTTGGTCACCGCGAAGTCGAGGACCTTGACGATCTTCTCGCCGTAGACCTCGCCGAGGCTGCCGCCGAAGACCGTCACGTCCTGGGAGAACACCGCCACCGGCCGGCCGTCGACGGTGCCGTAGCCGGTCACGACGCCGTCGCCGAAGGGCCGCTTGGCGTCCATGCCGAAGTTGCTGGATCGGTGGCGGGCGAACTCGTCGAACTCGGTGAAGGAGCCCGGGTCGAGCAGTGCGTCGATCCGCTCGCGGGCGGTCATCTTCCCCGCGGCGTGCTGCTTGTCCACAGCCCGCTCGGACCCCGCGTGCGTGGCTTCCTGCACGCGTCGCTCGAGGTCGGCCAGTTTTCCGGCGGTCGTGTGGATGTCGATGTCGTCGGGAACGTTCTCCCCGGCGCCCTCCAGTTCGGCGGCGCTCACGCTTCCTCCTCGCTGACGCTCGTCGGCCGCGTTCGCGGCGCTGCCCTGCCCCCCGCGTGACCTCGCCAGCTCAGTCACGGGCCGTAGCGTAAGGGAGTGCCCGACACCCACTCATCCCGATGGTCGCACCTGGATCGCCCGCGGCTCGACGGCCCGGCGCTGGCCGCGGCGCTCACGCGGGACAGCCGGCTGTGGACGTCGCTGCAGCTCGTCGACGAGATCGGGTCCACGAACGCGGAACTGGCGTCCCGCGCCGCCGCCGACGACCTCGTCGAGGGCGCCGTCCTGGTCGCCGAGCACCAGGTGACCGGACGGGGCCGGCTGGACCGGATCTGGACGTCGCCCCCGCGAGCCGGGATCACCGTCTCGGTGCTTCTGCGCCCCGACGTCCCGGCTGCTCGCCGCGGCTGGCTGCCGCTGCTCACCGGCGTCGCGCTGGCCGAGTCCGTGAGGGGCGTCACCGGCGTCCAGGTGTCGCTCAAATGGCCCAACGACCTCCTCGCCGGCGACGGGCGCAAGCTCGCCGGCATCCTCGCCGAGAGCACCGGGACGGCCGTCGTCGTGGGCGTCGGGCTCAACGTCTCCACGACCGCAGCCGAGCTGCCCGACACCGCCACGTCCCTGTCCGGTGTCCTCGGCAGCGTCGTCGACCGGGGCCCGGTTCTGCTGGCGTTCCTCCGTGCGCTCGAGGTGCGCTACCGCGGATGGACCGACGTCGCCGGCGACCCGGTCGCCTCCGGCCTCGCCCAGGACTACCTGACGTGGTCCTCCACGGTCGGGACGACGGTGTCGGTCGCCCTCCCCGACGGCTCCACGCTCGACGGGGTCGCGCAGGCCGTCGACTGGGACGGCCGCCTCGTGGTGGCCACTGCGGCGGGACCGGTCGAGCTCGCCTCGGGAGACGTGCGGCACGTGCGCCGGGTGTGACGACCGGCGCGGCGTTCGGGACCGCGCACGCCCGGAATCCCGTCGGAGGACGTGCGGTGAGTCATCCTGGCGGGGTGCCCTACCCGGACAAGCTGCTGGCCGCCGACGAAGAGGTCGTCCGGCACCTGCATCCGCACTGGCTCACGATCTTCTGGCCGATCGTCTGGTTGCTCACGATCGTGGGCGCCGCATCCTTCGGCGCCGCCGTCATCCCGGCCGGGCCTCAGCAAGGCCTCGTGCGCATGCTCGTCCTGGCGGTGGCGGTCCTCCTGCTGCTCACCGTCGTCCTCGTGCCCCTGCTGCGCTGGCGCACGACGCACTACGTCATCACGACGCACCGGCTGCTGTTCCGTGAGGGCATCCTTGCCCGGCGCGGCCGCGACCTGGGCCTCTCGCGGATCACCGACGTCACCTACACGCAGACCCTCTGGGAGCGGATCATCAACTCCGGCACCCTGAGCATCGAGTCGGCCGGCGAGAGCGGCCCCACCGTCCTCCGCCAGATCCCGGACAGCGACGGCGTCCAGCAGCTGCTCAACCACATGGTCGAGGAGGACGCCGACCGCCGGGCGAAGGAGAGTGCCGGGTACATCGGCGACTACTACCGCCCCCGGGCCACGGACGCGTGGACCACCGGGGCGGCCAACGAGTCGCGCCCCACCGGTGTCTGGTCCGGTGGCGCGGGATCTTCGGGAGCGGGGCCCTCCGACTCCCGAGGTGCCGGTTCCCACGAGCCCCGCTGACCCCGGGCGTCCAGCCCGGACCGGTCCGTCACGGCGCGCCTGGGCCGATTCTGTCGGTACCTCGACCTACCGTCCGGTCATGCGTCTGCTGCACACCTCCGACTGGCACATCGGCCGGTCGCTGCACGGCACCGACCTGCTCGCCGAGCAGGAGGCCGTGCTGAGCGGGCTGGCCGGCGTCGTCACGGCGGAGTCTGTCGACGTCGTCCTCGTCGCGGGTGACGTCTACGACCGCGCGGTGCCCTCGGCCGACGCGACGGCGGTCCTCAGTCGCGTGGTCGCACGCATCCGGCGGGCGGGAGCCGAGGTCGTGCTCACACCGGGCAATCATGACTCCGCCCGCCGCCTGGGCACCTTCTCCGAGCTCCTCGCGGCGGGGGGGCTGCACGTACGCGCCGAGACACGGAACCTCGACGAGCCGGTCCTGCTGGCCGACGAGCACGGCGAGGTCGCCATCTACGGGTTGCCGTTCCTCGAACCCGAGGTGGCCCGGCACGAGCTCGGCCTCAGCGGGGCCGGCGGCGGCGGGAAGAGCCACGAGGCAGTGCTCAGGACGGCGATGGATCGTGTCCGTGCCGACCTCTTCCTCCGGCCGGACACCCGCTCGGTCGTGCTGGCCCACGCGTTCGTGGGCGGGGGCGTCCCGAGCGAGAGCGAGCGCGACATCTGCGTCGGCGGCGTCGACCTGGTGCCCGCCGCCGTGTTCGAGGAGGTCGACTACGTCGCGCTCGGCCATCTGCACCGGCCGCAGACCCTCTCCCCGCGGATGCGCTACAGCGGGTCGCCCATGGCCTACTCCTTCGGCGAGGCCGGCCAGCAGAAGCTCGTCTGGCTGGTCGACCTCGACGCGTCGGGGCTGGCGGGCGTGCGCGCGATCCCGCTGCCCGTGCCCCGCCCGCTCACTGTGCTGATCGGCCACCTCGAGGTCCTGCTCGCCGATCCGGCCCACGCTGCGGTCGAGGACCACTTCGTCTCCGTCCGGCTCACCGATGCGGTGCGCCCAGTCGAGCCGATGCGCCGACTGCAGGCCCGCTTTCCGCACTGCGTGCACCTCGAGTGGTCCGGTGCCGGCGCGACGGCGGATGGTCGCAGCTACCAGGAGCGCCTGCGCGGACGCAGCGCACTGGAGGTGGCCGGCGAGTTCGTGCAGCACGTTCGCGGTGTGCCGGCCAGCTCCGCCGAGCGTGAGCTGTTGTCGCGGGCTCTGGGCGCTGCCGACCGGGCGGAGGTGGGCCGGTGAGGCTGCACCGGCTGTCGGTGACCGCCTTCGGACCGTTCGCCGGCACCGAGGAGGTCGACCTCGACGAGGTGGGCCGCGACGGGTTGTTCCTGCTGTGGGGACCCACCGGCGCCGGCAAGACCACGCTGCTCGACGCGGTGGTGTTCGCCCTCTACGGCACCGTCCCGGGCGCCCGGGGAGAGGTGAAGCGGCTGCGCAGCGACCACGCCGACACCGCCACCCGCACCGAGGTGCGCTGCGAGCTGACCCTCGCCGGGGAGCGGCTGCTCGTCGTCCGGCGGCCCGAGCAGCAGCGGCCCAAGAAGCGCGGCGAGGGCTGGACCACCGAGCAGGCCAAGCTCACCGTGCAGCGCATGACCGACGGCGGCTGGGAGCCGGTCAGCACCCGCATCGACGAGGGCTCCGAGCACCTGCACCACCGTCTGGGACTGGACGTGCACCAGTTCTGCCAGGTGGTCCTGCTGCCGCAGGGCGACTTCGCCCGGTTCTTGCGTGCCGAGCCGGAGCACCGGGCCGAATTGCTCGGCACCCTGTTCGACGTCGGCCGGTTCGCCCGTGCCGAGGACTGGCTGGCCGAGGAGCGGTCCGCCGCACGTGAGCGGATGGCGGTGCACCGGGCGCGGTTGAGCACTCTGCTCGCCCGGGTCGCCCAGATCGCCGACGCCGAGGTTCCCGAGGACCTCGCCCCCGAGTTGGTCGGCGGCGGCCTCGGCAATCACGTCGACCCCTGGGTCGAGCGCATCCGGACGACGGCGGCCGAGAGGTTGGCGCAGGCGGAGGCCTCGGCCCGGACCGCGGCCACGGCGGTCGGCGTGGTCGACGCGGAGCTGGCCGCTGCCCGGGCGCTCGACGAGCGGCATGCCCGCCGGGACCGAGCGGTGCGCGAGCTCGATGCCCTCACCGCCCGCGAGCCTGAACTGGCCCCGCTGCGGGCGGAGCGGGACGGCGGCCGGCGCGCCGAGGGGCTGCGAGACGTCCTCGAAGCCGCGGCCCGGGCGGCGCTGGCGGCCGAGCAGGCCGACGCCGCGCACCGGACGGCCCGTACGGCATGGGCGGCGGTGTCCGAGGGACGCGTGGGGACACTCGATCTCGCCCGGGTGCTGCGCGACGAGGCGGCCGCGGCGCGCGCCC
>JAOPWJ010000088.1 GCA_025965715.1 Blastococcus sp. | reverse complement strand
TACATCGCCGTCGCATACATCGCCGTCGCATACATCGCCGTCGCATACGACGCGGTCGCCAGCATCGCCGTCGCCATGGTGTGCAACTCGCACGGCTATCCCGCGGTCGGGCGTTCGGGCAGCGTCTACGCCGTGGCGGTCACCCGCGACTCGGACGGGGCGGTGCTCCCAGAGCTGCGCGGGCACCGCCGGCGACTGAAGGACGTCCCGGGCGCCAGGTGACGTCGTCCCGGGCGTAATGCCGTTGACGGCCGAGCGCGCACGAGAACACGCTGCTCCCGGTCGATGCGCCGTCGGGCGCGGGACGAGGCAGCCTCATGCGGGTCGCGATCATCGGAGCCGGTCCCGCCGGTCTCTTCCTCGGCAGTGCGCTGGCTGGGCGGGGTCATGACGTCGTCGCCGTGGACCGTGACGCGGGTCCGCCCGCGGACGGGCGGTGGGCGCGGCCAGGCGTGATGCAGTTCCACCATGCGCACGGTTTCCGTCCCCAGGTGGGTCGGGCGCTGGAGCAGGAGTGGCCGGACGCGTTGGCCGCGTGGCTCGCCCTCGGCGCGGAGCCCGTCACGTTCACGGTGCCTGGTATGGACCGGGCGGCCGCGGGCCACCGGTCTCGCCGCGACACGTTCGAACGCGCGCTCCGGGCGGCTGCGGCGACCGTGCCGCGGCTGACCATCCGGCAGGGGCACGTGGACGGCGTGCTGACCTCGGGGGGACGGGTCCGTGGCCTCGTGGTGGACGGTTCCCCGGTGGACGCAGATCTGGTCGTGGACGCCTCCGGGCGGTCCGGCAGGAGCGTCGACTCCCTCCGCGATCCGTCCGTGGTGGGTGGCGCGTGCGGCATGGCCTACGTGGATCGGGAGTACCGGTTGCGTGACGGGGCGGAACCCGGACCGCTGTTCAATGGCCTCGCCTGGCAGGCCGACCTGGACGGTTACCAGGTGCTGGTGTTCCTGCATGAGCGCGGGTACCTGTCGGTGGTCCTGGTCCGGCCCACCGCCGATGCGGCCCTGAAGGACCTGCGGCACCAGGCCGCGTTCGAGGCGGTCTGCCGGGCCGTGCCGGGTCTGGCGGAGTGGACCGATCCGGAGCGCGTGGAGCCCGCGAGCTCGGTGCTGCCGGGAGGTCCACTGCGGAACACCTACCGGGGCCAGCGCTCGCGCGATGGCCGGCCCTGCACGCCGGGGCTCGTCAGTGTCGGCGACGCGGTCGCCACGACCACGCCGATCTTCGGCCGGGGCGTGGCCACGACGTTCGTCCAGGCCCTGCGGCTGCTCGCCCTGCTGGACGGCGAAGCTGATCCAAGGCTCGTGGGGGAGCCGTTCGGCGCGTGGTGCGAGGAGAACATGCGGCCGTGGGTCGTCGACCACGTGACCATGGACGGCGACGCCGTCCGCCGGTGGGAGGGCGGGGACGTCGACCTCAGCCGGCGCCTTCCCTCCGACCTGATCCTCGCCGCCGCTGAACAGGACCCCGCCATCCTCGCGGCCACGGGGGGCTACCTGTCGATGCTGCAACTGCCCTCCTCGCTGGACCCGGTCGAACCACGTGCGCGCGCGGTCTACGAGTCGGGATGGCGGCCGGCGTTCGCCCCCGGCCCGAGCCGAGGGGAGCTGCGGGAGGTCGTCGCCGCGGCGCTGAGGGGTTCTCGCGGTACTCCCGACCGACAGGCCCTGCCCTCTTCCCGCGGGTAGGCGTTCCCTGGCAAGCGGCCGAGTGCGACGACGCGAGGAGAGAGACGATGACGATCCTTTCCACGCAGCCCACCACCAAGGGGCCGGCGGAGTGGTTCGCCGGCGACGTCTGGTTCGACGTCGTCGCGCGGGCCGAGGAGCCGGGGCGGGCCCGCGTCAACACGGTGCGCTTCGCACCGTGGGTGCGCACCGCCTGGCACTCGCACGCCCTCGGCCAGACGCTGCACGTGACCGACGGTCTCGGCCTCGTCCAGTCCCGCGGCGGCGAGGTCGTCGTGATCCGCCCCGGCGACGTCATCTGGACGCCCCGGGGCGAGGAGCACTGGCACGGCGCCGCCCCGGACAACTTCTTGGTGCACACCGCCATCCGGAAGGGCGACGAGACGTCATGGGGGAACCCGGTGACCGACGAGGAGTACGGCTATCCGGACTGACGCTCCGGCAGTCAGGCCGGACGACGGCGGGACGGGACCCCTCCGGCCGGGGGAGCGCCCAGCAGCCAGATCGGCTGGCCGTAGGCGACCACGGCCCCCGCGCGGTCGGTGACCTGGATCCGGTGGAAGCAGTCCCCGGAGACGTCGAGCGGCAGGGACGGCGCGCGCGCGAGGTCGGTCGCCCCGAGTGACTTCACCACCGTCGTCCCGGGGGTCGGGTCCGCCGTCCCGGCGTGGTCGACGGCGCCTCGGATGACGTGCACGGCGCCGCCGTCCGGGAGGCCGGTGACGTCCAGCCGCAGCGTGCGCGCCGTCGCCGGGGCCACGACGACCGAGCCCATGGGCACGGTGTCGTCGACCGTCATGTCGATCGTGCCGGCGAACGAGCCGAGGTAACCGGTGAACGTGCGGCCCCGGCTCAGAGCGTCGAGCAGGGCGGGCTGCGCCAGCTCGTTGGACCAGGCCGCGGTGTAGTACCGGTTGCCCTCCTCCTGCCAGTCCTGCCCGGTGTGGTCGTCGCTCGCGCCGTTCCCGGTGAGGAACAGGCCGTTGCGGCTGAGGGTGTCCCACGTGTCGAGCTGGCGCTGGATGGCGGCCGGGCCGCTGTGGCCGTAGCCCACCTCGATCAGGTCGGCGCCCCCCGCGTTCATCGCCAGCAGTCCCGACGCCGTGATCGACGGGTGGTTGATGGAGGCCAGCCCGCCGGAGCGGTGGATGTGGGCCACGATCGACGGGAGCGCCTCGTAGCCTGGCTTGTCGCCGAGTCTGCTGATCGGCCCGTAGTCGTAGGGCGCCTGTTCGCCGCCGTAGCCGTTCAGGTGCGGCCCGAGCGATATCTCCGATCCGATCAGGCCCAGGACGTCGGGCACCTCCTTGGCGTACCGGTCCACCAGGTCCTGCTCCACGCCGACGGCGTCGTAGGAGGCCTGCTCATCGAGGCGCAGGTAGCCGAAGAGCACCTCCGCCCGCGCTCCCCGGCGGCTGGTGGCCTGGAAACGGATGTCGTTCAGTGAGTTGTCCCGGGCGTCCATGTCCGGCCACACCCGAGCGACGTCGGCGACCAGATCGAAGGTGAGCGACTGCCACTCCCCGGCGCGCACCGCTCGGTCGACGTAGCCGGTGGCGCCCTGGCTGCTCACCTCGTCGGAGCCGTCGGTCCGCAGCCGGTAGACCAGTGCGCACTGGCCGGCCGGGCGGTCGCCGGAGGCGGGGTGGTGGGAGAGCAGGAAGCAGACTTGGCCCCAGGCGTCGGGGCCGGTGCTGGTGGGGAGGACGTCGACCGAGACGGTGCGCCCCGCGATCCGGCTCCGGTAGTTGGCGCGGGAGCCGCCCTCGGCCCGGATCCGGTGCCCGACGGTGGCCGGGGAGTCGCCGCGGCTGGTCACCTGCAGTCGCAGCGAGGCCTTCCGTGCCGCGGGGTCGGAGGGGCTGACCGGGTTGGGAACCAGCGCTCCGCCGCTGTCGCCGGCCACCTCGCCCACCGTGGGCACTTCCAGCACGCTCCAGGCGCCGCCCATCATCTGCTCCTCCGGAACGAAGGAAAAGGTCGGTCGGTAGAGCAGTCGGCGGCGGCGCCAGTCGTGCTCGGTGAACCAGGCGACGTCATAGCCGTGCCGGAACGCCTCCGCCAGGTGCGACCGGACGCTGCCCGTCCCCTCCGAGGTCGAGGCGTGCAGGTGCATGGCCATGACGTACGCGCTGAGCTGGGCAGGAGCGGGGGAGGGGGATGACCGTGGCGAGCGCGAGGGTGCCGAGGTGGTGCGCTCCTCGGGCCCGCACCCGGCCAGGGCGGCCAGCGCCACCATGCCCTGCAGCAGCCGGCGTCGGCTGAGCGCACTGCCGGCGCGCGTGTGCCCGGGGTCGGTGTCGCACACGGTCGGTCCTCCTCGCGCGGCCCCGGAATGTGCCGCGACCCGGGGAGGCCGGGCGCCGAGCCGCACGGAGCGTGCCCCGGGACGGCGGGTCGAGGCAAGACGACCGGCGGCGGCAGGCCGAACCGGTCCAGCAATCGGGTGACCGGACCGGCGGCCACCCATCGGCTCGGCGATCATGAGCGGATGACCCCGATCCGGTCCGCGACCGCCTCCGGCCGCGCCCCGGTCCCGTCGGCGTGAGCACGCCGGCGCAGGGAACGCACACGCCCGATCCGGAGACCGTGGTCCGGGACGGCGCCCTGGCCTCGTGGGCGCCGAGCGGCCGGGGCGCCGTGCCGCTGATCGTGTCGCTGGTGCTCGTGGCCAATCTCGTCGGTGTCGCCACCGTGACTGTGCTGCTGATCGGGGTCGACGACGGGAGCGGGCGGACCGGCAGGGGAACGACGCTGATGGCCGTTGCCGCCTACCTGGTGGTGGCCCTGCCGGCGGCCACGGTCGCGGGTCTCCGGCGTCAGCGCGGCACCAACCGCTGGCTGGTCGCCGGCCGGCAACCGACCACCGAGGAGGCCGCCGAGGCCCTGAGGGTGCCGGTGGACACCGCACTTCTCGCGGGCCTGGTGTGGTTGATCGGAGCCGTCCTGGTCGCGGCCGTCTCCGCCGTCGCCTTTCCCGATCCCCGGGTGGGGCTGCGCACCGGGGTGGCGACGCTGCTGGGTGGCATGGCGACCGCGGGTGTCACCTATCTCCTGGCGGCCCGTGCGGCGCGGGTCGTCACCGCCCGTGCGCTCGCCGCGCATCCGCCCAGCGGCGCGCTCACCCTCGGCGTCCGGCCGCGGCTGGTGCTCACCTGGGGCCTGACCAGCGGGGTGCCGATGCTCGGCGTCGTCCTGCTCTACGTCGACCCGAGCAACCCGGGCGGGCCCGGACAGGGTGCGGTCGTGTTCCTGGTCGTGGTCGCGCTGCTCGTCGGTGGGTTGGCCACCCTGCTGACGGCTCGGGCGGTCGGCCAGCCGCTGCGAGACCTCCGCGAGGCGGTCGCGCGGGTCGGGAGGGGCAACTACGCGGTCAACGTCGTGGTGGACGACGCCGGCGAGATCGGACTGCTGCAGGAGGGCGTGAACACCATGGCCGCGGGGCTGGCCGAACGCGAGCGGATGCGCGACCTGTTCGGCCGGCATGTCGGCACCACCGTGGCCCAGCGCGCGCTCGCGACCGGGGTCTCGCTCGGCGGCGAGGAGCGCACCGTGGCCGCCCTGTTCGTCGACATCGCCGGCTCCACCGGCCTGGTCGGCCGCACGGGGCCGGAGGAGATGGTCGGCCTGCTCAACCGGTTCTTCGAGATCGTCGTGGAGACGATCGAGGGCGACGGCGGGTTGGTCAACAAGTTCGCGGGCGACGCCGCCCTCTGCGTGTTCGGGGCGCCCACCGACCACCCCGATCCCGCGGGCGCCGCTCTCCGCGCGGCCCGGCGCATCAGTGCCGCCGTCCGCGAGGCCGGCGAGGTCGACGTCGGCATCGGCGTCGCCTGCGGAACCGTGTGGGCCGGCCAGGTCGGCGCGGCAAGCCGTCTCGAGTACACGGTGATCGGTGACCCGGTCAACGAGGCCGCCCGCCTCACCGAACTGGCCAAGGACCATCCCGGCCGTGCCGTCGCCAGCGACCCGACGGTGCAGGCCGCCGGCGACGACGAGCGCGCGCACTGGGTGCCGGATGGCGAGGTCACCCTGCGCGGCCGGGACGCCCCGACCGCCACGTGGGTGCGCCGTACCGGCTGACGTCCGGATCAGTGCACGGGCGCCCGGAAGGCCGCCCACGCGTGGCTCATGCGAGCCACCTGACCGGAGCTGAAGCGGTTCATGCAGGCGTCGGCGGTGTAGTCCATGAAGTTGTGGATCGGGTCGAGGCCTGGCTGCCGCGGGCAGGTGTCCCGGCCGGTCGGGCACTCGAACGCCGGCGACTGCTCCGCCGGGGTGTCCGAGACGTGGTCTCCGGGGCCGTTGCAGCCGCCCTGGAAGGTGTGCAGAAGGCCGAGCCAGTGGCCGACCTCGTGCGTGGCCGTGTCGCCCTCGCTGTAGATGTCGGTGTTACCGCCGGGCATCGACTCGTCGAGGATGACGACCCCGTCCATGGACAGGGGGCTGTAGTACACCTGCGGGAACGTCGCCCAGCCGAGCAGGCCGCCGCCGATGTTCGCCACGTAGATGTTGAGCGTGGCCGCGCTACCGGTGTGCAGTGCCTTCTTCGCGGCGGCCTCCGCCTGGCTGCCGGGGACCATCGTCGACCAGGCCTTGTTCACCGTCCACGTCGTGGCCGACCGGTTGTAGCTGAACCGGAAGGGCGAGTTGCCCGACGGAGCGGCCGCGCCGACTCCGCTGAAGGCGTTGTTGAGCACCCGCACCTGCTCGGCGATCATGGCTTCCCGGTCCGACCTCTGGGCCGCCGTGAGCGGCTTGGCGGTGATGACGTGGAAGACGGTCTTGACGGTGGCCGACCCGGCCGGGAGCACCGCCGTCGCGCGGGCGGCGGCCAGCGCGTTGTCCAGGGCCGCGGCGGCGGACTCGGAGATGGTGTTGGGGTCGGCGACCGTGGCGCCGGGGCGCAGCCGGGCCGCGTCGTTCGCCCCGCTTCCCCCGTCCGCGCAGACCGCGGACGCGGCCGGCCCGACGTCGAGGTGGGCGGCGGCCGGCGACGCCAGGGCCATGACCAGTGCTGCGGCGCCGCCGAAGGCGGCCAGGGTTCTGCGAGTGAGCTTCATCGGTTACTCCCGTGTTGGTGTCGAGGTGCCTGCCGTCAACCGGTGCATCCGCGCCGGCCCTCCTACTCCTTCTCTGCCGTCATGGGGGTGGAGCCGACGGAGTCGAGCACTGACTGTGCCTTCTTGTCGACCAGTCCGGTGACCAGTTGCTGGGCGGCACCGAAAACGAGCGCCCAGGCCAGGATCTGGTCGGAGGAGTCCAGCGCCGACAACCCCGGCACGAAGTTGCCGTGCAGCAGGATCAGCCCGAGGAAGGCGGTCAGGGCGCCCGTCGGCAGTTTGAGGAGCAGCAGCGTCACCGGAACGGCGTAGGGCGTCGACGTTCCACGGATCCGCCGCAGCGCGGCGGCCGCGGTGACCGCCGCGCCGGCCAGGCCGACCAGCATCACGAGCCCGGTGTCGGGTCCCCGCGCGGTGGTGGCCACGACCGTCGCGATCTGGGTGGCCGTGGCCGGGTCCGCGTCGCTGCCCCCGGTGGCCGCGGTCGCAGTCGGACAGACCACCGCGTTCGCCCCCTGCGGCGCGAAGCACAGCGGCATCCACTCGGGGCGGGCCGCACCCACGGCTCCGATGGCGAGGGCCAGCAGCAGCAACGCCAGCGAGGTGAGCGCGACGATGGTGCGGAAGCTCCGCAGGCGGGTGTGCTCGCGGCGGGCGGCCCAGCCGGCCGCCCGGGCGGCCTCGGCCAGGGCGGTGCGGTCCTCACCGCTGAGCGGACCGATGACCTCATCAGTCGGCGGCAGGGCCAGCGCCTCGACGCGCAGCCGTTGCGGGTGCGACGGCGGGAGGTGAGCCTGCACGTGCGCGAGCAGCCCGGGCAGCGATCCCTCCAGGTAGTCGTCCGGACTGCGGCGGAGCAGGACGGCCTCGGCGGCGTCGAGGTGGCCGACGGCGCGTTCCATGCGCGCGCCGCGATTTCCGGTGGTGCCCAGTGCGGCGTCCCGGGCGACCTCGAGATGGCCCCGTGCGGCGGCGTCGAGGTCGGCGTTGGCCTTCCGGAGCGTCTCGTCGGAGGCACCGTCGCCCCGGGTGGCCATCCAGGTCGCCAGGCCGGAGAGCTCGCCGGCCCTGATCAGCACCTGTTCGCGCCAGTCCCGTCGCGGCTTGTCCGTGCTGGTCGGCCGCTGCTGCCCCCAGGCCAGGGCCCGGGCGCCGGCGGCCACGGACCCCGAGGAAGGCCTCGAGGAAGGCTCCGAGGGTGCCGGCGTCCCCGGGGTTCCCGGCGCCCTGGCCGGTGTGCCCGCCGTCATGGGTTGCCGTCCCAGCGCTGCAGGAACCCCTGAGCGGTCGCCCGTCCGCGCTCGATCAGGCCGGCCTTCTTCTCCGCGCGGATGCCGAACTCGGTGATCGCCGTTCCCTCGGTGTCCACGGTCATCGTCCGGTCCCGCACGCCGGGCCGGTCGAGGTGCGTCTGGTCGCGGCCGACCAGGGCGGTGGCCACCACCTGCTCGAGCAGCCGGACCGCGGGCAGCATGGGGACGCCGTACAGCGGGACGAGGGCGCCGAGGCCCGCCGGGAGGTCGGGGAGCAGCCGGACGCCGAACGTCGGCCAGCGTGGCGCCACCCCGTCGGTGCGGTCGAAGATCTCGATCGCGAAGTTCGACAGGACCCCGCCGTCGACGATCGTGGCCGATTCGCCGGTGCCCCGGTCCTTCAGCGTGCACGGCTCGAAGTAGAAGGGGATGGACAGCGACATCCGGACGGCGTCGGCGACCAGCTGGTCGTCGGGATCCAGGCCGAACAGCGCGTAGTCCCAGGGCAGCCGCAGGAGCCGGCCGTGGGTCACGTCGGTGGCCATCACGACGAGCTTGTAGCGATGGTCGGGCGTCGCCAGCGCCGGATCGTCACCCGCGTCGTCCCGGCGCAGGTCGCCGAAGGTGCGGACCCCCAGGTCGCCGAGCTCGCGCAGCAGGAACGCGCGGATCCAGTCGCCGGGGTAGGCGCCGCACCGGGCGACGAGGGAGAAGCCCTCGCTGACCAGGGGCAGCGGTACCCGTCGGTCGGGAACCCTGCTGAGGTCCAGGCGGCTCAGGATGTCGCGGTAGGTCGGTGAGTCCACCCCCGCGGCGGCGAAGCAGGCCGCCACCGCGCCGACCGAGGTGCCCGCCACCCGGTGGAAGCGATAGCCCGCCTCCAACAGGCCCATGACCGCCCCGGCGGTGCCGAGTCCCTTGACCCCGCCACCCTCGAGCACGAGGTCGGCATCGGGCACGTCACTGCCCCCCGCCCGTCGCGGACCGCCGGATCAGGGCGCCGCGCTCTCGGAGCCGGGGGTCGCCGGCGCCCAGGGCCTCCGCCGCCTCCACGGCCGCCAGAGCCTCGGCGATCCGGCCGGCCCGGTACAGGCACCAAGCCAGCAGCGACAACGTGGCTCCGTTGCGGCGCAGTCGCACGTCCGCCTGCGCCCAGTGGACGGCGGCCTCGGTATCGGGCCGCACGTCGGCGGAGAACTCCGCCAGATGGTGCAGGTAGTGCACCTCACCCCGAGCGGCCGACGCAGAGTAGTCGGCGAGTGCGGCGGTGTGGCAGGCCGCCGCCGCCCGGTCCTGCCCGCAGGCGGCGAGGGCCGTGCCGAGCGCC
>JAOPWJ010000087.1 GCA_025965715.1 Blastococcus sp. | reverse complement strand
GCAGCCCAGGACGTCGACGAGGAAGGCGGTCGCCTCGGCGAGGTCGGGCACGGTGAACCCGATGTGGTCCACGCCGGTCAGTCCGGGCAGTGCCATCGTCGTCTCCTAGGGGCAGATTGGATCCATCCAGTGAACACCACGGGCCGATAACCGGTCCAGAGGCACTAACTCCTTGTCATTGGATCCAGTCGGTGGGAAGCTGTGACGGTCACCACCACCGCGAAAAGGACACGCAGATGCCGCAGCGCACGCCGTTGGATCCGGCGGTCGAGTGGGTCGCCTTCAGCGCGACCGACGCCGACTGGAACGCGGCCGAGCCGCACCTGCTCACCAGCATGCTGAGCCAGCTCGTGCTCATCCGGACGTTCGAGGAGTTCGTTCTCGAACTCGCCGGCGCGGGCCTCATTCACGGCCCGGCACACTCGAGCATCGGCCAGGAGGGCGGGGCGGTCGGCTCGGTGATCGGGCTGACCAGCCAGGACACCGTCAACGGCTCGCACCGCGGGCACCACCAGTTCCTCGCCAAGGTGCTCTCCCACGTGCACCCCGAGGGGATCGACCCCACCAAGCCGTGGTCGGAGGAGGTGCGGGCCGTCGTCCTGCGCAGCCTCGCCGAGATCTGCGGGCTCGACCGCGGCTTCAGCCATGGCCGCGGCGGGAGCATGCACCTGCAGTGGAAGGACGCCGGCGCGATCGGCACCAACGCCATCGTCGGGGGCGGCGTGCCGCTGGCCGCCGGTTCGGCATGGGCCCACCGGCACGCCGGCACCGACGCGGTCGCCATCACCTACTTCGGGGACGGCGCCACGAACATCGGCTCGACGCTCGAGTCGATGAACCTCGCCGCGGCCTGGAAGTTGCCGCTCTGCTTCTTCATCGAGAACAACCAGTACGCCGTGTCCACCAGCGTGTACGAGGCGACCGGCGAGCCCCGGTTGTCCGCTCGCGGTCCGGGCTTCGGGATCCGCAGCTGGAAGGTCGACGGGATGGACCCGCTCGCGGTCTACCTCGCCATGCAGGAGGCGCTGGCGCACATGCGCGCCGGGAACGGCCCGACGGTGGTCGAGGCCGACGTCTACCGGTACTTCCACCAGAACGGCGCCTTCCCCGGCAGCTCCTTCCGCTACCGCACCCGTGAGGAGGAGGCGGCCTGGCGGCAGCGCGACCCGATCGATCAGCTCCGGGGTCACCTCGCCCGCCGCGGCATCCTCAGCGCCGCCGACGTCGATGCGACGATCGCCGCCGCCAAGGCACTGATGGCCGAGGTCGGCGACGTCCTGCTCGAGCCGCTTCCCGGCGGCAAGCCCGGGCAGCGGCGGATCAAGCCGGCCGAGTGGCCCGACCCGGCCTTCGCCGACGTGGGTGTCCGCGGCGACCTGAGCGAGTTCGACGACGCACCGATCGCCGACCGTGACACCTTCGACGGCGAGCTGGCCGACACCAAGTTCATCGACGCCGTCGCGGCCGTGATGAACCGCCGGATGAGCACGGACGACGGCATCGTCGTGATGGGCGAGGACGTGCACCGGCTCAACGGCGGCACCAACGGCGCCACCCGCGGCCTCAAGGACGCCTTCCCCGGCCGCGTCCTCGGCACGCCGATCAGCGAGAACGCGTTCACCGGGCTCGGCGGTGGCATCGCGCTCGACGGCCGGTTCACCCCGGTCGTCGAGTTCATGTACGCCGACTTCATGTGGGTGGCCGCGGACCAGCTCTTCAACCAGATCGGCAAGGCCCGGCACATGTTCGGCGGCGACGACGACGTCCCGTTGGTGCTGCGTAGCAAGGTCGCGATGGGCACCGGCTACGGCTCCCAGCACTCGATGGACCCGGCCGGCATCTTCGCCACCGCACCGGGCTGGCGCATCGTGGCGCCGTCCACACCGTTCGACTACGTCGGGCTGATGAACAGCGCGCTGCGCTGCAAGGACCCGGTGCTCGTGCTGGAGCATGTCGACCTCTACGGCTCGGTGGGAGAAGGCCCGGTCGACGACCTCGATTACTGCCTGCCCGTCGGCAAGGCCGCCGTCCGCCGGCCGGGCAGCGACCTCACCGTGCTCACCTACCTGGCGATGACGCAGTACGTCCTCGACGCGGTCGAGGAGGTCGGTGACGTCGACGCCGAGGTCATCGACCTGCGCTGGCTCGACCGGGCCAGCATCGACTGGGACACGATCGGCGACAGCATCCGGAAGACCAACAACGTCCTCATCGCCGAGCAGGGCGCCCTGGGGACGTCGTACGGCGGCTGGCTCGCCGACGAGATCCAGCGCCGGTTCTTCGACTGGCTCGACCACCCCGTGCAGCGGGTGACCGGCGGCGAGGCCTCGCCGAGCATCAGCAAGGTGCTGGAGCGGGCCGCGATCGCGAAGTCCGAAGAGGTCGTCACCGCGCTCAGCACCGTGGTCAGGTACTGACGATGCCCGAGCTGTTGCGCATGCCCGAGATCGCCGCGAGCACCACGTCGGCCGTGCTGGCCGGCTGGCCGGTGTCGGTCAACACCCGCTTCTCCGCCCAGGACGTCATCGCGACCGTCGAGACCGACAAAGCGGTCGTGGACGTGGAGGCCGAGGCCGACGGCATCCTCCTCCGCACGCTGGTCACCGAGGGGACCGAGGTGGACGTCGGCGCCCCGATCGCCGTCCTGGGCCGGCCGGACGAGGTCGTCGACGACCTCGACGCCGCACTCGCCGCCCTGGGGGTCGCGCCGTCCGGGGACGGCGCGGCGCCGGTGGCCCTGGTCGCCGACGTCCCGCCGGCCAACGGCCACGCACCCACCGTCGCGACGACGAGGCGGTTCGCCAGCCCGCTGGCCCGGCGACTGGCCTCGGAGGCCGGACTGCTGGTCGAGGACATGGTCGGCACCGGTCCGGGTGGGCGGATCGTCCGCCGGGACGTCGAGGCGGCCCTCGCTCAGCGCGTCGCGCACGAGGAGGGCACCGTGCACGACGCCAGCCCCGCGGTGCCGTCGGTCCCCGTCCCCGCGGTGCCGACCGTCCCCGATCCCGGTGCTGCCCGTCCCGCTGTCGCCCGTACCGCCTCGCGTGCTCCCGAGACGGCGGCGGTCGCTGCGGCGTCGCCGCCGGCACCCGCCGAGGCCGCGGTGTTCACCGACCAGCCGTTGAGCCGGATGCGCAAGGCGGTGGCGGCGCGCCTGACCGAGAGCAAGGCCACCGCTCCGCACTTCTACGTCCGGGGTGTCGCCCGCGTCGACCGGCTGCTCGAGCTGCGGGCGGAGCTCAACGACGGCGCCGACGTGCGGGTGTCCGTGAACGATCTGATCGTCAAGGCCGCCGCGAAGGCGCACCAGCTGGTGCCAGCCATGAACGTGATCTGGACCGGGGACGCCATCCGCTCGTTCAGGAGCGTCGACGTGTCGGTCGCCGTGGCCACCGCGTCGGGCCTCGTCACGCCGGTGCTGACCTCGGTCCAGTCGCGGTCGATCAGCGACGTCGCCGCCACGACGCAGGACTTCGTGGCGCGGGCGCGGGACGGCCGGCTGCAGCAGTCCGAGCTCGAGGGTGGCAGCGTCACGGTCACGAACCTGGGCATGTACGGCGTCGACGAGTTCGCCGCGATCCTCAACCCGCCCCAGGCATCGATCCTGGCCGTGGGGGCGGCCAAGCAGGAGGCCGTGGTCGTCGACGGCCGGCTCGAGGTCGCCACGGTGCTGCGGGTGACCCTGTCGGTCGACCACCGCCCGGTCGACGGTGCCACCGCCGCGCAGTGGATGTCCACCTTCGTCGGGCTGCTCGAGCGGCCCGTGCGCATCCTGTCGTGACCGCCGACCAGGCGGTATCCCTCGTCGTCAACGGGACGGCGCACGAGGTCGTCTGCGATCCGGACACGCCGCTGCTCTACGTGCTGCGCAACGACCTAGGTCTCCTCGGGGCCAAGTTCGGCTGTGGCCTGGGCCTCTGCGGCGCGTGCAACGTGCTGGTCGACGGGCACCCCGTGCACTCCTGTGACACACCGGTCTGGTCGGTGGCCGGCAAGTCGGTGACGACCGTCGAGGGGCTGGGCAACGAGGGCCGCCCGCACCGGCTTCAGGAGACGTTCATCGACGAGCAGGCCCTGCAGTGCGGCTACTGCACCTCGGGGATGCTGGTGACCGCGGCCGCGCTCCTGGAGCGTGAGCCCGACGTCGACGAGGCCGGTGTCCGCCGGGCGCTGGACGGCAACCTGTGCCGCTGTGGCGCGCACAACCGCATCGTGCGGGCGGTTCTGTGCGCGAGGACGTGCCGCTCGTGACGAACCCGAGCCTCGGCACGACCCCCCGCCTGGATCGTTGGATCACGATCACGGCCGACGGCACGGTCCTCGTCCGCTCCGGCAAGGTGGAGCTGGGTCAGGGCGTACTCACCGCGCTGGCGCAGATCGTCGCCGAGGAGCTCGACGTCGATCCGTCCCGCATCCGGATGGTGCCGGCTGCGACCGACATCAGCCCCGACGAGTCCTATACCGCGGGCAGCCTGTCCGTGCAGCACTCCGGCGGTGCGCTGCGAGCCGTCTGCGCACAGGCGCGGCAGCTGTTCCTCGCCGAGGCCGCGGCGCGGCTCGACGTCCCGTCCGAGTCGCTGGACGTGACCGACGGCGACATCTGCGCGCCGGACGGGCGACGCACCAGCCTCTGGGAGCTGGCCGGGGTGGTCGCGCTGGACCGCGACCTCGCTCCCGGCACAGACGCGAAACGCCCGGACGACTACCGCGTGGTCGGTCGGTCGCTGCCCCGAGTGGATGTGCCCGGTAAGGTCGCCGGCCGCCGCCGGTTCATCCACGACCTGCGCCCCGACGGGATGCTGTTCGGCCGCGTCCTGCGTCCGCCCTCGCGCGGCGCCGTCCTGACGTCGGTCGACGAGCAGGCCGCCAGCCGCGTGCCCGGTGTGGTCGCCGTCGTTCGGGACGGCTCCTTCCTGGGCGTCGTCACCGAGCGCGAGGAGAACGCCCTCCGGGCAGTCGCCGCGCTCCGGACCGGCACCGTGTGGAAGGAAGCGGACTCCCTCCCCGACGAGCACGAACTGCCGGCGTTCCTGCTCGCCGCGCCGACGGAGGAGACGGTCCTGCACGACGCGGGGACGACGGCCGGCCCCGCCGCGGGCTCGGTGCACGCGCGGTTCAGCCGTCCCTTCCTGGCGCACGCCTCCATCGCGCCGTCCTGCGGGCTCGCGCTGTGGAACGGGGAGCGGCTGGCGGTCTGGTCCCACTCGCAGGGCATCCACAAACTGCACGCCTCGATCTGCCGGTCCCAAGGGCTGGCCCCCGAGAACGTCGTGGTGCAGCACGTCGAGGGGGCGGGCTGCTACGGCCATAACGCGGCCGACGACGCCGCCTACGACGCTGTCCTGCTGGCACGAGCGGTGCCCGGCCGGACGGTGCAGGTCGTCTGGACCCGCGAGGACGAGCTCGGCTGGGCACCGCTCGGGCCGGCGATGGTCGTCGACATCGAGGCGGATCTCGACGCCGGGGGCCGGGTGCAGAGCTGGCGGCACGACGTCTGGAGCAACGGGCACGCGCACCGGCCGGGCCCGCCGTCGGCACCGTTGCTGGCCGCCACGCACGTCGAGGCGGCGGAGACGGCGCAGCCGGCGGGTGACCCGCCGCTGCAGAACGGCGGCGGCTCGGGCCGCAACGCCGTTCCGCTCTACGACCTGCCCGGCCAGGTCGTGCGCACGCACCGGCTGCAGACCATGCCGCTGCGCACCTCCGCCCTCCGCGCCCTCGGCGCGCACCTGAACGTGTTCGCCATCGAGTCCGTCGTCGACGAGCTGGCCGCGCTCGCCGGCGCCGACCCCGTCGAGTACCGGCTCGGGCTGCTCGGCGACGAGCGCGCGCGGGCGGTGCTGCAGGCGGCCGCCGAACGGGCAGGGTGGGGGAGCAGTGCTGCGGACGTCGGTTCGGGGGTCGGCCTCGGGGTCGGGCTCGCCCGGTACAAGAACCGCGGCGCGTACTGCGCGGTCGTTGCCGAGGTGGAGGCCGAGACCCACGTCCGGGTGCGCCGGCTGACCATCGCCGTCGACGTCGGGCTCGTGGTCAACCCGGACGGCGTGGTGAACCAGATCGAGGGCGGCGCGCTGCAGGCGCTCAGCTGGACTACGAAGGAGCGGGTGCGCTTCGACGGGCGCGCGGTCACCAGCAGGACGTGGGAGGAGTACCCGATCCTCACCTTCAGCGAGGTGCCGCCGGTGGACGTCGTCCTGCTCGACCGGCCCACCGACCCCGCACTCGGCGCCGGGGAGGCGTCGATCGGCCCCACGGCGGCGGCCATCGGCAACGCCCTCTACGTCGCGACCGGGCTGCGCGTGCGGCACCTGCCCCTGACGCCGGAGAACGTCATCGCCGCGATGGACCCCTGACCGGCGAGGTGCGCCGGGCACCCAGCAGCGCGGGTGATGATGGCGTCGTGTCCACTCCCGGCTCCGCTACCTCCACGACGGCGAGCGCGCGCGTCTGGACGCCGTGGCGCGTGGTGGTCGGCTTCGGGACGGTCAGCCTCGCGGCCGACATGGTCTACGAGGGCGCCCGGTCGGTGTACGGCCCGCTGCTGGCTTCACTGGGCGCGTCGGCGATCGTGGTGGGCGCGGTCACCGGCGCGGGCGAGGCCGCGGCCCTGGTCTTCCGCGTCTTCTCCGGGCCGCTCGCCGACCGGACCCGCCGCTACTGGACCTTGACGATCGCCGGGTACGCGCTCACGGCGATCTGTGTGCCCCTGCTCGCGCTCACGCCGTTGTTGGGCGCGGCGGGGCTGGCCGTTGCGGCGGCGCTGATTCTGGCCGAGCGCATCGGCAAGGCGGTGCGCAGTCCCGCCAAGTCAGCGCTCCTGGCCGACGCCGCGGCGCAGGTCGGCATGGGCCGCGGGCTGGGCGTGCACAAGGCGCTGGACCAGATCGGGGCCTTCGCCGGGCCGCTGGTCGTGGCGGGGCTGGTCGCGGTGACCGGAGCCCTCTGGCCGGGTCTGGCCGCCCTCGCCCTTCCCGGCGCCGTCGCCATGGTGCTTCTGGTGGTCACTCGGCGCC
>JAOPWJ010000080.1 GCA_025965715.1 Blastococcus sp. | reverse complement strand
GAGGCGATGAGCTTGTCCACCCGCTCGTCGATGGCCTTGAACGGGTCCTTGCACAGCACGGTGCGCTGAGCCTGGTCGTTGAGCTTGAGGTGCACCCAGTCGACGGTGAAGTCGCGGCGCTTCTCCTGGGCCTTGCGGATGAACTCGCCCCGCAGGCGCGCGCGCGTGGTCTGCGGTGGCACGTTCTTCGCCTCGAAGACGCGGGGTTCGTGCGTCACCCGGTCGACCTGCCCGTTCCGCTCGAGCAGGTAGTACAGGCCCCGGGTCCGGCTGATGTCGTGGTAGGCGAGGTCCATCTGGGCGATGCGCGGGTGGCTGAGCGGCAGGTCGCGTTTGGCCCGGTAGCGCTCGATGATGCTGAACTTGGTGGCCCAGTCGATCTCGCGGTCGATCAGGCTGAGGTCTTCGGTGTCGACGGCCTTGAGCACCCGGCCCCACAGTTCGAGCATCTGCCGGTGCTCGGAGCTGCAGCCCTCGCGGTCGGCGAAGTCCGCGGCCCGGGAGTGGTACTCCGACTGGATCTCCAGGGCCGACATCTCGCGGCCGTTGGCCAACCGGACCTTGCGTCGTCCGGACATGTCGTGGCTGATCTCGCGGATGGCCCGGATCGGGTTCTCCAGCGTCATGTCCTTGATCGGGACGCCGGCCTCGATCATGCGCAGCACCAGGTCGGTCATGGTGACCTTGAGCAGCGTCGTCGTCTCGTTCATGTTCGAGTCGCCGACGATCACGTGCAGCCGCCGATAGCGCTCGGCGTCAGCGTGCGGCTCGTCCCGGGTGTTGATGATCGGCCGGCTCCGCGTGGTGGCGCTGGAGACGCCCTCCCAGATGTGCTCGGCGCGCTGGCTGACGCAGAAGATCGCCCCGCGCGGGGTCTGCAGCACCTTGCCGGCGCCGACGACGATCTGCCGGCTGACCAGGAAGGGGAGCAGGACGTCGGCCAGCCGGCTGAACTCGCCGTGCCGACCGACCAGGTAGTTCTCGTGGCAGCCGTAGCTGTTGCCGGCCGAGTCGGTGTTGTTCTTGAACAAGTAGATGTCGCCGGTGACGCCCTCTTCGGCGAGGCGCTGTTCGGCGTCGACCAGCAGACCTTCCAGGATGCGCTCGCCGGCCTTGTCGTGGACGACGAGCTCGGTGAGGTCGTCGCACTCGGCCGTGGCGTATTCGGGGTGGCTGCCGACGTCCAGATAGAGGCGGGAGCCATTGCGCAGGAAGACGTTGGAGCTACGCCCCCACGACACCACCCGCCGGAAGAGATAGCGGGCGACCTCGTCCGGGGACAGCCGGCGCTGCCCCTTGAAGGTGCACGTGACGCCGTACTCGGTCTCGATGCCGAAGATCCGTCGTTCCACGGATCCGAGACTAGGCGCCGGGGGCGACAGAGGGCGTGCGCCGGCGCACCCGGCGGGTCACGTACACGTGAACCTTCGGCCCGACGACCGTCCTACTCGTCCCGTTTGCCGTCCAGCCGGCGCAGCAGGTCGTCGGCCGCCTGCTCGATCTCGTCGTGATCATTCTGGGCGGCGCGCTGCTTGGCGTGGATGAGAGCCGCCCGGTTGACCCTGGCGAAGTCGCCGTAGGGGAACTTGTACCGCCCCTTGGTGTCCTCGGAGGCGTCCGGGTCGACGGCGAGGTGCCAGGCACCGTAGCCGTCGTACCCGCGCTCGTCGATCTCGGTGTTCTCGTCGGCTGTCGACGGGGCGGCCTCGGACCACTCGGTCCGGTCGTCGTAGGCGCCCGCGTCGATGAGCGCGCGGGCCTGGGCGACGGCGTCCTCGTTGACCTCGTAGTCCGGCATCTGCGTCCTGTCTCAGTCGGTCTGGCGCGAGGCCTCGCCGGATTGCCGCCCGTCGTGGCCGGTGCCGCCCGCGGTGTCGGGGTTGGCCGGGTCGCCGAGACCGGGCGGCGTACCGGGCTCCGGGACGCTGGGCGCGTGCGCCGGGGTCGTCGGAGTCTCGTCGCCGCCGGCTGCCGGCTGCTCGTCGCCGAGCAGGGTGCGCAGCGCGGAGCCGACGACCCGGCGGAAGGCCCGCTTGGGACGCCGCCGGTCGAGGACGGCCACCTCCAGCTGCTCGGCGGCCAGCCGGGTCGGCCCGCCACTACCGGCGCCGGTAGTGGCCGGGCTGACCGCCGAGAGGGCGCGGACGCCGACCTGCAGGGCGTCGGCGAGGCCCAGGCCGGGGAGGAAGTGCTCACGCAGGTGACCCGTGACCGCATCGGCCTGCCCGCCCATGACGACGAAGTCCGGTTCGTCGACGACGGAGCCGTCGAAGGTGAGGCGGTAGAGCTGGTCGGTCTCGGGGCGGTCGCCGACCTCGGCCACGCAGAGCTCCACCTCGTAGGGCTTCATCTGCTCGGTGAAGATCGCACCGAGGGTCTGCGCGTAGGCGTTGGCGATGACCCGGCCGGTGACGTCGCGCCGGTTGTAGGAGTAGCCGCGGACATCGGCAAGACGGACGCCGGCCACCCGCAGGCTCTCGAATTCGCTGTACCGACCGACCGCCGCGAACCCGATCCGGTCGTAGATCTCGCCGACCTTGTGCAGCGTGGAGCTGGGGTTCTCGGCGATGAGCAGGACGCCGTCGGAGTAGGTGAGGACGGCGACGCTGCGGCCACGGGAGATGCCCTTGCGGGCGTACTCCGACCGGTCGCGCATGACCTGCTCGGCGGAGGCGTAGTAGGGCATGGTCATGGGTCAGCCCTCCCGCTGAGCGTTGTGGCGGTCGGCTTCCGCCCGGTCGGTGACGATCGAGTCGGCGACCGCGGCGACCTCGGCGTCGGTGAGCCGGACGGCGCCCTCGGCGTCCACCCGGTAGACGATCGGGTACAGCCGCCGGACCGGGTCGGGACCGCCCGTGGCGGAGTCGTCGTCGGCGGCGTCGTAGAGGGACTCGACGACGGTGTGGATGGCTGCCTCGGCCGGCAGCCCGTGCCGCCAGGTCTTCTTCAGCGAGTTCTTGGCGAACAGCGACCCGGAGCCGACGGCGGCGTAACCCCGCTCCTCGTAGTTGCCACCGGTGACGTCGTAGCTGAAGATCCGCCCCGGATTCGTGCCGGGGCCCGCGTCGAGGTCGAACCCGGCGAACAGCGGCACGACCGCCAGGCCCTGGAGGGCGGCGCCGAGGTTGCCCCGGATCATCGCGGCCAGGCGGTTGGCCTTGCCGTCGAGGGACATCGTGAGGCCCTCGATCTTCTCGTAGTGCTCGAGCTCGACCTGGTAGAGCCGGACCATCTCGATGGCGATGCCCGCGGCCCCGGCGATCCCGATGACGCTGTAGGAGTCGGCCGGATAGACCTTCTCGATGTCGCGAGAGGAGATCAGGTTGCCCATGGTGGCGCGACGGTCGCCGCCCATGAGGACGCCGCCCTCGAAAGTGACGGAGACGATCGTCGTGCCGTGCGGGGCGAGGTCACCGACCGGCAGCTGCGGGATCGGCCTGCGGCCGGGCAGCAGGTCGGGCGCGGTGGTCCCGAGGAAGTCGGTGAACGAGGAACCCACCCGGTCCAGGTACGCGGGCGGGAACCCGATCCGGCCAGTTGACGACTCGCTCACGCATCCGCCTCTCCTGCCGGCTTCCGCCGGCGTGCCCCACTGCTCCGCCCGGTGCTCCGCGAGCTGGTGCCGCGTGCGCCCGTTCGTCGCTGCGACCCTACCGGCGGGGTGCCAGGGCGGCCGCCTACCTCGGCTGCGTCGGCGGCGGACTCCGCCAGCAGGTCGAGCGCCTGCCGCCGGCCGTGCTGCTCGATGGAGAACGCGGCCATGTCCAGCCGGAACGGATCGTCCGTGCACTGCCCGAGCCCGCCGGTGCAGTTGACGCCGATCAGCGCTCGAACGGCTCCGGTCCGGTGGTCGTGATGGACGCGCACAGCCGGCACGGCTCGGCAGACAGCGCAGAGTCCGCCGTGCGCCGCCAGCACCTCGTCCGCGTCCTGCGCCGAGATCCCGTACCGCCCCTGGAGGTGGTAGGTGCCGGAGCCGAAGACCTTCACCACGGACGCACGGCCCCGAGCGTTGTGGCACGGAAGGCAGCAGGTGTGCCCTCCGATGGGATGGGCCGACGAGCGCGGAAGCCCGGCGACCGGCTTGATCGACTCGCAGTCCGGGCCCCACGTGTGCCCGTCGGGGACGTGGCGCTCCAGTCGGTGGCGAGCCCGAGGAGGACCCTTCCGCCGCCTCGTGGACTCGCACAGTCGCACGCCAGCGCGATCGCGACAGTAGAACGCGAGACCGCCCTGACGCCGCCTGTCGCGCGCGAAGTCACCGAGGGACCGACTGTGGCCACAGTCCGGCCAATGCTTCGAGTCGACCATTCTACAATGTCCTCAATGAGGCGATGCGGGAATGATCACTCCCCTCCCTTTTGCACATACTGCCTGACGAATTCCTCTGAATTCTCCTCGAGGACCTCGTCGATTTCGTCCAACAATGAATCGACGTCCTCGGTCATTTCCTTGTGGCGTTCGGCGACCTCGGTGTCGACCGAGGCCTCGACCTCGTCGGCGTCCTCGCGCGTGCGCGTCGCCTTCTGCTGCCCGCCGGTGTCCC
>JAOPWJ010000057.1 GCA_025965715.1 Blastococcus sp. | reverse complement strand
AGCGCGCCGGACGACCCGGCGCTGCGGCCGGACGAGGACAGCGAGTCGTGGTTCGTGCTGGTCAACGCTCCCCCGCACCGTCCCGAGGGCGGAGTGGACTGGAACGAACCGGGCCTGGCCGAGCGGTACGCCGCCCGGGTGCTCGACGTCCTGGCGCGGCGCGGCCTCGACGTCCGCGACCGCATCTCGTGGTCGGTGGCCCGGACGCCGGCGGACCTGGCCCGCGACACGGGCAGCGTCGGCGGGTCGATCTACGGCACGTCGAGCAACGGCGCCCGCGCCGCGTTCCTCCGTCCGGCCAACGCCTCCCCCGTGCCGGGGCTCTTCCTCGTCGGCGGCTCCTCCCACCCCGGTGGGGGGCTGCCGCTGGTGGCGCTCTCCGCCGAGATCGTCGCCGGACTCGTCGGCCCGGCCTGAGGCCGGCTCGGAACGGCCGGCTCGGACCGAGCGGTGGACCATCGACGGAACGACCGACGAGTGGCCGGGAAAGTTCTCAGTCCAGGACGGCCGGAGGCACGGAGATAGGCGCGCCGGCCTCCAGCCTGCGCAGAAGCGTGCGGGCACCGAACCCGGTGCCGCCCTTCACCAGCTCGGCGTCGTCCGACCCGGCTCGAGCCGGTCCGGCGATGTCGAGGTGGGCCCACGGCAGGTCGCCGGCGAAGGGCCGCAGGAACAGCGCCGCGGTCGTTCCGCCGGGGTTGCCCGGTGCGTTGTTGGCATCGGCCACCGCGCTGTCGAGCAGACCGCGGTGCTCCTCGGCCAGCGGCATCCGCCAGGCCGGCTCGCCGGCATGCGCGCCCGCGGTGCGCAGCGCCTCGGCCAGCCCGTCGGTGGTGGCGTACAGCCCGGCCGTCCTGGTCCCGAGCGCGACCTTCATCGCGCCGGTCAGCGTCGCGACGTCCACCAGGACGGTCGCCCCGAGCTCGAGCCGCGCGTAGGCCAGGCCGTCGGCCAGCACCATCCGCCCCTCGGCGTCGGTGTTGAGCACCTCCGTCGTCCGGCCATCGACGTGCCGGACGACGTCCGCCGGCCGGTAGGAACCGCCGGAGACGGCGTTCTCGGCGGCCGGGACCACCGCGGTCACCGCGACCCGCACCCCGAGCCGCGCGGCGGCGTCGACGGCGGCCAGCACGGCGGCGCCACCAGCCATGTCGGTCTTCATCTCGCGCATGCCGGCGTTGGGCTTGATCGAGATGCCGCCGGTGTCGAAGGTGATTCCCTTGCCCACGAGCACCGGGTGTCCGGGGCCCGCCGAGGGGTGCCGGTAGGCGGCGATGATCATCCGCGGCGGAGTGGCCGACCCGCCGCCGACGGCGAGCACGCCACCGAAGCCACCCGCGCGCAGCTCGTCGGGGCCGAGCACGGTGACGGTGACGTGCGGCAGCCCCTCGAGCCGGGTGGAGGCCTGGTCGGCCAGCCAGGCCGGGTTCTTGACGTTGCTGGGGGTGTTGACCAGGTCGCGCGCCCAGGCGACCGACCCGGCGGTGACCTGTCCGGCGACCGCGGCCGCCGTCACAGCTCCGTCGTCGGCGTCGGCCGCCACCACCGCGACGGTGTCCAGCCGGCGGGGGTGCGGCGTGGAGGTGTCGCGGAACCGGTAGCCCGCCAGCAGGGCCGCCTCGACAGCGGCGCGCACCTCGTCGGCGCCGGCCGGGGCGAGGGACGTGTCGAGCGGCAGGACCAGGCGTCGGGCTCCGTGCTCGGCCAGCGTCTGCCCCCGGCGAACCGCGGTGGCGACGTAGGAACGGACGTCGGGCACCGTGGCCTCGCCCACGCCGACCGCGACGACACTGCGGGGCCGCCTGCCCGCGATGGGCACGTTCGTCACCGTGCCGGTCCGGCCCCTGTTGCCGGTGTCGGCGAGGGCACCGGTCAGGAAGTCGCCCTCCACCAGCGCCGGAACAGCGCGCGAGAGCCACGGCGGCAGCGCGGCTCCGCTGCCGACGGGCACCGCGAGCACGTCGTCCGGGCCGAGCTCCGGCAGGGCGGAGAGGACGTCGACCCGCGGCAACGGCGCGGCCCCGGGCACCGGCGTAGCGCCGGCGGCCGGGGCCGTGTCGTCGTGCGCGGCGCTGCCCGAAGGCAGGCTCGCGGGGCTGTTCAGCTGGTCGCGCCCTTCAGTGCCTCCGACAGCGCGGCCGCCTCGTCGGGGGACAGCTCGACCACCAGGCGACCGCCCCCCTCCAGCGGTACGCGCATGACCAGGCCGCGCCCTTCCTTGGTCACCTCGAGGGGACCTTCACCCGTGCGCGGCTTCATGGCCGCCATGCGTGCCTCCTTCGCCTGCCACACCTCACCGCCGTGGCAGAAGGGATGTGGCGTCCGATGATGTGCGCTCCGGAACAATGATCCCGTATGTCGAGCTTCCGTCCAACATCAGCCCCTAGCGGGGGACGCGCGGAAGCAGTCGGCAACGTGATCGTCCACCATCCCGGTGGCCTGCATGAGGGCGTACGCCGTCGTCGGGCCGACGAAGACGAAGCCGCGTCGCTTCAGTTCCTTGACCATGGCGACCGACTCGGGACTGGTCGCCGGGACCTCGGCCACGGTGGCGGGACGCGGCCGGGACGCGGACGGCGCGAAGGACCACAGCAGCTCCGAGAGGCCCTCGGGCAGCCGCTGCGCCGCCCGCGCGTTGGCGAGCGCGGCGGTGATCTTGGCGCGGTTGCGGACGATGCCCGCGTCGGCCATCAGGCGGGCGTGGTCGTCGTCGGTGAACCCGGCGACGGCATCGATCGCGAACCCGGCGAACGCCGACCGGAACGCCGGCCGCTTGCGCAGGATGGTGATCCAGGCCAGGCCCGACTGGAAGGCCTCGAGGCAGAGCCGCTCGAAGAGGGCGTCGTCGCCGTGCAGCGGCGTGCCCCACTCCTCGTCGTGGTACCGGACGTAGTCCGGCGAGCTGTCCGCCCAGGCACAGCGACCGACCTCTCCCTCCACGCCGCCGAAGGTAGCGTCCGCCACCGACGCTCCCCCTGCGGGCCGGTCAGGGAACGGCGGCGTCGACGTCGCAGAGCTCGGACGGCCGGGTGGGCAGGGGGCTGCGGCGGGTGGCGAGCACGCATCCGGCCAGCACGAGCGGCAGGCCGATCGCGATGCCCAGGGTGAACGGCTCGTCCAGGAGCAGGACGCCGAGCAGCACGGCCACCGCCGGGTTGACGAACGTGATGACCAGCGCCCGCTGCGGACCGACCTCGCGGATGAGGGCGAAGAACAGCGCCAGTGCCACTGCTGTGCAGACCACGCCGAGCGTGATCAGGGACAGCACCGCCGACGAGGACGCGTCGCGGAGGCCGCCCAGACGGGGCACCGCGAACGGCGCGTACACGACCGCGGTCACGAACAGCGCGATGGAGCTGGCGGCGACGCCGGGCACCTCCGGCAGGGCCCGGCTGACGATCAGCGGCGCCGTGCCGTAGCCGATCACCACGAACACCACTGCGGCCAGCGGCAGCAGCTGCGCCCCGCCGACGTCCAGGCCCAGGAGAGCGGCGATCCCGACGACGCCGATGCCCATGCCCGCGAGCCGCACGGCGGTCAACCGCTCCTCTCCACCGGCGAGCCGGCCGGCCAGCGCGGCCACGAACGGGACCGTCGCGACCAGCAGACCGGTCAGCGAGCTCGACAGCGACTGCTCGGCGAACGCCAGCAGCAGCCAGGGCCCGGCCATCTCCAGCACCGTGAACGCCAGCAACGGGCGCCAGTGGCGCAGCGCGGTACCCAACTGACCGCGAACGATGGTCCACGGCAGCAGCAGGGCCGCGCCGATGACGCAGCGGACGAACACGACCGTCACCGGCGCGACCTCGTCGACGGCCACCTTGATCAGCAGGTACGGCACGCCCCAGATCAGCGACATCCCCAGGAAGAGCAGCCATCCGCGCCGACTCATCCTTGTTCTCCCGTCCCGGACGTCGTCGTTCCGGGGACATCTTCGCGGAGTGCCGCCCGGCTACCGCACGCGGGCGGCGACGGCGGCGAAGCGCTTCAACGAGCGTCGGATGCCGAACAGCGCGAACGGCCGGACCAGGAACCAGCCGACCAACCCGAGGTATCCGTAGGGCAGGTACAGACGCTCGGTCCAGACGAACGTGGAGTGCTCGCCGCGCGGCTCGATCTGGAAGGTGCCGGGTCCGCGGATCAGCCGGCCGGTGTGCTGCACCTCGACCAGCCGCGGCGGCTCCCACTTCGTGATGATCATGGTGTCGAGGACGCCGACGTGTCGGCCCCCCGGCAGGGGCAGGCCCGTTCGCGCCGCCAGCCGGCCGTGCAGCCGCTGCGCCGGACCGCCCAGCGTCCGGACGTCGGTGGCCACCATCCACTCACCCTGCTTCTCCCACTCGGTGAGCACCGCCCACACCCGCTCGGGCGGTGCGTCCACGTCGATCCGCTCGCTCAGCTCAGGCATGTGGCGTCCCCTCGTCGTCGGTGTGCCCCGGCGTCTCGTCCGGGGCGGCGTCTCCGCCCGGCTTCGGCCGGGGGGCGGGCGCCGGATGCGCCGGCAGCCGCTGACGCAGGCCCGCGATCTCGGCGTCCCGCTCGTCGAGGACGAGGGCGAACTGTTCCAGCAGCCAGTCCACCTCGCTCATGCGGTAGCCCCGGAAGGTCACCGAGATCCGCAGCGCCCGCACGTCGTCGGACGTGACTGGGCGGTCGTCGGGCAGTTCGACCGGCGAACGGTCGAGCTCGGCCGGCGGCTGGGTCTCGCCCCGGCCGAGCAGCATCGACGCCCCGAGGAACAGCAACGCTCCGACGATCAGGACGCCGACGACGAAGAGGAGGAAGCCCAGCATCAGCCCTCGAGCGGGCCCTGGCCCACCGGCACCTGCTGCATGCCGCCGCCGCCGTCGCCCGCCCGCCGGGCGGCATCGGCGGCCTGGATCACCGACATGACCTCGCCGATGTCGTCGGTCACCGTGATCAGGTCGAGGTCGGCGGCGTTGATGGTGCCGGTCTCGGCGAGCGTCGAGCGGATCCAGGCGAGCAGGCCCGCCCAGTACTCCGTCCCGTACAGGATCACCGGGAACCGGGTGACCTTTCGGGTCTGCACGAGGGTCAGCGCCTCGAACAGCTCATCGAGGGTGCCAAAGCCTCCGGGAAGGATCACGAACGCCTGCGCGTACTTCACGAACATCGTCTTGCGCACGAAGAAGTAGCGGAAGGCGATGCCGACGTCGACCCACTCGTTGAGGTCCTGCTCGAACGGCAGCTCGATGCCGAGCCCGACGGAGAGACCACCGGCCTCGGAAGCACCCCGGTTCGCCGCCTCCATGGCACCGGGTCCACCACCGGTGATCACGGCGTACCCGGCCTGCGCCAGTGCGGCACCGATCGCCACCCCGGCGGCGTAGTGCGGATGGTCGCGCGGGGTGCGGGCACTGCCGAAGACGCTCACCGCACGCGGCAGCTCGGCGAGCAGTCCGAAGCCCTCGACGAACTCGCTCTGGATGCGGAGCACCCGCCACGGATCGGTGTGCACCCAGTCCGTGGGGCCCCGGAGGTCGAGCAGCCGCTGGTCGGTGGTCGATCCCTGGTCCGTCGTGGTCGGTTCTCCTCCGCGCAGCACGACCGGCCCGCGGTGGCGGGTGGGCCGCTGCCGACGCTCCGGCTGCTCGCTCGGAAGGGTGGTCATGCGGTGCTCCCGGACAGGTAGGCGATCAGGGCGTCCTCGGCCGGCTGCAGCCGGTCGACGCGGACGTGCTCTTCGCGGGTGTGCGCGAGCTGCGGGTCCCCGGGGCCGTAGTTCACCGCCGGGATGCCGAAGGCGGCGAAGCGGGCCACGTCGGTCCAGCCCAGCTTGGCGCGGGCCGGTCGGCCCACGGCGGCGACGAAGGCCGCCGCGGCGGGCTCGGAGAGTCCGGGCAGGGCGCCACCGGCGTTGTCGGTGACCACGAAGGTCGCACCGCCGGACAAGGCGTCGGCGAAGACCTCCCGCACGTGTGCCTCCGCGGCGTCCTCGTCGCGGTCGGGTGCGTAGCGGAAATTGACCATGACCCGGCAGGTGTCGGGGATGACGTTGCCGGCCACACCACCCTCGATCCGGACGGCGTTGAGCCCCTCGCGGTAGGTGCAGCCATCGATCTCCACGTCGCGGGCGGAGTAACCGGCCAGTGTCGCGAGGATGCCGGCCACGCCGTGGATGGCGTTGGAGCCCAGCCAGCTGCGCGCGCTGTGCGCCCGGCGGCCCGGCACCTCCAGCCAGCCACGCAACGTGCCCTGGCAGCCGGCCTCGATCTCGCCGTCGGTGCCCTCGAGCAGGATCGCCAGGTCGCCGTACAGCCAGCCACGGCGTTCCCGCGCCACCCGGCCCAGGCCGTTGAGCGCGGACTCGACCTCTTCGTTGTCGTAGAAGACGAACGTGAGGTCCTGAGCGGGCTCGGCGCCCGGGACGCCGAACCGGCCGGCCAACCGCAGCATGACCGCGTCCCCGGACTTCATGTCGCTGGCGCCGCAGCCGTAGAGGCGCTGTTCGCCGTCGACCTCCCGGAGCTCCGAGGGCACGTTGTCGGCGATCGGCACGGTGTCGAGGTGCCCGGCGAGGACGATCCTGGTCGGCCGGCCGAGGTTGGTGCGCGCGAGGACGGCGTTGCCCACCCGCTCCACCTCGAGCCCACCGACGCCGCGCAGCGCCGTCTCGACCGCGTCGGCCAGTGCTTCCTCGGACCCCGAGACGGAGGGCGCGTCCACCAGGGCCCGGGTGAGCGTGAGGACGTCGGCGGACAGGTCGAGTGCAGGAAGTGTCCTCACGGGGTCCGAGCCTAGTAAAAGGACCTGGCGGCCCCCCGAGACTCGCTGACGCTCGCCCCGGGTCCCTGCAGCCAGGCCGGAATTCAGGCTGGGTAGCGTCGTTGTCCGTGACCTCCGCCGTCCCCACCTCCGCCGTCGCCGCCGGCCTCGCCACCGTCACCCCTTCGGGAACAGTGCTCGACACCTGGTATCCCGAGCCGCGTCTGGGCACGCCGCAGGGCGCGAAGCCCGGCACGACCCGACTCGGGGCGCTCGAGCTGTCGGGGGAGCTGGGGCCGGACTACGGCGGTCTGGTGCGCCGGGACGCTGCGCGGGGCGTCGAGATCATCGCCGTCCGCACCGTCATCCCCGACCTGTCCGCGCCGGCCGTGGACCCCCACGACGTCTGGCTGCGCCTGCACCTCCTCTCGCACCGGCTGATCCGGCCGCACGGCGCGAACATGACCGGCGTCTTCGGCCTGCTCACCAACGTCGCGTGGACCAGCGCCGGCCCCGTGGAGGCGGCCGGCTTCAACGCTCACCGGCTGCGGGCCGCCGTCGGCCACGTGACCGTGTTCGGCGTGGACAAGTTCCCGAGGATGGTGGACTACGTCATCCCGTCGGGCGTCCGCATCGCCGACGGCGACCGGGTGCGCCTGGGCGCCCACCTGGCCGAGGGCACGACCGTGATGCACGAGGGCTTCGTGAACTTCAACGCCGGAACGCTGGGGCCCTCCATGGTGGAGGGCCGGATCAGCGCCGGCGTCGTCGTGGGCCCGGACAGCGACATCGGGGGCGGCTCATCGATCATGGGCACCCTGTCCGGCGGTGGGACCGAGGTCATCTCGATCGGCAGCGGTTGCCTGCTCGGGGCAAACGCCGGCATCGGCATCTCCCTCGGCGACGGCTGTGTCGTGGAGGCCGGCTGCTACGTCACCGGGGGCTCGCGCGTCACCCTTCCCGACGGCTCGGTGGTGAAGGCCCGGGAGCTCTCGGGCCGCACCGGCCTGCTGTTCCGGCGCAACAGCGTGAGCGGCGCGTTGGAGGCCCTTCCCCGCGACGGCAACTGGGGCGCCCTCAACGCCGCACTCCACGCCAACTGAGGGCACGTCTGGTACCCGGAGTCGCTAGGTGAGATTCGCCGGCGCCTCGGCGGGGACGTCGAGGTGCTCCAGCAGGGCGACCGCGAACTCGTGCGGACGCTCCACGTGCGGCGAGTGGCCGACGTCCGGCAGAACGACCTCCCGGTACGCGCCTCCCGTCGCGGCGTAGCGGTCGAGCACCGACCGGGTCTGCGTCACCATCGGCTGGGGGGCGAAGGTCTCGGCGCCCGGCCAGCCCGGCACGGCACCGACCGAACCCAGGAAGGCCAGGTCGAAGACCGAGGTGTCGGACACGATCTGGTCGGCGTCCCCCCGGATCCAGAGGACGGGCGGCTTGGGGGCGAGGTCGACGATGCCGGAGACGTCGAACACGGTCGGCGCCATCGTGTTGAGCACCCCGCGCGCGCCCGGGGCCACGCCCGGCCAGGCGTCGACCGCCACCACGTCGCCCGGATAGTGGTCATCGCCGGTCCGGGTCGTGTTCATCGAGGCGACGAACGCGTCCTCGAGTCGGGGATCCAGCGGCAGCGAGCCGGGCGCCACGTAGAACGACCGGAGGACGGCGCGCGGGCTCACCGGGCTGTCGGCCGTCGTGTCGCCCGCGGCGAGCGCCGCGACGAACTCCGGATTGGCCGCTCCTCCGCCCGACCCGGCAGCGTCGGGGTGCACGCGGACGCCCTCGGCGCCGACCGTGCCGCCGAAGCCGTACGGGGAGATGGGCGCGACGAGCGCGACCGACGCGACCCGTGCCGGGTGGTCGAGGAGGTACTGCAGCACGACGCCGGCCCCCATGCTCCAGCCGACGAGGTGCACCCGGTCCAGACCGAGGGTGTCGACCAGTGCGGCCACGTCGTCGGACCAGTCGCGCACCCCCCGCGTGGCGTCGACCGGCAGCGGCTCCGCGTCGCCGTAGCCGCGTAGGTCCACCGCGAGCGCCCGGTACCGACGCGTCTCGACGAGCGCGAGCAGCGACTGCTGCCAGAAGACGGCCGAGCTGACATTCCCGTGCACGAAGAGGACCGCCTCGCCGGGGCCGGCCGGATCCATCCCGGTCGGATGCAGCACCGACTGCTCCCCCCGCGCTGTCTCCAGCCGGCTCGCCGTGACTCCGGGCAGCAGGACGTCGACCATCGGTTCTCCCTGGGACTGGGGGGCGGGCTGGCACACGCTAGCGACGGCAGGCCGACGGCGACAGGGCCGGGCGGCGCCGCGGTGACCTCGGGCACACCGGGAACGTGGCCCCTCCGACCTAGAGTCGCCAGCGATGACCCCCACCCGGACCCCCACCCGGCGCACGTCGTCCGGCCGTTCCCCCGCCGGGCGCGCCCCGCGCCGCCCGGCGTCGCGGCGCCGCAAACGGTCCACAGGGGCCCGGCGGACGCGTCGGGCCGGTCGCCTCGCGACCCGCTGGTGGCCGGGGCTCCTCGTGGCCGCGGCCGTCCTGGCGGGCGTGGCGTGGCGTGGCGGCGACCCGGCCGGCCCGGTGCTCTCCGGCACGTGCGCCGTGCAGGGCAGCCCCATGACGCTGACCGGGGAACAGGTCACCAACGCGGCGACGATCGCCCGGGTCGGGTACGCCCGCGGGCTGCCCGACCGTGCCGTGGTCATCGCGCTGGCCACGGCGCAGCAGGAGTCCCGCCTGCGCAACCTCGACCACGGGGACCGCGACTCGCTGGGCCTGTTCCAGCAACGCCCGTCCCAGGGATGGGGCACCCCGGCGCAGGTACGCGATCCGACCTACGCGGCGGCCAGGTTCTACGAGCGGCTGGTCGGCGTGCCCGACTGGCAGACCCGGCGGCTCACCGAGGTTGCCCAGGCGGTACAGCGCAGCGGCTTCCCGGAGGCCTACCAGCGCTGGGAGCCGATGGCGCAGGCGCTCACCAGGTCCCTGCACGACCGGGGCGACCGGACGCTGCCCTGCCGTTGACGGCAGGCCAGCGTCCGGTCGCCACCTATGGCTGCGCGGACTGCGACCTGGGTGTCAGCGCCCCGCGGCGACCGCGACCGACCGCTCCGACGCCGGGCCCGTTCCCGCGGCGTTGACCGCGGCGACGGTGAAGCTGTACCGGGTGCCCGGGGTCAGCCCGCTGACCGTGACCTCGGTGACCGACCGGCCCAGCGTCGCCTGCTGCAGTGGCCGCGAATCGCCGTCCCGGTAGACGCTCAGGACGTAGCGGGTGAGCGGCGAGCCGCCGTCGTCCGGGGCGGTCCACTCGACGTTCAGAGCGCGACGAGCGGCGGTCACCGTGCTCACGCCCGGCGCCGACGGCACCGTCACCGGCGTCACCGGGTTCGAACGGCGGGAGGGCTCCCCCGCTCCCACAGCGTTCACGGCGCTGACCGCGAAGCTGTAGCTGCGTCCGTTGACCAGGTTCTTGACGGTCGCGCTGGACGCCGAGGCGGCCACGGTCACGGTCTGGACCGGCGTGGTGCCCCCTCCCTCGAACACGGCGACGACGTAGCCGGTGACCGGCGAGAGCTTGTCCGACCACGGGGACTTCCAGGACACCGACGCCGAGCCGGCGTCCCCCTGCGCCCGGCCGATGGTGGGCGCGCCGGGAAGGGCGCCCGGGACGACGGGGTCGGAGGCGTCCGACGGCTGACCGGCACCGCCGGCGGTCACCGCGGTCACCGTGACCGTGTACGGCGTGCCGTTCGTCAGCCCCGTCACGGTGAGCGTCGTGGCGTCCTTCGGAGCGGGCACCGAGCGGGCGACCTCCCGGGTCCCCGAGGGGGTCACCGTCACCAGGTACCCGGTCACCGGCGTGCCCTCCGGCATGACCGGAGCAGTCCAGGCGACCGCGATGGAGCGGTTCCCTGCGGTCACCGACGTGAGGTCGGGCCGGCGCAGCACCGGTTGCGGCCGGACGGCGTTCGACGGCGCGGAGGCCGCACCCCTGCCGACGGCGTTGGTCGCGGCGACGGTGAAGGTGTAGTCGACGCCGTTGGTCAGACCGGCAACCGACGCGCTGGTCGCGCCGGCGGGCACGTCGACCGTCCGGGCGGTGGAACCGTCCGCCGGAAGGATGGACACGACGTAGCCGGTGACCGGCGAGCTCCCGTCGGCGGGCGCCGTCCAGGTGACGGTCGCCGAGGCGTCGCCAGCGGTCGCGGTGCCGATCGCAGGTGCCGACGGAACCCCGGCCACCGGAGCAGGGAGGTAGCCACCCATCGGGGTGGGCGGAGCGACCGTGGCGGCCCCGGCGTACCAACCGGAGACCTCACCGCCGTAGGGCGCCAGGGCAGTTCCGGGGCTGGAGCCGGCGGGCATGGTCAGCGGCACCGCGGCGAGGGAGTCGGGAACGTGCACGCCGGCGCTGTCCAGGTAGGCGGTCGTCGTCCCCGATGCCGCCTGCCACGCCGACGTCCGGGCGAGCAGGTCGGCCTGCGTGCGCAGGTCGGTGCGCACCAGCGGAGCGCTCGCCGCGTACACCGTGCGGTACTCGCTGAGCACACCCTCGAGCACCGGGTACAGGATGCCGTCCTCGGCCAGGTTGGACTGGTGGGCGTAGAACGGCCGTGGGTCGTTCGTCAGCACGTAGCGCAGGGCGTTGCGCACCTCGAGCGGCCGCAGGTAGTCGGTGAAGCTCTGGCGGGCCTGCGCCGCGCTGCCCGCGGGAAGCGGGTCGATGCAGGTGCTGGTGGCCGGGTTGTCCTCGCAGATGCCGCCGCCGCCGACGGCCCGGCGGGTGTAGTAGAAGTTGTACTCGTCGACCTCGTCCAGGTAGGTGCCGGCGTTGTAGTAGATGTTCATCGGGTGCCGGGGCACCGTCACGGTGGCGCTTCCGACCGGCCGGGATCCCATTTCCCGCGACGCGTCGGACGCCGTGTACCGGACCCCGGCCCGGGCGAGCGCGGCACCGAGGAACGGGTTGTCGACCGGCTGCTGCGGGGACACCGTGAGGCCGGAGTGCTCGCCGGTGACGAGCTCGGTCGCGTCGAAGTCGCTCAGGCCGGCCTTCCGGGCCCAGTCGATGTTCTGCTGCACCTGCGAGAACAGGAAGTCCTGGGAGGCCCAGTAGGTGCCGCCCAGCATCGTGCCCGGGATTCCCGGGTCCTGCCGGGGCGTCTGCGCCGCATCGGTGGCACAGGTCCACGACTGGCCCTGCACCGTCGGCGCGATCTGGATGCAGCCCAGGTACGGGTGGCTGTAGGTGTGGTTGATCCACGAGAAGTTCCGCTCGGCGAGCCGGAGTGCCAGCGCGAGCGGGTCCAGACCCCGCTCGGCCACGTACTCCGCCGTACCACCGGCGTTGAAGGCCAGGTCGATCTGGAAGCCGTTCGCCTTCTGCCAGGACACCAGTCGCGCCACGTCGAGCGCGGTCATCCGGATGTCCTTCGTGGTCACCGTCGGATCGACGCAGCCGTCGCCCGGGGTGCAGTTGCCGGCGGCGCTCCACCGACTGTCGGCCATCAGGACGTCGTCGGCCTGGACGGCGAAGTAGTTGCGCTGGTAGCCGAGGTGGATGCCGCGGGTCATCCAGGTGACCAGTCCGTGCGCGATCTGGTTGAACCACTGCATGGACGGGTTCACCGCGGCGGTGAGGACGAGCTGCTCGCGGCCGGACCGCGAGTCGACCCCCGCCACCACACCGCTCACGCCGCCGACGGTCGCGGTCAGCAGCGGGGTGAACGAGGCACCGGTCGCCGGGGCGGCCGCGGGCTGGGCCAGGTATCCGTAGACCTCGGTTCCGGTCTTGTCGAAGTCGTCGATGGCCAGCGAGCCCTTGAGGTAGGCGAACGGCCCGGACAGGCCGGCGGCGCTCACCGTCACGGCACCGCCGTCGAGTCGACCGGAGTAGGCCGGCGGCTCCAGTCCGATGGCCGAGCTGGGCCAGTTGTAGGCGCTCACCTGGCGGATGCCGTAGGCGCGCTCGTACTCGGTCAGCGCCGTCACCTCGGCGTCGGCGAGCCCCCCACCGGAGGCGTTCGGCAGCACGACGGCCTGGAAGCGAGCGGTGTTCGTCGTGGCGTCGGCCAGGAAGGCCGCATCGACCGTGGGCCGCGTGGGGCTGCCGACGGCGACCTCGGTGTAGGGAACGCCTTCGCGGTCGAGCTGTGCGGCGATCGCCTCCACGGAGGGACTGCCGTTGCTCACCACCAGCACCCGCAGGTGGATCCGGTTGTCGGCGCCCTGCGCGGCGGCCGCGGTTCCGGCTGCGCTCGCGGACGGGGCGACGGACACGGCGAGAGCCACTGCCACGGCCGCCGCGGCTCCGCGGCGGGCGACGACTCCGAGTCCTCCGAAGACGGCTCGGAAATGCGACGTGCTGTTCATGGCTGTTCCCCCGTATCCCTGACCAAGATCGTCACGGACCGTAAGGGGTGACTGGGCAAGAAGCCGAGGGCCCGGCTCGCTCGATGGAGGGAGAAGGCGGCGCGGCCCCGGCGAGTCGCTCACGCAGAGTGATCAGTGGCGGCGCCGGGCGTCAGCTCCGGCGCCGCCTCGGCCCGAGCGCCCCGACTGTGCCGCCCGAAGAAATTCAGGCTTTCCTCGGTTCGTCGGAAATGGCGCCGCCGACTCCTGCCGGCCATTCCTTGAGACGTTCTCCCCACAGCGGGTGAAAAGCGGTGCCCGACGTGCGTCGTCCGGCCATTGTCCTTTGTCCGCGATCTTTCCCTCGCTATCGTTTTCCTCATGTCATGGCTCATCACCGGCGGCGCCGGCTACATCGGCTCCCACATCACGCGGGCCATGCGCGCGGCCGGTGAGCAGGTGGTCGTCCTGGACGACCTGTCCACCGGCTCGGTGGACCGCGTCGGCGACGCCCACCTGGTGGTGGGGAGCATCCTCGACGGCGACCTGCTGCGCCGAACCATGCGGAGCGCAGGGGTGCGAGGGATCGTGCACGTGGCGGCGAAGAAGCAGGTCGCGGAGTCGGTCGCGAAGCCGTTGCACTACTACCGGCAGAACGTGGAGGGCCTCCGGGTCCTGCTGGAGGCCGCCGTCGCGCACGATGTCGAATCGCTCGTCTTCTCCTCCAGCGCCGCGGTCTACGGCTCGCCCGACGTTGCCCTCGTCGAGGAGGACCACCCGTGCCTGCCGGTCAATCCCTACGGCGCCACGAAACTCGTGGGTGAGCAGATGATCGCCGACGTCGCCGCGGCGACCGGGCTGCGTTATGCCAATCTCCGGTATTTCAACGTCGCCGGCACTGGCGATCCCACCCTGACCGATCAGGGGATCTCCAATCTGGTTCCACTCGTGTTCGATCGGCTGAGCAATCGGCGTTCACCCCATATCTACGGCGGTGACTACGACACCCCGGACGGCACGTGCATCCGCGACTTCATTCACGTCGCCGATGTGGCGTCGGCGCACGTGGCGGCAGCCCGCGCACTCCGCTCCGGGGAGGTCACCGGGCTGACGGCGAACATCGGGCGCGGCCAGGGGGTGTCCGTGCGCGAGATGGTCGAGACCATCCGCCGCGTCACCGGAACGGACCAGGCGGCCTGGGCCGAGCCCGTCGTCCTGCCGCGCCGACCGGGCGACCCGGCTCAGGTGGTGGCGTCCTCCACCCGGCTCCAGTCGGTTCTGGGCTGGCGGGCGAGCGAGGACACCGAGCAGATGGTGCGGTCGGCCTGGGCGGGCTGGGTGGCCATGGGCCGCACGGCTCCGGCCGCCGCCGCCGTGGGCTGACTCCCCGCGAGATCGGCCGCCGCCGCCGTGGGCTGACTCCGCGCGACATCGGCCGAGGACCCGGCGGGTTCCGGCGGGACAGGCGGGGCGGACTCAGCGCTGCGGAACGGCGCGACGCTGGGGCGGCTCGTGCAGCCCGTGCGCGATGGCGAGCGTGACCGCCTCCAGGCGGGTACCGACGCCGAGCTTGCTGAGGACCGCCTGGACGTGCGTCCGCACCGTCGCGATCCCGACGCCCATGGCGCTGGCCATGTCCTGCGTCGACGCTCCCTGGGCGAGACGACCCAGCACTTCCCGCTCCCGGGGGGTGAGGAACTGCGCGGAGAGCTGCACCAGGTCCATGTCCGTCGTCGCGGGCCGCATCGACTGCAGCATGACGTCCGGATCGGCGTAGAAGGAACCGTCGGCCACCCGCCGCACGGCCGTCAGCAGCACCTCCAGTGGTTCGGCCTTGCTCACCACGCCGTCGGCGCCGGCCGCGACCGCGTCGGCGAGGACCGCACCGTCGACCGCGCCGCTGAGCAGGATGACCTTCGGCGCCGGCGCGGTGTTGCGCAGCATGCGCAGCCCGAGCAGGCCGTCGGGTCCGGCACCGAAGTGCAGGTCCATGAGCACGATGTCCGGCTCGGTCGCCCGCGCCTCGGCGAGCGCCTGCGGCACGCTGCGGGTGACGGCGACGACGTCCTCGCCGCCGGCCGCGAGGGCCATCGCCAGGGCGTCGACGAACACTGCATGGTCGTCGCAGAGGAGGAGGCGGCTCACCGTCGGCTGCCCGACGGCGCCGGAAGGGTGACGGCCGCACGTACCCCGCCCCGGGGGCTGGGCCCCAGGCACAGCCAGCCGCCCGCGCCGAGCACCAGGGAACGCACCACCTCGAGCCCCACACCCCCGGGGCGCGAGAAGTCCTTCGCTGCGGTTCCGCGGCCGTCGTCGTGCACCTCGAGAAGAACGGAGTCGCCGGTTCCGCTGCCGGGCAGCAATTGGCCCCGCAGCAGGACGGCGGTGCCGGCCGGCGCGGCGAGCGCGTTGCCGAGCAGGTTGCGCACCATGCGGCTGGCGGCAGGGGCCGCGAGGGCGACCCGCAGCGACGCCGGACAGTCCACGGTCAGGGTGCGGTCGCTCCACGCGGCTGCCCGCACCGCGGCCCGGACGACGTCGGCGAGGTCGCACACCGCTCCGACCGGGCCGGGGGCGAGGACGGCCCCTGCATCCGTGTCGGGCGAGGGAAGGACGTCGACGAGGTCCATCACGTAGCGGACCTCCGCCGACGCGGCGTCGAGGACGGAAGACAGGCCGGCCGAGCCCGGAGGCACCGACCGCAGGAGCGCCTGGAGCCCCGCCAGCCCGTGGCGCAGGTCGTGGCGGACGCCCGCGGCCCCGGCGGCGACCGGGGCGGCCGTCACTGCCGGCCTCCGCTCAGCGCGCTGCGCCATCCGACCAGCGCACGCCGCAGGCCCGGAGGGCGTCGGCCACCGCACCGTTCACCGGTTCCTCGGCCACGACCAGGCCGGCCGAGCCCAGACCCGCCTCCAGGCCGGCCACCAGACCGGCGACCACGGCGCGGCCCTGCGGCTCGAGGACCGCCTGCTGACACGCCTGCGCCAGCTGCACCACCTCGATCCGCCACCGCACCAGTGTGCGGACGTCGAGAGCCCCCGACCACGAGCTGACGCCGAGGCCCACCCCAAGGAGGGGGAACTCCCCCAGGACCGCGCGCTCGGCCGAGACGGCCTCCTCGAGGCGGCGCTCCGGCACCTGCAGCACGATTCGCGTGTCCGGCCGGCGGCTTGCCAGATCGGCGGCCCGCTCGGCCAGGTCGCCCGTCAGCAGGCCGCCCGGCTGCAGCCGGAGCACCACGCGCGCCGCGGTGGGCGGGATCCCGTGCGCCGCCTCCACCGACCACCGGTCCAGCGCGGCGCCCAGCAGCGGGGCACTGACCTGAACGGGGGTCCGGACCTCCTCGTCGACCGTGACCACCTCGACGATGGTGGCCGGCGACGGACCAGGAGCCTCGCCGGCCAGCGGCTGCAGGGGCCGGGCGTCCATGACGAACCGGCCGGACCGGACGGCCCGCTCGACCTGCTCGGCCACCGCACCCCCGTCCGGGGCATCGGAGCCGGACGCGGTGACGCTCCGGCGCGGGGCATCGCTCTCCGCCGGCCGCCCCCAGGGAGCGAGCACGGTCAACCCCCCCTCGGTGAGGGAGCTGCCCCGGTGGGCCTGCAGGTGCTCGACGACGGCGTCGGGGTCGGCATCGGGATCGGTGATCTCCAGGACGGAGATCCCCACCCTCGGGGGCGTCCCGGCCGCGCCCGCGGAGCGGCGGAGCAGGTCCAGCACGCGGCGCCCCAGCACGAGCTCGCCCCCCGTGGTCGGGTCCTCCGCGAGCACGACGAGCCGGCCCGGCGCGACGGCGACGACGGTGTCGGTATCGCGGGAGGCCTGGCGGACCCGTTCGGCCAGGGCCGCGGTCTCCGCGGAGTCGGGTTCGACCACGCCGTCCTCCAGGGGCCACCAGATCGAGGCCGCCGCCAGCACCAGCCGCACCGAGCCCCGGCGCAGCCGGGGCAGGGCGGCACCCAGCCGGTCGGCGAGCAGTGCGCGCCCGTCGGCCGGAGCCGCCGGACCGGTCGGATGCTCGACGGCGGACGCGTGGAGGGCGGCGGTCACCGGCCGGAGCCCGCGGCGGCGCGACAGCAGTCGGGAGAGGCCCCGGCGCCGGTCGACCAGCAGGCGCAGCTCGACCTCTCGGTGCGCGCCCGGCCGGCGGAGACCCACCTGCACGTCGACCTCGCCGGCGCCGTAGCGGACCAGGTCCCGGGCTGCCGCGGTCAACCGGGCCCCCGTGCCGTCGAGCGCATCGGTCAGGAACATGCCGGCGCCCTCCGGCGGCAGCCCGAGCAGGCCGCGCAGCGCGGGGTTGGCCCACTCGACGCGCACCGACCCGTCGGCTCCCACGCGGACCACCCCGAGCGGCCGGGCCGTGCGCAGGGCCAGGTCGCGGGCGGACCTCCGGGCTGCGCGCACCCGAGCAGGGTCCCAGGAGTGCTCCGGGCCCGGGGGGAGGGGCCGCTGCGGCCGTGTCGCGAGGAAGTCAGCAGCGGCGCAGCGCTGCGCCCAGGTCGAGCTCCTTGAACACCGTGCTGAAGCCGAGACGGGCGGCCCGGGCGCACCGATCCGCGGTGGGCTCGGAGTACTCGACGTGGAAGACCGGCTTCGCGGCGTCGACGAAGGGGCGGTACTCCGCGCACTCGTCGTAGGCCAGGCACTCCTCGTTGACCGCGAAGTCGAAGTGCGGTTCGAGCTGCGCGACCTGCTCGACGTCGTTCTTCAGACCCACGGCCAGACCACGCTGCCGGGCCAGCCGCGCGACGGCGGTGTTGAACGCGGCCTGGTCCTCACCGGTCAGGTCGAAGCCCGTGTCGTTGAGGTAACCGTCGACGTTGTCGGGATCCACGGCATCGAAGCCCTTGGCGTGGCAGGCGTCCATCCGCGCCGCGATGACCGGCAGCAGCACGTCGAGACGGCGCACGTCCACCCAGCGCTCCCCCGGCCAGCCGTCCAGCGGCTCCCCGAGAACGTCCGCCGGGTAGTCCGCCGCATCGGGACGCCAGTCCTCGTAGGCCCCGGCGTTGAGGTAGCAGACCACGTGTCGGCCGGCCCCGTGCAACGCGCGCACGACCGCGGCATCGGTCTCCTGGCCGTCGACGTCGTAGACGTCCGCCGGTACGGAGACGTCGACGTCGCCGCTGAGCTGGTACTGCCAGGTGCTGTCCGGATCGGGAACCCAGCGGTCCCCGTCTGCCGCCACGGCGGAGCCAGCGGACGCGGACCCGGTCGAGGTCACGGTGGCCTCCGGGCCGCGAGGACCGCCGCAGGCGGCGAGCACCAGGACGGCGACGGAGCATGCGGCTGCGAGCCCGGCGCGCCTCACACCACCACCCCGGCCGCCCCGACCAGGGGCGTCGCCGACGCCGGGAAGCCCGCCCAGGGGTTGGGAAAGGTCCGGTCGGTGACGAAGGCGTGGCCGGCCCCCAGTCGTGCCGCGCGAGCGGTCACCGCCTCCAGGTCCTCGGGAGGGCAGCCGTGCACCAGGTGCCACACCCGCGCGCGCGGAACCCGGGCGAGGGCGGCGCTGGGCCGGAAGTCCGCGTACGCCGCCGCGGACCCCTCGAACACGCACGTGACGTCGAGCATGGCCAGGTAGCCGAGCTGCGGCTCCACGCCGGGGTTGCCCACGACGAACCCGGCGCCCGCACGGCGGGCGTCGGACACGTAGGAGGAGCAACGGGCGATCCCGGCCGCGTCGCTGGGCAGCTGGTCGAACATCACGCCGCCGACCTTGTGGACGTCCAGCCAGGCACACACGTCCCGGAGCACGTCGGCGCGAGGCCGCCGTCCGTAGTCGACGTCGACGTAGCCCACGAGTCGCACGCCGCGCAGCGAACGCAGGGCGCCGGGGTACCAGCTGTCGTCGGCCCGTCCCGGACCGTCGTGCACGTTGACCACGACGAACGACGGGCGCAGCGTGCTCGCGGCGAGCGCCTGCCAGGCCCCGGGGTCCTCGGCCGGGTGGATGTACCAGGGCAGGGCGGATCGGACGGCGGTCACGCGACGACCCGCGGGTCGGAGATCCGGTGCATCAGCAGACCGACGGCGACGACCAGGCAGACCGGGAACACGGCCACGACGGCGGCCACCGGGGACAGGAGGGCGCTGACCGCGTACCCGCCGGCCAGCGCGGCGGTGACGACGGCCTTGGCCGGGGCGCCGAAGGCGGTCAACGCCGCCGACGTCGTCGCGAGCGCCGTGTAGGCGGCCGCCGGCCCCACGATCGCCGGCCAGGACGGGAAACCGGCGTGCACCGACACCACCACGCCGACCGCCGCCAGCGCGGAGACCAGCGCGGTGCCGGCCGCCGCGGTCAGCGCG
>JAOPWJ010000075.1 GCA_025965715.1 Blastococcus sp. | reverse complement strand
TCCGGTGCCAGAACGCCGAGGCCGGCAGCGCGCCGTCCCGTGAGAACGCGTAGATCATGCGCGAGTTCGCCGTCACCGATGCCATGCCGCAGAACAGCTGCGCGCCGATGGCGATGAGCAGCAGCAGCTTGCCGCCGGTGTCGCCGACCGCGTCGATGAAGATCTGGGCCGGCGGGACGGCGGTGGCCGTGCCGATGGCGCTGTCGTAGCTCTGGATCGCGTACGTCAACCCGATGAGCAGGATCCAGCCGGCGACGACCGACACGACGATCGACATGACGATGCCGCGGGGGCCCGCGCGGGAGGCGTCCCGGGTCTCCTCGGTCATGTGCGCCGAGGCGTCGAAGCCGGTCAGCGTGTACTGGGCGAGGAGCAGTCCGATCAGCGCGACGTACAGACTCGACTGCCAGCCGGTGTTGTTCACGAACTCGCCGAACACGAACGACGCCGACTGGTGCTGGTCGGGCACGAAGGTCAGGACGCCGACGATGACGGCCACGCCGACGACGTGCCACCACACGCTGATGTCGTTGAGCAGCGCCACCACCCGCACGCCGAACTGGTTCAGGGCGCCGTGCAGCAGCAGGATCAGCCCGAACAGCAGGATGGTGTGCCACGGCCGCGCGTCGAAGCCGAACTGCAGGTCGAGGAAGGCGTTGAGGAAGAACGCGGCGCCGAAGTCGATTCCGGCGGTGACGGCCACCTGGCCGAGGAAGTTGAACCAGCCGGTGAACCACGACCAGGCTGCGGAGTTCTTCTTCGCCAGCTTCGCCGACCAGTAGTAGAGGCCCCCGGCGGTCGGAAAGCTCGAGCAGACCTCGGCCATCGCCAGCCCGACGAACAGCGTCATGAGCCCGACGAACGGCCAGCCCCAGACGATCACCGCCGGGCCGCCGGTGTTGAGCCCGAAGCCGTAGAGCGTCAGGCAGCCGGACAGGATCGAGATGATCGTGAAGGACACGGCGAAGTTCGAGAAGCCGGACATGTGCCGGGCCAGCTCCTGCGCATAGCCGAGTTGATGCAGCCGCGACGTGTCGCTGTCGTGGTGCTCGGCTCGGGTGGCGGGCTCACTGCTCATGCGCGTCCTACCTTCGGGGGCTCACCGATCCCGGGCGGCGGTCCGGGGATCGGACCCTAGGGCGGCATGATCATGTTCACAAGCCTCTGCAACGGTTGGTAGTGGGACCGTTAGCCGGCCGCGGCGACGTGCGCGGCGAAGAGGCGTCGGTCCACGCCCTCCTCCGGATGCCACTGCACGGCCACGCAGAACCGCCGGTCGGCCGCCTCGACCGCCTCGACGACGCCGTCCTCCGCCCACGCCGACGCCGTGAGTTCGGCGGCGATCCGGTCCAGCGCCTGGTGGTGATGACAGGCCACCGACACCGTCGGACCGAGGAGCCGGTGCAGCCCCGTCCCCGGCTCGGTGCGCACCTCGCGTCGGTGGTAGCGGCCGGCGCCGGGATCGTGGATCGCGGCGGTCTCGACGTCGGGGAGGTGCTGCACGAGGTCTCCACCGAGGACGACATTGAGCAGCTGCATGCCACGGCAGATGGCCAGCACGGGCAGGTCGCGGTCGAGTGCGGCCTGCAGGGCCGTCACCTCCGACTCATCCCGCTCGGGACGCAGGGTCGTGGTGTGCGGCCCGGCCGGCCGGCCGTACCGGGCAGGGTCGACGTCCGCCCCGCCCGCCACGACGAGCCCGTCGAGCCGGCCGACGACCTCGGCGCTGATCGCGCCGGTCGGCAGGAGCACCGGCTCGCCGCCCGCCGCGGCGACGGCGTCGGCGTAGGAGGCGGGCAGCAGCACTGCCGGCACGTGCCAGGTGCCCCATTGCGCCTGCTCGCGGTAGGTCGTGATGCCGATCAACGGGCGCATGGCATCCCCTCCGCCGTCCTCCGATGCCCGGACAGTGTGGCAGCCTGGGACGGCGGGCCGGGTGCCGTCCTGGTCGGCAACCGCTGCGCGGCGACGCGTCGCCCGCTGCCGGACGGGCCGCCGGCCCCTCCGTTGTTCCCCGCTCCGTTTGACGGTCGCTCGCTTCCCACAGGATGCTGCGGCAGGGTCGTGGCTGGTCGGTTCGACGGCAGGTGGACGACGGTCGGACCGGCCCCGTGGGGGACGGCCCCGCGGACAGCGAGTCGCCGCGGGGTCGCGCATCGACAGGGAAGAGGTTCACCCATGTTCAGCCGGATCGCGGTCGTCAACCGAGGCGAGCCGGCCATGCGCCTCATCCGTGCGGTGCGCGAGCTCAACGCGGAGCACGGCCAGGGCATCCGGGTCATCGCGCTGCACACCGAGTCGGAGCGGCGGGCCACCTTCGTGCGCGCCGCCGACGAGGCCGTGGTGCTCCGGGAGACCGGCGAGCGCAACCCCTACCTGGACCACGAGGAGCTCGGCCGGGCGCTGCAGACCGCCCGCGCGGACGCGGCATGGGTCGGCTGGGGCTTCGTCGCCGAGGACCCGGCCTTCGCGGAACTGTGCGCCTCGCTCGGTGTGACCTTCATCGGTCCGCCGCCGGCGGCCATGCGGCTGCTCGGGGCCAAGATCGAGGCCAAGGTCCTCGCCGAGCAGACCGGTGTTCCGGTCGCCGCCTGGAGCGGTGGCGCCGTGGTCGGTGTCGAGGACGGTCTCCGGCACGCGGAGACGATCGGCTACCCCCTCATCGTGAAGTCCCGCAGCGGGGGCGGCGGGCGGGGCATCCGCATCGTCCGCGCGGAAGGGGAGCTCGAGGAGGCGCTCACCCGGACGCAGGGCGAGGCGGAGCGCACCTTCGGCGACCCGACCATCTTCATGGAGCGCCTGGTGGAGGGCGGCCGCCACGTCGAGGTGCAGATCATCGCCGACCAGTACGGCGGCGTCTGGGCGCCGGGCGTCCGGGACTGCTCGGTGCAGCGGCGCAACCAGAAGGTCATCGAGGAGTCGAGCTCGCCCGCGCTGGACGCCGAGCAGTCGCGAGCGCTGCGCGAGTCCTCGATCGCGCTGGTCAGGGCTGCCGGCTACGTGGGCGCGGGCACCGTGGAGTTCCTCTACCAACCGGAGGAGAAGCTGTTCACCTTCCTCGAGGTGAACACCCGGCTGCAGGTGGAGCACCCGGTGACGGAGGAGACCACCGGCCTCGACATCGTGAAGCTGCAGCTGCACGTGGCGGCCGGGGGCCGGCTCGAGGGCGACCCGCCCACCGAGTTCGGTCACGCGGTCGAGGCGCGGCTCAACGCCGAGGACGCCGAGCAGGGGTTCGCGCCGGCACCGGGTGAGGTCGAGCTGCTGCGGCTGCCCACCGGCCCCGGCGTCCGCGTCGACACGGGCATGAGCGTCGGTGACGTCATCCCGCCCGCCTACGACTCGATGGTCGCCAAGGTCATCGCCTGGGGGCGTGACCGTCCGGAGGCGCTGGCCCGGCTGCGCGTCGCGCTGCGCGAGACCACCGTCGTGCTGCGCGGCGGAACGACGACCAAGTCCTTCCTGCTCGACCTGCTCGACCGGCCGGAGGTGGTGGCCGGCACGGCGGACACGGGCTGGCTCGACCGCACGGGGACGGTGGGCACGACCGAGGCGGCCCCGACCGCGTACGCCGCCCTGGTGCAGGTGGCCATCGACGCCGCCGACGAGGAGGAGGCGCTCGAACGGGCCGCCTTCCTGGCCTCGGCGCGCGGCGGCCGTCCCCGTGCGCGGCACGAGGTGGGGCGCACGCTCGAGCTCGGTTATCGGGGCCAGGTCTACCGCCTGACCGTCACCACGATCGGCCTCGACCGGTACCGCGTCGAGCTCGACGGTCGCTACGCCGACGTGGACGTCGACCGGCTGAGCAAGCTGGAGAGCCGGCTCACGATCGGCGGCCGGCGCTTCGCGGTCGTGTCGGTGCCGGCCGTCGGCTCACACCTGGTCGAGGTCGACGGGGTGTCGCACCGGGTGACGCGTGACGCCGGGGGAGTGGTGCGCGCCCCGGCCCCGTCGGTCGTGGTGGCGGTCCGTGTCGCGGTCGGCCAGGACGTCGAGGCCGGCCAGACCGTCGCCGTCCTGGAGAGCATGAAGATGGAGACGGCGATCCGGGCACCGTTCGCCGGCCGGGTCCGCGAGATCCTGGCCGCCGCCAACTCCCAGGTCGACGCCGGTGCCCCGCTGCTGAACCTGGAGCGGGCCGGCGGGGACGTCGAGGAGGCGTCCGGCGACCGGATCGAGCTGCCCACGGCGGACGCCCGGGCCGGCACCCTCCGCGACCGCGCACTGTCGCTCCTGGCGGCGTTCCAGGCGCTGATCACCGGATACGACGTCGACCGCCGCTACGCCCAGCAGCTGGTCACCGAGTACCGGGCCGCCCAGGGGGAGCTGCCGGTCGACGACCCCCAGCTGCTGCGCGGCGAGCTGACCGTCCTCACCACCTTCGCCGACCTGTGCGAGCTGTCCCGCAACCGGCCGTCGATCGAGGAGGAGGACGCGGACCAGCAGGTGCACAGCCCGCGCGAGTACTTCCACGCCTACCTGCACTCCCTCGACGTCGAGCGTGAGGCGCTGCCCGAGAACTTCCGTGAGCGGCTGTCCCGGGCGCTGCTGCACTACGGCGTCGGGAACCTCGACCCGGGACCCGGGCTCGAGGACGCCGTCCATCGGCTCTTCCTGGCCCAGCAGCGGATCGGGGACCAGCTGCCCGCCGTCCTCGCACTGCTCGACCGGTGGCTGACCTCGGTTCCGGCTCCCACGGCCACCCGGTCGGAGGTCGCCGACGTGCTCGACCGGCTCGTGGTGGCCACCCAGCTCCGCTATCCCGCGGTGGGTGACCTGGCGCGCGCCGTCCGGTACCGGTATTTCGAGGAGCCCGTCGTCCTGGCCGCTCGGGAGGAGATCCTCGACGAGGCGGGACGGCTGCTCGCCGAGCTCGACGCGGCGGAGGAGGGACAGCCGAGCGGCGCGGACTACGCCCGCATCGAGGCACTCGTCGCGAGCCCCGAACCGCTGATCAAGCTGCTCGCGCAGCGCTTCGACCGGCCGACGAGCCGGCCGGACCCCATCGTCGAGATCCTGACGCGGCGCTACTACCGCAGCCGGAGCCTGCAGAACGTCCGCTCGACCCTGCTGGAGGGCCACACCTGCGTCACGGCCGACTACGAGCTCAACGGCCTCCCGCTGCACCTGACGGCGTTGATGATCCACATCGATGCCCTGCCGACGGCACTGGCAGCCCTGCGGGACGCGGTGGCGGACGTTCCCGACCCGTCCTCGCGGCTGCTGATCGACCTCTACGTCTCGTGGCCCGACCGGCCCGCCGGCGGGGACGAGATGGCGGCGCTGCTTCGAGACCTGCTGGCGGGCCTGCCGCCGGCCAACAACGCCCGCCGGGTCACGGTGACCGTCTGCACCCCGGACGGGGACGTCGACACGGTGACCTTCCGCCCCCGGGCGGAGGGGCTGGTCGAGGACGCGATCATCCGTGGTCTGCACCCCTTGACCGCACAGCGGCTCAACCTCTGGCGGCTCAAGCACTTCGACGGCGCACGGCTGCCCTCCGCCGAGGACATCTACCTGCTGCACGTCTTCGCCAAGGGCAATCCGAGCGATGAACGGCTGATCGCCATGGCCGAGGTACGGGACGCGACGGCGCTGCTGGACGAGAACGGCCAGGTGCTCGGCTTCCCCACGGTCGAACGGCAGCTCACCGCCTGCCTCGACGGCATCCGCCGGGCACAGGGGCAGCGGCGGTCCCGCCGTCCCCTGGAGCACAACCGGATCTTCCTGTACGCCTGGCCGTCGATCGAGCTGCCGCTCGAGCAGCTGGCCGTGGTGGCCAGGACGCTCGCACCGATGACGGTCGGCGCCGGACTGGACCAGATCATGCTCATCGCGCGGCTGCAGCCCGAGGCCGGGGGCGCCCCGACCGACGTGGCGCTGCGGTTCTCCTACCGGCCCGGCACCGGCGTCCGGATGGAGCTGACCGAGCGGCCCACCGAGCCGATGCGCCCACTCGACGAGTACACCGAGAAGGTGCTCAGCTCCCGGGCACGCGGTGCCGTCTACCCCTACGAGCTGGCGCCGATGCTGGCCGGCGCGGGCGGATCGTTCGTGGAGCACGACCTGGACGAGGCGGGCCGGCTGGTGCCCGTGGAGCGGCCGCCGGGCCGGAACAAGGCAGGCATCGTCGCGGGGCTGGTGACCACACCGACGTCGCGCTATCCGGAGGGCATGACCCGGGTGGTCCTGTTCGGCGACCCCACCAAGGCGCTGGGCACGGTCGCCGAACCGGAGTGCGCGCGGGTGATGGCGGCGCTGGACCTCGCCGAGGAGCGCGGCATCCCGGTGGAGTGGTTCGCGCTGTCCTCGGGCGCCCGCATCTCCATGGACAGCGGCACCGAGAACATGGACTGGGTGGCTCGGGCGTTGCGCCGGATCATCGACTTCACGCAGGCCGGCGGCGAGATCAACGTCGTCGTCGCCGGGATCAACGTGGGCGCCCAGCCGTACTGGAACGCCGAGGCCACGATGCTGATGCACACCAAGGGCATCCTGGTCATGACACCCGACAGCGCGATGGTGCTGACGGGCAAGCACTCACTGGACTACGCGGGCGGGGTGTCCGCCGAGGACAACTTCGGCATCGGCGGTTACGACCGGATCATGGGGCCCAACGGGCAGGCGCAGTACTGGGCGCCGGACCTGCTGGCCGCCGGCGAGCTGCTGCTCAACCACTACGAGCACGCCTACGTCGCGCCGGGGGAGCGGTGGCCGCGGCGCGCGGAGACCGGCGATCCGCGCGACCGCGACGTGCGCTCGTTCCCGCACCAGCACCCGGCCAGCGACTTCACGACGGTCGGCGACATCTTCTCTCCCACGGCCAACCCCGAGCGGAAGAAGGCGTTCGACATCCGCACGGTGATGCGCGCGGTCACCGACCAGGACCATCCGCCGCTGGAGCGGTGGGCCGGCATGGCCGACGCCGAGACGTCCGTCGTGTTCGACGCCCACCTGGGCGGTCAGCCGGTCAGCGTGATCGGCATCGAGTCCCGGCCGGTGCCGCGGCGCGGCAGCGTTCCCGCCGACGGACCGGACCAGTGGACGGCGGGCACCCTGTTCCCGCGCTCGTCGAAGAAGACCGCCCGGGCGATCAACGCCGCAAGCGGCAACCGGCCGCTGGTCGTGATGGCCAACCTCTCCGGCTTCGACGGGTCACCGGAGTCGCTCCGCCAGTTGCAGCTCGAGTACGGCGCGGAGATCGGCCGGGCCATCGTCAACTTCGACGGACCGATCGTCTTCTGCCTGGTGTCCCGCTATCACGGGGGCGCGTTCGTCGTCTTCTCCGGCGTCCTCAACGACAACATGCAGGTGATCGCCGTCGAGGGGTCCTACGCGTCGGTGCTCGGTGGCGCGCCGGCCGCCGCCGTCGTCTTCACCCGGGAGGTGGACAAGCGAACCGCCGCCGACGTACGGGTGCGGGAGCTGGAGGCCGCGGCCGCCACCGCCGACCCGGTGGACCAGGCACACCTGCGGGTCGAGCTCGCGACGCTGCGCGCGGCCGTGCGCTCGGAGAAGCTGGGGGAGGTCGCCGCCGAGTTCGAGGCGGTCCACGACATCGAGCGCGCCCGCCGGGTGGGCTCGGTGCACGACATCATCCCGGCGGCGGAGCTGCGCCCACGGCTCATCGAGGCGGTCGACCGGGGAATGGAGCGCTCCGCCCCCTGATCAGGGCAGCCGCAGCGAGTGGCCCCGGCACCCGGAGCCGGTCGCGGAGCCCACGAAGCGGGAGGTGCCGGCGGTGGCCGGGCGCAGCCGCGAGGGGGGCGGCCAGCAGCTCCACTTCCGCCTCGAGGGCGGTCCGCCGGAGCTCGAGGCCGTCCACCTCCGCCAGCACGGCGGCGCGCCGCGTCCAGGCGTCCAGGTCCAGGCGCTGGCGGAGCGCCGTCGCGGCGTCGTCCGCACGGCGGCGTTCCTCGCGTCCGGCAGCCAGCATCGCCACGATCTCGGAGCGGGCCTGCACCCGAGCTGCGGAGGCTTCCTCGACGGCCTCCTGCCGCAGCCGCTGCGCCTCCACCGCCGCGCGGACGTGCAGGGCCGCGGTCTCTTCCCGGCGAGCCGCCGCCTCGACGCGGGCCTCGCTGCGGATCTGCTCGGCGGCGCCGATGGTCTGACCGGCCTGGGCGGCCGCTGTGGCCACGATCCGTTCCGCCTCGGCTGCCGACTCGGCCAGCACCCGTTCCGCCTCGGCCACGGTGCACCGTGCCGCCTTCGACGCCGCGGCCCGCTCGGCCCCGGCCTCGGCCCGCATCCCCTCGGCCTCGGCCCGGATTCCCTCGGCCTCGGCCCGCATCCCCTCGGCCTCGTCGGCGGCGGCCGCGAGCATCGACCCGATCCGGCCGGAGATCCGCAGGAGCTCGGCGCCGCTCGACGAGTGGGCGAGGAGCTGCCGGGCGTCCTCCAGCGCCGCCCGGGTCTCGACCTGACGGGTCAGCAGGCGCTCCCGCTCCCGCTCCGCCGTGGCCAGCTCGTCCTCGGCCCACTGCACGTAGGTGTCGACCTGGAAGCGGTCGTATCCGAGGGCGGCCCGCCGGAACATCGGCGCGGCCTGGAAGACGGCCGGCAGGTCTCCGGACAGGTTCGGTCGCCCGTGCCCATCCGGCTCGCCCGCTCGGAATGGGCTGAAAGCCTCGTCCTCGGTGGACAGCTCCGCGCTCATCCCACCTGCCTCCCCACGCAGTCCCGTACGCGAGAAAACAACGCTACGGGGCTCCGATGAGCTGACCTGCCGGTTCCGGTACGGGCATCACCCGGTAGGGCGAGGCCACCGCCCCAACCGGTGGCCCGGGTGGTTGGCCGTTGCTGTGCGCAACGTCGCTCAGGCGGGTGACCGGACGGGCGCAGGGGATGCCGACGCTGGCGACGGTGGCCGACCCTCGACCCATGACGCCCGCCCTGACTCCCGGCATGGCCGCGCCGGACCCCGGCAACCTGACCGTTCCCCCGCTGTTCGGCTGGGAGGTCATCGTCACCGGCCTGGTCCTCCTGGTGCTCCTGGCCGCCGTCGTGTTCCTGCTGCTGATGTCGGGACGCGCGGCGAGTGGCCGCGCCGAGTGGCAGGCGTTCCTCGACGGGCGGTCGAGCAGGCGCCCGGACGAGGCCGGCGAAGCGACCGACTCGCAGCTCAGAGGGCCGCTCCCTCGCTGAACTCCCGCGTCGGGGCCCGGGCGGCGTTGCGTGGCATGAGCAGCACCGCGGCCAGCATCGCCACGGCCAGGACCGCGGTCCCCAGGAAGACGTTGTGCACCGCGGCGGTGAGCGCCACCGGCCCGACCCGGTCGCCGTCGGTCCCGGACCCCCCGAGCGTCGCGTTGACGATCGCGCCGAAGGCGGCCACCCCGACCGCGCTGCCGGCGCTGCGGAAGAACATGTTGGTGCCGGTGACCACGCCCCGCTCCTGCCACTGGACAGCCGACTGCGCGGCGATGAGCGTCGGCGCCGCGGTGAACCCCATCCCGAGGCCGATCACGAACGACGTGGCACCCACCTGCAGCACGCTCGAGGACCCGCCGAGGAGCAGCAGCAGCGACGAGCCGACGACCACGACGGACGCGCCGAGCAGGGCGGTGGACCGGATGCCGACCCGCAGGTACATGCGACCGGCCTGGGATGCCGAGATCGGCCAGCCCAGGGTGAGGGCGGCCAGCGCGAACCCGGCGACCAGGGGGCCGGTGCCCAGGACGTCCTGGACGAACGTCGGCACGTAGGAGGTCAGCCCCAGCAGGACGGCGCCCACGCAGGCCGATACGAGGTTCGTCGCCACGAGCAGGCGATTGCGCAGCAGCCGCAGCGGCACGACGGGATCGGCCGCCTTGCGCTCCACCAGCACGAACACCCCGAGCAGCACGGCCCCGCCGGCGAGGACGGCGATGCTCTGCGGCGATGCCCACGCCCAGGCCTGGCCGCCCTCGAGCACGCCGAGGGTCAGCAGCGTCAGGGCGATGGTGAGCACCCCGGCCCCGGCGTAGTCGATCCGCGGGCGTCGCCGCTCGACTCGCTCGTGGAACCGCAGGCCGATCGTCGCCGCGGCGATCAGGCAGAGCGGAATGTTGACGAAGAAGATCCATCGCCAGCTGACGTACTCCAAGAAGACCCCGCCGAGCGTCGGGCCCACGACCGACGAGACGCCCCAGACGCTGGCGATGTAGCCCTGCACCTTCGCCCGCTCCTTCAGGGAGTACAGGTCGCCGACGATCGTCATCGACATCGGCTGGACCGCGCCGGCGCCCAGGCCCTGCACCGCGCGGAAGGCGATCAGCGAGCCCATGCTCCACGCGGCGCCGCAGAGGACGGAGCCGATGAGGAACAGGCCGATCCCGAACAGCATCATCGGCTTGCGCCCGAAGACGTCGGCCAACTTGCCGTAGACGGGCACGGTGACCGCCTGCGCGAGCAGGTAGACGGAGAACAGCCACGGAAACTCGGCGAAGCCGCCGAGGCTGCCCACGATCGACGGGACGGCGGTGGCGATGACCGTCGCGTCGATGGCCACCAGGGCAGTGGACAGCATGATGCCGATGAGGACCGGGCCTCGCTCGGAGCGGAAACCGACACCCGCCGACACCGCGTCCTGGTCCGTGCTCACTGCTGCCAGGTTAGGAGTCCGGGAGTCGCTCTACCGAACCCGGGGGCGGGGGAGGTTCTTCTGCGCCCACAGGGCGGCGGACGTGCGGTCACGGACGCCGATCCGCTGGAACACGCTGGTGAGATGCGCCTTCACCGTCGCCTCGCGGATGCCCAGCGCGCGAGCGATCTGCTTGTTCGCCAGACCGCGGCCGACCAGCGCGAGGACCTCGTGCTCGCGCTCGGTCAGCTCGACCGCCGGTGCGGGCGCCGCCACTCGCCGCCCGTGCAGAACCGTCCGCGCTACCCGGGGGTCGAGCGGGGACTGCCCGCGGGCCACCGCGCGGATGGCATCGAGGAGGTCCGCCGGATCGGTGTCCTTGAGCACGTAGCCGACCGCACCGGCGTCGAGGGCCTGCAGCACCCGCGCCTGGTCGGAGAACGACGTCAGCACGAGCACCGCGGTGTCGGGATGCTCTTCGCTGATGCGACCGGTGGCCGTCACGCCGTCCATGCCGGGCATGGAGAGGTCCATGAGGACGACGTGCGGCGAGGAACGGGGGATGAGGTCGAGCGCCTCGGCGCCGTCACCGGCCATGCCGACGACCCGCATGTCCTCGGCGCCGTCGATCAGCCCCTGCAGTCCTGCCCGCATCAGCGCGTGGTCGTCCACCACAAGGACGTCGATGACCGCGACACCGGTCATGGGCGGGGCACCTCCAGACGCAGGCAGGTGCCGTCGCCGGCAGCCGTGCGGAAGGCCAGATCCGCACCCCCGGCCGCGGCGAGATCGGTGAGCAGGCTCAGACCGAGATGTCCCTGGCGCGGTCGCTGGCGGACGTCGGCCAGATCGAAGCCGATCCCGTCGTCGCTGATCTGCAACTGGTGGCGGCTCTCGGTCTCGGTGACGGTGACCTCCACGGTCGACGAGTCGGCGTGCTTGGCGACGTTGAGCAGGGCCTCCTGGGCGACCCGGAACATCAGGGTCGCCGTCTGCGGAGGCAGGTCCAGGGACTCGGGGACGTGGATGCGGACGTCGACGCCGCGGGGGCGCAGCCGGGCGGCGAGGTCGGCCAGGGCCGGGGCCAGTCCTGCCTGCCTCAGATTGGGCGGATAGATCTCGACCAGCAGCGACCGGAGGGAGCCGACGGACTCCCGCAGGGCGGTGGCGGCCTGCCCCAGGACGTCGGCCACATCGGCGGATCGCCCGGTCGACCCGCTGCGCAGGCGGTCGGCGGCCCCCGCGACCAGCAGAGCGGATGCGGAGACGTCCTGGACGATTCCGTCGTGCAGGCTCCCGGCGATGCGCCGGCGCTCCTCGGTGGACGTGTCCACGACCCGGGCCTGCAGCTGCTCCCGCTCCCGCTGGCCGGCGCGGAGCTGGACGACCATCCGCCGTGCCAGCGGTATCTGCAGCAGCAGCAGGATGAGCAGCGCGCCGGCCGAGATGGGCGCGAATCGCAACCAGATGTCTCGCTCGCGGGACGTCGCCTCGTCGTAGGAGGAGTACGTCTCGAACAGCAGGGGTGCGCCGGAGGGCGTACGGATCACCCGGTACACCTCCAGGACCTGCCCTTCCGAGCGCTCGTACCGGTTCTCGGGCCGGCTGAGGTCGCTCAGCTCCGCGCGGGTGACGCCGTCCTCCAGTGCCTCCTGGTCCTCCTTGCTCAACGGGTACTGCGCCCCCACGAGTCGAGGCTCGTCGGAGTAGACGATCCGCCCGTCCGGGGCCCAGATCTTGACCCGCATGACCTCCGCCGAAGCCAGCCGACCCCGGAGGACGTCGTCCAGCCGGGCGACCGCCTGTGCGTCGCCGGCCGGGAGATCGTCCCCGATGTGCGGTTCGACGAGGAGGGTGGCGATCAGGTCCGCGGTGTGCCGGGCCTCGGAGAGCGCCTCGTCCTGCGCCGCCTGACGGCTGGCCCACACGCTGCCGGCGAGGAGCAGGACGACGCCCACCAGGTTGGCGGCGACGAAGCGGCCGACGACCCGCCCCACCGTCGGTGTCCGCCGACGGGACTCCCTGTCCGCCGCACCCTCGACGAGGCTCGTCCACGGCGACGACTCGAGGGCTCGCGGTGGGAGAGGCCCGAGGACGGGCACGGGCCCGGCGGTCCCTCCTGCCTCGTCCACTGTTCTCCGCTCCCCGTCGGTTTCCCGTTGCGGTGGTTGTTCCATGCCGGTGCTCCGATGCGCAAGGTCGAATCGGGGGTGATCGCCCTCGAGGTCGGCCCTCAGCCGACCGGCGCCGGCAGGGGGGAACATGTCAGGGGCTCGGTGCGCGGGTCGAGGGTCGTGCCGCTGCGTTCGACGTCTCCGCGAAGGCGGTGACCGTGGAGGAATCGAGCCGGTGGCCCGCGCGATTGCCGGTGGCCATGCGGCGGAGAGGCTCGTGATGGTGGCGCAGCCGCCTCGACCGCGCTACCGCTACCGCCCCCGGCGCCGCCGCCGTGGCGGGCGGGGCGAGGCGAGGCGGGTCGCCGGCATCGCGACGGGCAGTGCCGCGAGCGTGGACCCTCATCGGTGCCTCCGTGTGCCACCTTGCCGGCGCGAGCGCGCGCAGTGCCGCGACTCTGGGCGAACGTCGGTCGCAGGCGCTACCAGACGTTGGTCGTACGACCATCCACATCGACATCGGCCTCATGGCTCTCATCGGCCCCATCGGTCCTCCTGCTCACGCGTGTGTCGACCCCCAGGTCGCGCCGCTGCCCCGAAGGCGTCGACGGGCGCTAGCATGGGTTCAGCATCGACCCCGGAAGAGGTCGCCGGTCGGGCGACTACGCTCCCGGGGCCGGTAGATGCCAGGCCATCGACTGGTGGCCGTAGGTCCCCACCGTGGGCGGGCTCTCCGCCACCGGGGCATCGATCTCTTGCAGATCCGTGGGGTCACGTCGCGTCGGGGCGGCCGCCAGGCCCCCCTCGCGACATCGATCGTCCCAACCGAGGGATGGGTGCGGCATCGCGCCGGTGCAACCGTGCCGGACGTTCCGAAGGAGGAGTTCGTGGCTCGACGAGGCCAGGGTCAGACGGGCACTCGCCGTCCGGCCCCGCGAAACCAGCCTCGCGCCCGCGACCGCGACGTCATCTCGGTGCTCGCCCGCGTCGTGCGCGAGGTGGAGGCGGCAGCCCAGCGCGGCTCGGTGACGCCGGCGGTGCGCACGAAGTTCCAGGTGGTCGCACTCATGGTGCGCGAGGAACATGCCCGGGTCCGCGGCGACGTGACGAGCAGTCCCGCTCACCGGGCCGAGCAGCTCAAGCGCCTCGACGGGATCGGAACGATCCTCGCCAAGACCGCAGTGCGGGACTCCGCGCTGCTCGCGCTCCTGACGGGGGATGCGGTCGTCTCCGACGCCGCCAGGTCGCTCAAGCACGACATGCTCCGCGCCGTCGGTATCGAGCCGGTCGCCGACGAGGTTCCCCCGACGGAACCCACGCCGTTCTCCGCCGCGACCGAGCGTCGGGTCGTGCCCCAGTCGGTCGTCTCCCGACAGCTGGCCAACCCCTTTCTCGCGCCCGATTTCTCGGCCCCCCGGCAGAGCACCGCCCGCCCGCGCCGGCTGGCCGGATGGGAGCTGCTCAATCCGCTCTTCAACTCTTTCGAGCGCGCCGGTGGCGGGGCCTCGGCGTGCATGGCCCTTCCCGCACCATCCTCCCTGCACGCGCCCGGTGGGCTGGAGCTGATGCCGCACCAGGCGCAGGTGGTGGCCGCGGCCGCTTCCGGCCACCGGACCTTCCTGTTGGCCGACGAGCCGGGCCTCGGCAAGACGGCCCAGGCACTGCTCGCCGCCGAGGCGGCGACGGCGTATCCGCTGCTGGTGGTCGTTCCGAACGTCGTCAAGACCAACTGGGCTCGCGAGGCCGGGCGCTGGACGCCGCACCGCCCGGCCACCGTGATCCACGGCAACGGCGAGACGATCGACGGCTTCGCCGACATCGTCGTCGTCAACTACGAGGTGCTGGACCGCCATGTGGGGTGGATCGGCGACTTCGGCTTCCGCGGCAGGGTCGTCGACGAGGCGCACTTCATCAAGCACAAGAACTCACAGCGGTCCCAGCACGTGCTGGAGCTCTCCGAGCGCATCCGGTCCCGGACGCCTCGCCCGCTGCTGATGGCCCTGACCGGCACCCCACTGATCAACGACATCGACGACTTCCGTGCCATCTGGCAGTTCCTGGGCTGGATCGATGAGACCAAGCCCCTGGGCGAGCTCATGGAGGCGCTGGAGGAGACCGGCCTGACGCCGGCCGACCCCGGGTTCTACCCGGCCGCCCGAGCGTGCGTCATCGACATGGGCATCGTGCGGCGCCGCAAGATCGACGTGGCTGCCGACATCCCCGCCCGCCGCATCGCCGATCTGCCGGTGGAGCTCGACGGGGCCGCCGGCCGGTCGATCCGGGCGGCCGAGCAGGAGCTCGCGCGCCGGATGGTGGCCCGGTACGAGACCGCGCTCGCGAACCGTTCGTCCGAGGTCGTCGTGGGCATCGACCAGGCACTGGTCCGCAGGGTCGCCCGGGCGGAGCTGAAGGACGCGGCCACGTCGACCGGCGAGAACGTGTTCAGCATGGTGCGCCGCATCGGCCAGGCGAAGGCTCCGCTGGCCGCGGACTATGCCGCCCAGCTCGCCCGGAGCGCCGGCAAGGTCGTCTTCTTCGCCAAGCACGTCGATGTGATGGACGCTGCGGAGGAGACCTTCGCCAAGCAGGGCATCCGTTTCTCCTCCATCCGCGGGGACCAGACGTCGGCGGCGCGGCAGAAGAACATCGACGCCTTCGTGAAGGATCCGGACGTCGCCATCGCGGTCTGCTCCTTGACCGCCGCGGGCGTGGGGCTGAACCTGCAGGTCGCCTCCAACGTCGTCCTGGCCGAGTTGTCGTGGACCGACGCCGAACAGACCCAGGCCATCGACCGCAGCCATCGCATCGGTCAGACCGAACCCGTCACCGCCTGGCGCATCATCGCTGCCCAGACGATCGACGCCAGGATCGCCGAGCTGATCGACAGCAAGGCGGGGTTGGCCGCTCGGGCGCTCGACGGCTCGGAGGAAGAGGCCTCGTCCTCTGGCGACGTGCAGTTGGAGGCGCTCGCGGCGCTGTTGACGGACGCGCTGTCGGCGTAAGGCGCCGACGGGCCCGGAGACCGCTGTCCACCGCGCGCGACCCGATTGACGGGCGGGTCGTTCCGGCGGGACGTTGACGTGTGTGCGGCTGCCCGACCACGCACTCTCCCGGCGACAGCGGAGGACGCTGCGCGCGTTCGCGGATGTCGTGTGCCCTCCGGAGCCGTCGCTCGACACGGTCTGGCCCGCCCTGCTCGGCAACGTCGAGCAGTTCCTCGGCGCAACGGGAAAGGGCACGAGGGCCCTCCTGCTCACGTCGTTCGCCGTGTTCGACCAGGCCGCCCGGCTGACCCGGGAGGGACGCGGACGGCGTTTCGTCGACCTGGATCGCCGGCAGGCAGAGATCTACTACCGGCGTCGGGCGGCCGGTTCCCGGGGAACCCGATCGTTGCTCACCCTGATGAAGGGCGTGCTCACGCTGCACTACTACGGCCTGCCGCGGATCGAGGAGGCGCTCGGGTACTCCCCGGCGGCGTATGTCCGGGCGACGGCGGCGCGCCGCATCGAGCGCTACGGCCAGCAGATCCGTCTCGGCGAGCGCGCCGCGTTCCTGCTCGATCCGGGATCCGGGGTCTGATGTCCACAGTGTCAGCCACCGTTCCGAGCGGACTGGTCGTCGCCGACGACGTGCCCGGCGACCTCAGCGTCGACTGCGACGTCGTGGTCGTCGGGAGTGGGGCGGGTGGGGCGAGCACAGCCGCAGAGCTGGCGGACGGCGGCCTCGACGTCGTCGTGGTCGAGGAGGGGGGCTACCACCCGACCGCATCGTTCTCCGTGGACGTTCCGCACGCGTTGCGCACCCTGTACCGCGACGGCGGCGCGCAGACCGCGTTCGGCAGGCCGCCCGTCGCCTTCTCGGAGGGGCGCTGCGTCGGTGGGTCGACCGTCGTGAACGGGGGCATGAGCTTCCGCACCCCCGACCGGGTACTGCAGCGCTGGGCCGGCGAGGAACTGCGCGCGATCACGCCCCAGGCGATGGAGCCGTACTTCGAGCGCGTCGAACGACGGCTGTCGGTCGGTCCCCAGGACCCGGCGTCGATCGGCCGGGACAGCGAGCTCTTCCGCGCCGGGGCCGAGCGAAACGGGTGGGAGCTGATCGCCAACACCCGCAATCAGCTGCACTGCTGCGGCTGCAACGCCTGCTTGTGGGGCTGTCCCACGGGCGCCAAGCGCTCCATGCTCGTCACAGAGGTGCCCCGGGCGCTGAGCCGCGGCGCCCGGCTGTACGCCGACTGCCGCGTCGAGCGCATCACGCGGATCGGCAGCCGGGCCACCGGGATCGTCGGGCGGTTCGGGCCCCGGGACGGGGCTCCCGGGGCGCGGCTGCGGGTACGGGCGTCGGTCGTGGTTGCGGCCGGCGGGGCTGTGCAGAGCCCCACGCTGCTCCGTCGCTCTGGTTTCCGGTCGCCGTCCGGACGGCTGGGCCGGAACCTGACCCTGCACCCGAACGCGCGGGTGATCGGCATCTTCGACGAGGAGGTGCGTGGCTGGCACGGAGTTCACCAGGCCTATCAGGTGCGCGAGTTCCTCGACGAGGGCATTCTGCTCGCCGCCGCGAACCTCCCGCCCGCCCTGGTGACCCTGGGTCTCCCGCACTACGGGACGGAGCTGGCCGAGCTCATGGCCGACTACAACCGGATGGTGGTGGCCGGCTGCCTGGTCGAGGACACGACCACCGGCCGGGTCCGCAGCGTCCCCGGGGTGGGGCCGGTCGTCAGCTACCAGCTCGACGACGAGGGCGCCCGGCGGGTGGTTCGCGGCATCACGCTGACCGCGCAGACGCTGCTGGCGGCCGGCGCCCGACGCGTGCTGCTGCCGCTGCGCGGCGCGCCGGAGGTCGGCAGTCCCCGGGAGCTCGACGCGTTGCTCGCCGGCCCGGTGGCGAAGTCCGACCTCGATCTGTTCAGCGTGCACCTCATGGGCACGGCGCGGATGGGCGAGGACCCCCGGCGCGCGGTCGTGTCCAGTTTCGGGGAGTTTCATGGGGCGACCGGCCTGTTCGTCGCCGACGCGAGCCTGTTCCCGGGTCCGGTCGGGGTCAATCCGATGGAGACCATCGTGGCGCTGGCCATCCGCAACGCCGAGAACCTGCTCGGGAACTGGCGTCGTCATGCCCGGTGAGGGGGCGATACGGGCCTCCGGAGAGTTCCGCCGGCTCGCCCGACGCTCGCCGGCCGACCTCGAACGGCTCTTCGCCGCGGGTGTCGCGCCGTCGCCGTCCGCCCTCGTCGGGTCCCCGTATCTGGGCTACAACCGCCCCGCCTGGGCCGAGGCCCTACGCATCCGGACGTTCCTCAAAGGCTTCGATCCGGCCGGCGACTCGGCGCGCGGAAACGCGGTGCTCGGGCACAACAGCCCGGTCCGGCAGAACGGCCTCGACGGCGACTGGGCGCCGCTGCCCACCGCCGAGGCACCCAAGCGCTTCGGCTTCTTCCGCGTCGAGCCGGTCCATTCGGGGCCGGTCGGTGCGCGCCTGCCCGCGCTGCTGTTCGACTACGACGTCCCCCAGAACCCCCGCCTCAGCGTTGCGCGCGCCATCCGGGACTACGTCGTCGCCCTGGAGCCGGGCTCGCCGGACCTGCTGCTCGGCAAGGCGTACCTGGCGATCGGACCGAGGCGGGTGCCCGTCAGCTTTTTCCTGCTGGAACGGCACCGGAGTGGAAGCCGGCCCGCTGAGCCTCTGGCGTCCTAGGCTCCGAGGGTGCCGCCGGACCGCGACGGAGTGCTCGTCGGCATCCGCACCGGCACTCCGGGACCGCCCCGACAACCAGGGCGCTGGTTGTGCGGCAACCGTGTGCCGGCGGAACCCGCCCCGGGCGCGGACCTGGCTCGCACCGACTCCGGAGCACTGGACCACGTGCGGTCCGCGGCTGTTGCCCCGGAACCTGGACGACCGGTTTCCACATCCGGGCGGTCGGGCTCCACGCGTGGACGGCGACCATTCAGCCAGTAGACGGCGAGCGGCGAGGCCGCGCGGACCGTACTCCGACCGAGCCAGCCCATGAGCGTCGCCGGTCCCTCCGTGCGGCCGCCGTTTCCGTTCATCGGGTCAGGGGCGGCAGCTCACCGGCGCAGAGAAGAACGTCCTGGCATCCGAACTCGTCCATCAGCCGGGCCGTGGCCAGCCGTTCCCCGTCGAGCTCGACGGCCCCCCACCGGCTCAGGGCATAACACCGGTATCCCTCGGTTCGGCACAACTCGGCGAGCAGGGCACGCAGCTGCACCGTCCCCGGCAGGACCTCGACGAACAGGGTCGGCCGCCGCTGACGGAGGTGCTGCCGCATGGCGCCCAGCAGGACGTGCTCCTGCCCCTCGACGTCCATCTTGATCAGGTCGACGCCGTCCAGCAGCGTCCGGACGTCGATGGCGGGCACGTCGATGACGGCGGTGACGTTCATGGCCATGTCCACGGGCAGCTCCGTCTCCGAGGACAGGAAGGCGACCGTCGGCGTCGCCGCCTGGTCGGCCGGGACGAGCAGCGCGACGGAGGAGACGGCGGGGTCCGCCACCGCCGCTGCCTGGAGGACCTCGACGGAGGTCACCGAGTTGAGGGCGAGGTGGGTCCGGCAGATCTCGGCGGACAACGGGTGCGGCTCCACGGCGACGTAACGGACCCCCGGCGCGGCGCGACCGCCCTGGACCGCGAAGTATCCGATGTTCGTGCCGAGCTCGAGGACCGACCGCGAGCGCCGGCAGAAGGCACGCCACCATGGCAGGAGCTCCGGCTCCCAGCCCTGCTCGCCGCACCAGTACAGCTGCTCGAGCACCTGTGAGTCGACGGCGACGAATTCGACGCCGGCGTTGTCGACCAGGCGGAAGCTCGAGACCCCGCGCGGGATCCCACCCCGGTAGAGGCGGCGCAGGACCGCCCGGCGCATCCGGTCCGGCAGGCGAGCGCCCTCACCCGGCCGGAGCACCCGCCGCAGGGCGTCGGCCAACGGAACGGGCATCGGACCGACCAGCGCCCGGGCGATCCTCCGGGTCACAGCGACGCCGTGTACCCGCCGAACGCGTCGGGCGACTCCCAGATCCGCACGGCGAGCGTCGCGCCGGGTAGCCCGCCCAGCGCGGTCGCAAGCTCCCGGTGCACCCACCGGGCGAAGACCTCGACGGTCACGGCCTCGACATCGACGATGTTCTCCAGATCCGCGCCGTCGACCCGCGCGGCGGCGCCTCGCAGTGCCTGGTCGAGCAGGTCCAGATCCACCACCATGCCGCGTTCGTCGAGGTCGTCCCGGCGGACGACGACATCGACCCGGTAGTCGTGCGCGTGCCGCTCACCCTCCGGGGGAGGCATGCCGGGCAGGACGTGGAAGGCCCGTACCTGCAGCGCGGTCCCGGTCTCGTACACGGTGCTATTGATAGCCGCTATCGATAGCGGAGCGCGACGTGGACGATCCCCGGTTCACGACCGTCCAGCGCCCGGTAGGCCTCGGCCGCGTCCTCGAAGGCGTACTCGGTCGTGGCCAGCGCGCGCAGCGGCAGCTCGCCGAGCAGGGCGAGGGCGACCCGGCGGCGACGGCCGACGTCCCAGCGGCCGGTGAGCGCGGCGGGAACGGTCGACACCTGGCTGCTCCGGATCGTCAGGCGGCGGCGGTGGAACGCGCCCCCGAGGGGCAGCTCCACCTGCTGGCGGCCGTACCAGGAGCCCACCAGGGCGGTGCCCTCATGGGCGAGCAGGTCCAGCGTCCCGGCGAGCGCGGCGGGGGAGCCGGAGAGCTCCACGACCAGCGGCACGCCTCCGGAGGGCAGGCGCGACGGCAACTGTTCGGGCTCGACCGCGTGGATGCCCAGCGAGGCCGCCAGGGATCGGCGCTCGGCCCACGGATCCGCAGCGACCACCGTGGCGCCTGCCCGCTGCAGCAGCAGAGCCGTGATCACGCCCACCACGCCGAGACCGAGTACGACGACCGTCTCCTGGGCGACCTGGCCGGCGTCGAGACTGAGCTGGAGCCCGGTCTCGACGAAGGGCAGCAACGTGGCCAGGCGCGGGTCGGTGCCCGCGGGAAGGGCGACAGCCTCGTCCGTCCCGACCAGGAACCGGTCCTGGTGGGGGTGGAACGCGAAGACCAGCGTTCCGGGAGGCACGGTTCCGGCCGATCGCTCGACCTCGCCGACGCAGCTGTAGCCGTAGGGGAACGGGTAGCGGAACGTGCCGCCGAGTGACCCGATCCGGTCGTCGACCGGGAGGTCGGGGTCCAGCAGACCGCGGTAGCCGAGCAGCTCGGTACCGGTGCTGATCCCCGAGTACAGCGTGCGCACCAGCAGCGTGTCCGGGTCGGGTGTGGGCAGGTCCAGGGGCTCGAACCGGATCTGCCGCGGTCCCGCGAACAGCAGTCGGACGGCGTGCACGTCGCCTCACTCCCCGATGTTTCCCCGCACATTGAACCGGCGCGACGCTAGCGTCCGTGATCCCGGTTGACGCAGCAACGAGGAGTGAGCCCATGGACGTCGCGCCGTCGCCGGTCGGCCCGGCACCGATCGAGGTGGCGTCAGCGCCGATCCCCACGCCGTACGGAGAGTTCTCCGCGCGGGCGTTCGAGAGCGCCTCGGGGCACGTGCACCTCGCCCTGGTGTTCGGCGAGATCGGGGACGGCGAGTCGCTGCTGACCCGGGTGCACTCGGAGTGCCTGACCGGGGACGCCCTCGGCTCGCTCCGCTGCGACTGCGGCGTCCAGCTGCGGTCGGCACTGCGGATCGTCGCGTCCGAGGGACGGGGCATCGTGCTGTACGTCAACGGCCACGAGGGGCGCGGGATCGGACTGGTCAACAAGCTGCGGGCATATGTCGAGCAGGATGCCGGCGCCGACACCATTGATGCCAACCTGCGGCTGGGCCTGCAGGCCGACGTGCGCGACTACGGCGACGCGGCGGCGATCCTGCGGTCCCTCGGCGTCCGCTCGGTCCGGCTCCTGACGAACAATCCGGCCAAGGCGGGGGGACTGCTGTGGCACGGGGTCCCGGTCGAGTCGGTGCAGTCGCTGGGATCGGCCGCCAACCGGCACAACCGTGGCTATCTGGAGACCAAGCAGGCACGGCTCGGGCACCTGCGGTCGATCGGCCCACGGTTGGCCGAGTTGCCCGTTGCGCCGGTCGACGTCGGTGACCTGCTGGGCTCGCTGCGGCCCTCCGCCGATCGGCCGGGCGTCGTCGTCAAGTACGCCCAGACCCTCGACGGGCGGATCGCCACCAGGACCGGCGACGCCACGTGGATCAGTGGGGAGCGGGAACGGCAGGTGTCCCACGCTATGCGCGCCGGTTGTGACGCGGTCCTCGTCGGTGCACGCACCGTGCTCCGGGACGATCCGCAGCTCACGGTGCGGATGGTGCCCGGGGCGTCGCCGCTGCGCGTGGTCCTGGACTCGACGTTGCGCACTCCGCTCACCGCGAAGGTGCTCTCCGACGACGCGGCCACCGTGATCCTCTGCCGGCCCGATGCCGATCCGGCGCGCCGCCGGGCCCTCGCGTCCACGGGCGCCACGGTGCGGGACGTCGCGCCGGGGCCCGAGGGGTTGCGCATGGACGACGTGCTGCGCCTGCTGCGGTCGCTCGGGATCTCGTCGCTGCTCGTCGAGGGGGGTGGCCGCGTGATCACCTCGATGCTGCGGGCGGCCGCGGTCGACCGCATCGTCGTCTCGCTGTCGCCGACGATCATCGGTTCGGGCATCGAGGCGGTCGGCCCGCTCGGCGTGAACCGCGTCGCGGACGGCATTCGGCTGGTCAACCGCTCGGTGTTCCTGGCCGACGACGACGTCCTGCTCGGCTATGACGTGCTCGACGCCTCGGGCGTTCGGGACCAACCGGTCGGCTCGGGATCGGCGCGGACAGGGGAGGACGTGCGTCCCACCCCCTGAGCTCCGGCGCCGCGGGCGGCACCTCGGCGTTCTCGGAGACCTCGAGCTCGGCGTCCGTGGGCTCGTCGAACAGCCGCGGCTCGAGGCTCACCTCGAGCTCCTGCCCGGAGCCGTTGGAGAGCAGGGGGCGGGATGCGGTCCTCCCTACCCGGCCAGGCTCGGCCAGCCCTTGACGCCGAGGTACCAGGCGGCCGACGTCAGGATGGCGAGGACGAGGAGTGAGAGGAGAAGGCCACCGGCCACGGGCAGGAACCATCCGGGTGCCCGCCGAGACCGGACGGCGACGATCTTCACCACGACGGCCCCCAGGACGGCGCAGCCCGACAGGCCGTGCACGAAGGTCCGGGTGCTCACCTGCTCGCCGTCCGGCAGCGACCCGACCTCGAGGCCCAGGGACCACAGGCAGTGGTAGGCGACGAACAGGGTCAGCACGAGGGCGCTCGCCCCGGTCGTGCGATGCGCCGTCCCCAGCCAGGACGGCGTCCGGATGCCGAGCCGGCCGTACATCCACAACGCCGTCACCAGCTGGACGACGACGAGCACGCCGATGACGGTCGCGACCACCGTCTTCATCGCGAGGACGGTCGAGTAGCCCAGGGTGGTCGTGCCCTCGAGCGTCGGGTCGTGCACCCGGCCGAACACCCCCACGAGGAGGGCCACCACGGCGCCGAGGGCGAACGCCGTCAGCGGGATCGCCATGCTCTTCTGCGCGGCGGTGTGCGCCATCGGCCCAGGATGCTCCCGGCCCGGCAGGTTGGGAATGGCCTTCAGGCGACCGGGACGTCGGCGGCACCGCTGACGTGGGGAACCCCGGTCGAGGGGGGCCGGTCCCGGCGGCGGGTCATCCGTTCGGCCGCGAGCACGAGCGCACCGGGCAGCGTTGCCACCAGGCCCAGCACGCCGTAGGCCGTGGCTGTGGCCACACCCTGCGCCGCGCCGAGGCCGGCGGCGGCGAAGACCCAGGCGGCCATCCCCTCCCGGGGGCCCCAACCGCCGACGTTGAGGGGAACGGCCGCTGCCAGGAGGACCAGCATCGCCAGCGGCCACAACCGTGCCGGCGAGGCCTCCGACCCGGTGGTCCACGCCGCGACCAGGAAGACGCAGCCGTGGCCGACCGCCACGGCGCCCGAGGTGACCGTGACGACCGGCCAGGCCCGCCGGTCGAGCACGGCGGCCCTGATGTCGGCGCGGGCGGCGCGTACGACCCGTGCCCGCCGGGAGGACCCGAGCGGCGGGAGGGCCCGCAGCAGGAACGCCACGGCCAGTGCCGCGGCGACGGCGGTGGCGGCGACCCAAGGCATGGGCGCGCGCACCGGCGAGTCCAGGACGAGCAGCGAAATCCCCGCGAGCACCGTGAACACGACCTGTCCGGCCGCACGCTCCCAGCCGACCGCGCGCAGACCGCGGCCGAGGTTCCCGGCATCCAGGCCGTGCCGGACGCCGCGATGGACGTCGCCGACCACGCCGCCGGGCAGCGCGCTGTTGAGGAACTGCGACCGGTAGCACGCCGCTATCGCCCGGCCCAGTGGCAGCCCGACGCCCAGGCCGCGCGCGACGGTCTGCCACCGCCACGCCGAGCACACGGTGGTTCCGATCGTGATCGACGTGGCGACCAGCAGGGACCAGACGCTGATCTGGCGCACCCCGTCGAGAAAGGGGCCTGTTCCGAGGTGCCGGCCGAGGACGGCGAGGATCCCGGCCCCGCCGAGCACTCGCGCCCACGCCCACGACCGGCCGTTCATGTCCCGCACACCGGGTCGGCACGGGCGACCGGCCTCGGCTCGGCGCCGACCGCGACCAGCACCTCGGCCACCCGCGCCGCCGTGGCCTCCCAGCCCTCCAGCGCCCGCCGTCGTTCCCGTGCCGCCCGGCGCAGCCGGGCCCGCTGACCGGCGTCGGTCAACCACGTGCAGAGGGCCACGCGGAGGGCGTCGGCGTCGTCGGGCGGCACGAGCACCCCGGGGAGACCCTCCGGGGTTCGTCCCAGTGCCTCGGGCACGCCACCGACGTCGGCCGCCACAACCGGCAGCCCGACGGCGAGTGCCTCGGTGACGACCATTCCGTACGCCTCCAGACGGGACGGCAGGACCAGCAGGTCCGCACGTCGGTACTGCCGGCGCAGCTCCGGACCGGCCAGCGGTCCGGTGAAGAGGATCCGGTCGGCCAGGAGCCGGTCGGCGGACAGGAGCCGGAGCCGGGCGACGAACGGGGGATCGCGGTCGAGTGGGCCGACGACGGTGCAGCTCCATGACGGTGACGCGATGCCGGAGAGCGCGCTGAGCAGCAGGTCGTGGCCCTTGTGCGGCACCACGGCGGCGACGCACAGGAGCCGGCCGCCGCCCGGGGTGCCGGGCGCCTCGTCGCCGCGATCCGCCCCGGGCCGGGCGACGTGCACCCTCCCCGGCGGGAGCCGGTAGCGGTCGAGCAGCTGGCGCCGCGTCCATTCGCTGGTGGCGACGACGGCGCGGGCATGGGTCAGGACGGCGCACTCGGCGGCCGCCGCGACGGCAACCTCGCCGAACGGCATGTGGACCAGGACCACCAGCCGCAGCCGGGCCGACTCCGGCACGAGGGCGGCGGCGCCGGCGGAGGCGATCAGGCCGTCCAGCAGGACGAGCCCGCCGTCCGGCACGGTGGCGACCGCTCGCGCCAGCCGGGAGAGAGTCGTCCTGCCCGGGCGGGGCCACGGCCCCGGCACGACGAGTTCGCGCACGTTCCAGCCCGACGCGGTGAGCTCGTCGCAGAGCCGACGGTCGTAACCGTTGCCGCCGCTGGGCCGTGCGTCGTCGTCGATGCCGTCGGGGAGGACGACGTGGACGGTCGTCACGGAACCGTGCCGCAGATCCGACCGCGCGGCTGCCCGAACCGCCACGATGACCGCGCGTCTCGTGCCACCTGCCGTACCTCCTCGGCGCGTCCGATGAACCGCATCGTCGCGCGTTCCGTGTCATGGGGACGTACCTAGCGACACGGAGGCGCCGTGCTGACGGTTCACCGGGGAGCACTCACCGGGCTGCTCGGCCAGGTCGCGGTCCTCGCCGCCCTTGCCGGCACGGTGGGGCTCGGCAGCGCCGGCGGGCTCGCCGGCCTGGCCTACGGCGTGGCGGCGGTCGGACTGCTCACTCGCGCTCTGCGGCGCTCCCGGACGGCCGTGCTCGGGCCCGCCGACCTGGTCACGCTGGCGCGGTCCGTGCTCGTCGGCGGCGTCGTGGCGCTCGTCGCGGACTCCTTCGCACGACCCGTGGCGGTGGGCGCGCTGACCGCTGTCGCGGTCGTGGCCCTCTCGCTGGACGCGGTGGACGGCCGGGTGGCCCGGAGGACCGGCACGGTGTCGGCCGTCGGCGCGCGCTTCGACATGGAGGTCGACTCGATCCTGATCCTGGTCCTCAGTGCCTACGCCGCCCGTTCCCTCGGCCTCTGGGTTCTCGCGATCGGATCGGTGCACTACGTCCTCGTCGTCGCCCGCCGGGTTCTGCCCTGGCTGCGGAGCCCGTTGCCGCCGCGTTACTGGTGCAAGGTGGTGGCAGCCGTCCAGGGCATGGCGCTGATCGCGGCGGCCTCGGGGTTGCTGCCGCACGGCGTCGTCCTCGTCCTGCTCGTCGTCGTGGCGGCGCTGCTCGCGGAGTCGTTCGGCCGTGAGGTGTGGGAGCTGTGGCGCAGGCGCCATGTCCCGTCCGCGGCCGCCCGGTGGCCTGATCCGGTGCCGGCGGGGGGACGCCGGAGGGGCGCGCTGTCGACCGCGACGACCGTCCTCGCCGTTTCGTTCCTCTGGGCCGTGCTGGAGACTCCCCAGCGGCTCGATCACGTCACCGTCGCGGCCTATCTCCGCATCCCGGTCGAGGGACTCGTCCTCGTGGGGGTGGCGCTGGTCCTGCCGCCGCGCCGGGTCCGCGGGGTCGCGGTGCCCGTCGGCGTCCTGATCGGAGTGCTCGCGGTCGTGCGGGTGCTCGACATGGGCTTCTGGGAGGCGCTCCACCGGCCGTTCAACCCGGTCAACGACGCGGGCCTGCTCGGGCCGGCCGTGGGCGTGCTCCAGGACTCCGTCGGGCGGGGGTGGGCCCACGCCGCCGTAGTGGGTGCCGTCGTACTCGCCATCGCCGTCCCCCTGGCCGTGACCGCATCGGTCGTCCAGGCGTTCCGGGTTACCGCGGGCCACCGGGCGGTGGCGGCCAGGGGCGCCGCGGCGTTCGGCGCTCTCTGGCTGGTGTGCGCGCTGCTGGGCGTGCAGTTCACTGCGTTCGCGCCCGTCGCCTCCCGCAGTGCGGCGGTGCTCGCGGCGGACCAGGTGGGGGATGCGCTCGCCAACCTGCGGGATCGACCGGTGTTCAGGGCGCAGTTGGCGGCGGCAGACCCCTACAGCACATCGGCGCCCGAGGACCTGCTCTCCGGGCTCCGCGGCAAGGACGTGATCTTCGCGTTCGTCGAGAGCTACGGGCGGGTCGCGGTGGAGGGTTCCCCGTTGTCGCGTGGCGTCCGAGCCGTGCTCGACGACGGCACCGAAGCACTGAACGACGCCGGGTTCTCCGCACGGAGCGCGTTCCTGACCTCCTCGACGTTCGGCGGCACCAGCTGGCTGGCGCACGCCACGCTGCACTCGGGCCTGTGGGTCGACAGCCAGCAGCGCTACGACCAGCTGCTCTCCACCGACCGGCTCACGTTGGGTTCCGCGTTCCACCGGGCCGGCTGGCGGACGGTCGTGGACGTGCCGTCGAACCGCGACCCGTGGCCGGAGGGCCGGGCGTTCTACGGCTTCGACGAGGACTACGACCGGCACGACGTCGGCTACGAGGGGCCGAAGTTCAGCTTCGCGGCGATGCCCGACCAGTACACGCTGGCCGCCTTCGAGCGCCTGGAGCTGGCGCCCGGTCATGCGCCCGTGATGGCGGAGATCGACCTCGTCACCTCACACGAGCCGTGGACGCCGTTGCCGGACATGGTCGGCTGGGACGAGGTGGGGGACGGCTCGGTCTACCGCGGCATGCCGGCAGAGGGGCTGACACCTGCCGAGGCGTTCCAGGACGACGACCAGGTCAAGAGGCTCTACGGGGAGTCGATCGAGTACTCGCTGAGCAGCCTCATCTCGTTCGTGACGACGTTCCACGACCACGACCACGACCTGGTGCTGGTCCTGCTGGGCGACCACCAGCCCGGCCCGGTCGTCAGCGGCCCCGACGCGACGCACGACGTGCCGGTCACCGTCGTCGCCTCCGATCCGGGGGTCCTGGAGCGCATCTCCGACTGGGGCTGGGACGACGGGATGCGGCCGGGTGGGAAGGCGCCGGTCTGGCGGATGGACGCCGTCCGCGACCGGTTCCTGACCGCGTTCGGGCCGGCGCCGCCATCCGGCACCACCCACGCCGCCGGGGCACCGCGCTGACACCTGCCAACGCCCCGTGCGCTGCTCGGCTCGGGCCGACGCTGACCGACGATTCCGGGGGCCAGCCGGTCAGCCGCCCACCAGCGGTCGCTGCCAATCTGCGGTCGGAGGCGGCAGGAGGGCCTCACCGGGCCGAATCTCCGGTACAGATACCGGTTGTCTGGGATGGGCGGTCCAGCCGGGGGAGCGCGGACGTCCGAGCGCCGAGGAGAACGTGGGGAGCGGGCATGGAACGTCCCAGTTGGGCACCGGCCGAGGTGGACCTGACCCGGCCCAGCGCCGCGCGGGTCTACGACTTCTACCTCGGGGGGTCACACAACCTCGAGGTGGACCGACGCATGGCGCGCGAGGCGATCGAGCTCTGGCCGGACCTGCCGGCGATCATGCAGAGCAACCGAGCGTTCATGCGCAGGGCGGTGCGTTACGTCGCCGAGCAGGGCATCACCCAGTTCCTGGACATCGGCTCCGGCATACCGACCGTCGGCAATGTGCATGAAGCGGCCCAGCAGGCCGATCCGCGGGCTCGCGTCGTCTACGTCGACAACGATCCGGTGGCGGTGGCCCACAGCCGTGCCATTCTCGGCGGCGACGAGAGGACGGCGGTCATCCAGGCCGACCTGCGCCAGCCCGAGGCGTTGTTCGAGCATCCGTCCCTCACCGCGACCCTCGACCTGGACCAGCCCCTGGCGGTCCTCATGGTCGCCGTGCTGCATTTCGTGCCCGACGAGGACGACCCGAACGGTGCGGTCGAGAAGATTCGCGCCCGGCTGGCCGGGGGGAGCTACCTGGTGTTGTCGCACGCAAGCGCCGAGGGCCGCCCCGAGAAGGCCGGCTCGCACCGGCAGCTCTACCGCCGTACCGCGACGCCGATGACCATGCGCAGCCGCACCGAGCTCGAGAACTTCTTCGACGGGTTCGAGCTCGTGGAGCCTGGGCTGGTGTGGCTGCCGCTCTGGCGCCCCGACGACCCGGCGGCAGCCGAGCAGCAGCCCGAAAGGACGACGGGCTACGCCGGGGTGGGCCGCAAACGGTGAGGTCGCCGGAGGAGGAACCGCCGGCGAGCACCGGCGGGACCGGGGCCGCGGGCGACGACGGCGAGGTGCAGCGCCTGGCGATGGTCTGGGCCGGCGCCGTCGCCGGCACCAGCTACGTGCCGCTGCCGCAGGGGGAGGTCGAGCAGCTGCTCGTAGGGCTCCTGCGCCGCATGAAGGCCGTCCTGCTGGACGCGTCGGGCTGCGCGCGGACGGTTGGTATGGAGGTGGGGGCTGCGCTGATCGACGCGCACTTCACAAACCCGCGGTCGTTGTCGCGAACCCTCGACGTGCTCCTCGGGGAGTGCCCGGCCACCATCGGGGCATCCTCACCCATGGACGCCGACGGGAACCACGGTGCCGGTGGTCCGCGGATGGCGGAGCGTCGATGGAAGGAACTCGTCGCTGCGGTGGCGGAGGGCTTCAGCTCCGCCCTGCAGGAGCGCGCGCTCCGCGAGCAGGAGGACATCCTCGCGGCTGCGGCGCAGGCCAGGGAACAGGCGCGCCAGGAGCTGCACGTCAGCGAAGAACGCTTCCGTGCGGTGTTCGAGGGGGCCACCATCGGGATCGGCATCGGGGATCTCGATGGACGCATACTCGACGTCAATCCGGCGCTCGTCCGGTTGCTGGGCTATCCACTCGAGGAGTTCCGGCGCCGGTCGGTGAACGAGTTCATGCATCCGGCCGACGTCGAACGGGTGTGGCAGCTCTACGACGAACTGATCAGGGGCGAGAGGGACCACTTCCAGCTCGAGAAGCAGTTCCAGCGGTTCAACGGTGAGTCGGTGTGGACGAATCTGACGGTGTCCCTGCTGCGCGACCGGGAGGGCCTGCCCCGGTACCAGCTGGCGCTGATCCACGACGTCACCGCGCTGCGCGAGCTCCGGCGGCAACTCGAGTTCGAGGCGCACCACGATTCGCTGACCGGCCTGGCGAACCGCAAGATGTTCCTGACCCAGCTCGACGACCTGTTCGCCACGGCAGCAGCAGGCACCCGAGCCGGCTTGTGCTTCCTCGACCTGGACGGCTTCAAGGCGGTCAACGACACGCTCGGTCACGAGGTGGGGGATCACCTCCTGGTGATGGTCGCCCGCCGGCTCGAGTCCCTGGTCGGCGACCGCGGACTGTCGGTCGCCCGTCTCGGCGGAGACGAGTTCGTCGTCCTGGTGCCCGGGTCCTCCGGCAGTACAGAGCTGATCGCTCTCGCCGAGGAGATCCTTGCGGTCGTGGCTCGTCCGTTGCGCCTCGGTTCCCGGCAGGTCCTGGTCACGGCCAGTGTCGGCGTCGTCGAGCGCTCGATCGCCGAGATCACGCCGGCGGAACTGCTCCGGGCCGCCGACATGACGCTCTACTGGGCCAAGGCCGACGGGAAGAGCCAGTGGGCGCTGTTCGAGCCCGAGCGCGATGCCCAGGAACTCACTCGCTACTCGCTGTCCTCCGCCCTGCCGGCGGCGTTGGTACGACAGGACCTGCTGGTGCACTACCAGCCGCTTCGCCGCCTCGTCGATGGTTCGCTGCACGGGGTGGAGGCGCTGGTCAGGTGGAACCATCCCCGGCTGGGTCTCCTGGGACCGGAGAACTTCATCACGCTGGCCGAGCAGTCCGGATCGATCGTCGCGCTCGGGCGGCACGTGCTCCAGGTCGCCTGTCGGCAGGCCTTCGCCTGGTTCGGGGCCCGCAGCTCCGGGCCCTTCGTCAGCGTCAATCTGGCCACGCGCCAGTTGCGCGAGGAGAGCCTCGTCGAGGACGTCCGACAGGCGCTCTCGAACAGCGGACTTCGCCCCCAGCAGCTGCAGCTGGAGATCACCGAGAGCGCCGTCATCGGCACCGATCCGCTGACCGGCCGCACGCTCCAAGCGCTCGCGGACATGGGCGTCCGCCTGGCCATCGACGACTTCGGGACCGGCTACTCGAACCTGATCTACCTTCGGCGGTTGCCCCTGGACGAGCTCAAGCTCGACGGGACATTCCTTCGCGAACTGCCGGGGGAGGGCGGGGTGGACTCCCTCGACGTCCAGCTCCTGGCCTCCCTGATCTCCCTCGCGCACCTCCTGAACCTCACGGTCATCGCCGAGGGCGTGGAGACTCAGGCGCAGGTGGACCTCTTGCTGTCGTTGGGCTGCGACGCGGGCCAGGGCACCTTCTTCGGTGCCGCACGACCGCCGGAAGGGATCAGCGCATTCGACGACCTCGACGACCTCGACGCAGCCGACGGCTCAGCGGAGGCTGACGCCGGCACCGGACCGTCCTGACCACCGGATGGAACGGATGAGGCCGCGCGCTCCCAGGCGAGGGCGCTGTCGACCGTGCGGGTGCGCGTCGGCGTCCTGAGGGTCGTTGTCCCCGGGAGCCGCCTGGGTCGTCCCGGATCGTCCGGCGTCGACTCCACCGGCGACAGGGCAGTGCCGTGCGCCGACGTGGTGGGTGACTCCACCCGCCCGCGGGGTCACGATCGCCACCGTCCGGCGGGCTCCTGCTCTAGCGAGCTTCGGCGAAATCGGCGGGCCGGAAGCGCCCCGCGGACGGTCTGCTCTCGATCTGCTCCAGGCTCCGGCCGGTGAGCTCGGGCATGCGCCGGTAGAGGAAGAACCCGGCGACGTTGAACGCGGCGTACAGCCAGAACGTCTGACCGGTGCCGATCGCCTCGATGATGCTCAGCAACGTCAACGTGATGAGGAGGTTCGTGGCCCACGGCGAGGCCGACTGCGCGGCCGCGCCGGCCTCGCGGGTGGCCAGCGGAGAGATCTCCGAGCCGGTGAGCCAGCCCATGAGCTGGATGCCGCCGGCGGTGAAGGCCATGAACGTGACCAGCGTGGCGATGATGTAGGGAACCTGCGCCTTGCCGTCGTTTCCGGTGACGAAGAAACGTACCCAGCACAGTCAGCGCCAGCGCCGATCCCGGCAGGGTGAGCAGGGTCAGTCGCCGCCGGCCGACGCGGTCGACGATCCGCGCGCGTTCGTCCTGAGCTGCCTTGACCAGCCAGCGCGGGCTGTCGGGGAGGCGAAGCATCAGCCCCAGCATCAGCGCGGCCGGCACTGCCGCCGCGCCGATCGCCACCCGCCAGCCCACGCTGCCCGACGCACCGACGATGGTGGCGATGACGATGCCGACGCCGATGGCGACCTGGAAGAACAGCACCAGGCGCCCGCGGTGTCTGCGCGGGGCCAGCTCCGCGACGTACACGGGGGCGGTCTGCGTGGCGCCACCGACGGCGAAACCGAGCACGACGCGGGCCAGCGACAACGTCACCTCGTCCGGAGCCATCGACGCTGCGAGTGCACCGACGATGAACACCCCGGCGACGATCAGCAGCGTGAGGCGCCGGCCGCGCCGCTCGCTGAGCCGGCTGCACACCAGGGCCCCGACGACCGCGCCCGCCAGGATGGAGGCCGCGATCAGCTGTTCCCAACCGTTGCCGATGCCGAACTCGTCGCTGATCTGCAGCAGCGCCCCGGAGATGATTCCCGTGTCGTAGCCGTAGAGCAGACCCGAGATGGCCGACACCAGTGCCACGACCACCACGGCACCGGTCAGCCGACCTCCGTCGTCAGGCGCCACGTCGGTGCCGGCTGCGCCGGACCCATCCCGGGCGCGGCCTTCTGGCGTGCCCTTCGGCGCGGCCAGGAGGTCCCCCCATCGGCATGGAAGCGCGGCGCCCGCCACCGTAAGACCGCCGGCCGGGAGCCGCCTGCCCGGAGCGGATCACGCCCGCAGCTCCTACCCCGGCCGGGCGCCCGAGACCGGGGCCTCCGGCCGGCCGGGCTCAGGGCGGCGTCCGTCCGGCCCTCTGCTGGAGCCGGAGGACGACGAATTCCGCGGGCCGCAACGGTGCGAATCCGACGACGACGGTGACCAGGCCCCGGTCGATGTCGTCCTGCGTCGTGGTCTTCCGGTCGCACGTCACGAAGTACGCGTCCGCCGCCGTCCTGCCCTGGAAGGCGCCCTGCCGGAACAGGCTGTCGAGAAAGGCGCCGACGTCGCGTCGGATCTGTGCCCACAGCCGCTCGTCGTTGGGTTCGAACACGACGGATTCGAGGCCCCGGCTCAGGCTGCGCTCCAGGAAGAGTGCGGTGCGACGAACCGGCACGTACTCGTAGGCGTCCGCTGCCTGATCGGCGCGGGCCAGTGTCCCGGCACCCCAGACGGCCGGCCCGACCGCCGGGAGGTTGCGCAGGGGGTTGACGCCGACCCGGTTGAGGACGGCGTTCTGGTCGTCGGTCAGGTCCTCGGCGAGGCCGGCCGTCCCCACCAGCCCGGCGTCGGCTCCTGCGGCGGCCTTCCAGACGCCTCGGGCGGCATCGGTGCGGGCCATCGTCCCGGCGACCGCCCCGCACGGAGGAAAGCTCTCCACCTGTCCGCCGCGCTGCGGATCGGCGGACAGGATGCGTGGGAAGAAGACCGCGGCGTTCCGGGCCGCCTGACCGGTCAGGCCGAGAGCACGAACGTGCGCCGCCGGGTCGGCCAGCAGCTCGTCGCGTCGCCATTCGACGGGTGGATCGACGATCAGGAACGCGCGGCGCTCGACGCAGTAGGCCAGCAGGTCCGCGTACACGGCCGCGGGCACGGTCTCGTCGCGCGCGTTGCCCAGTACGCACACCACGTTGACCGGGTCCAGGCCGTCGAGCAGGTACTTGCCCGTGCGCGCGCTGCGGTCGCCGGCGTACGCGGCGGGGTCGAGCGCTCCACCGGCCCCCGCCGACGCCGCGGACAGCCGGGCGATCACGGCTGTGGTGCCGCCGTTGGCGAAGAAGTCCCGTACCGCGTAGCCCATGGGATGGCGGACGTGGAGGTCGCCGAACATGCGATGGAATTCCTCGACGCCGCCGACGCGGACGGCCTCGTGGGTGGGCCCCTGAGCCGCCCCCCCGAGAAAGGCGGTGACCGACGTCGGCGCTCCGGCGATCGGGGGATCGCCGCCCGCCCTCGCCTCGTCGCACATCGCGGTCCGGGACACGGTCTGCGCCATCGGGTGGCCCTCCCCGGGAACGCGTCAGCAGGTGTCTGCTCCCGCACTGTCCTCGCCCGCCGTCACCGCACCGTAGCCGCGGCCGCACCGGCTGCGGGCATCGACTTCTCGGCGGGTAGCAGCGATGATTCGTGCCGGTCGTCGGGTGAGCCGCGGGATGCCCTCCCCGTCGTCCGATCGGGCTGCGGGCCCACTTCCGCCGACCGGAGCACCCACCCATCCGTACCGCGGCCCGGAGGACGACGATCGACGATGAAGCTCCTGTTGCCGGACTCGCTGCCGCTGGCCCCGGCGGTGCCCCCAGGGGTCGAGACCGTTTCCTACGACGCCTCGGCCCCGGTGCCGGACGAGCAGCTGGACGCCGAGGCGCTGGTGGTGTGGGGGAACTCCGGCGCCGACGTCCGGGCCGTGGCCGGCCGGATGCCCCGGCTTCGCTGGGTACAGACGTTGGCGGCCGGTCCCGACTCGGTGCTGGCGGCGGGCTTTCCGGACGACGTCGTCATCACCTCCGGCTCGGGACTGCATGACCAGCCGGTCGCCGAGCACGCCCTGGCCCTGGTCCTCACCCTGGTGCGCCGGTTGCCGGCCGCCGCCCGAGCGCAGGCAGAGCACCGCTGGGCCGACGAACTCGGCGGTCTGCAACCGCTGCACCCCGCGGGGCCGGTGACCACGCTGCTCGGTGCCCGCGTCCTGGTCTGGGGCTTCGGCTCCATCGGGCAGACCCTCGCGCCGTTGCTGGAGCAGTTGGGTGCCCGGGTGCGCGGGGTCGCGCGCAGCTCAGGGGAGCGCTCGGGGTTCGCCGTCGTCGCCGAGGAGGAGCTGCGAGGGGAGCTCGGGCAGACCGACGTCCTCGTCATGATCCTGCCCTCGACCTCCGCCACCACCCGTGCCCTGGACGCCGACCGGCTTGCGGCGCTGCCCCCGCACGCCTACGTGGTGAACGTCGGCCGCGGTTCCACCGTCGATGAGCCGGCGCTCGTCGCGGCCCTTTCCGCAGGTCGTATCGCCGGGGCCGCCCTCGACGTCACCAGCAGCGAGCCGCTGCCGGCTGATTCCCCGCTCTGGAACGCGCCCGACATCGTTCTCACGCCGCACGCCGCCGGGGGGCGACCCGTCGGTGCCGACGAGCTCATCTCCGCCAACCTCGCGGCCCTGCTGGCCGGCCGCGACCTGCGCAACGTCGTGGAACGCTGAGGCCGCCGACGGGAACTCGCGCGGCCGTGGACACGCAGGCAGCGCTGGGGAGTGGCTGGCACGGCCCGGTCGTGGTGCTCGACGACACGCGGGGACGCGGCCTCCTTGGCCGGAGCGCTGGTCCCCGGCGGGATCCCCGTCGCCGAGGTCACCTTCCGCACCGCGGCCGCGGGCCCGGGCATCGGGCGAGGGCTCCGTGCGCCTGGCCACGGACGCCGTCGCGCTCCTGCTCGCCCCGACGTCGCCGGAGCCGTCCCGCCACGGCAGGGCCTGATCCACACCGCGCTCAGTGGTTGTCGCGCGGGATGCCCTGGGTCTGCGCGACCCGCTGGTAGGCCACCGCGGGGCGCAGGACCATCCCGTCGCCCAGCTGGTCGACCATCGACCGCTGGATCTCCTGCCACGGCGTCTGGGAGGCGGGGATGGGATATCCGCCGGACTCCTCGAGCCGGCGCCGGCGCTCGGCCAGCGCTTCCTCAGGCAGCAGGACGTCGGCTCGGCCCCCGACGAGGTCGATGCGGACGACATCACCGGTCTGCAGCAGGGCCAGTCCGCCGCCGGCCGCGGCCTCGGGGGAGGCGTTGAGGATCGACGGGGAGCCGGACGTCCCCGACTGCCGGCCGTCACCGATGCACGGCAGCTCGTGGACACCCTGCTTGATCAGGGCAGCGGGCGGCTGCATGTTGACCACCTCGGCGCTGCCCGGATAGCCCAGCGGGCCGGCGCCGCGGATGACGAGCAGGCAGGTGTCGTCGATGTCCAGCGCCGGGTCGTCGATACGGGCGTGGTAGTCCTCGGGCCCCTCGAAGACGACGGCGCGCCCCTGCATGACGCCCGGGTGCTCGGGGTCGGACAGATAGCGCTCCCGGAACTCCGGGGAGATGACGCTGGTCTTCATGATGGCGCTGTCGAAGAGGTTGCCGCTCAGCACGAGGAAACCCGCATCGGGCAGCAGCGCGCGGTCGAAGCTGCGGATGACGTCGCGGTCCTCGGCGGCGGTGGCCCGGCAGTTCTCCCCGATGGACCGGCCGTTGACCGTGCCGGCGTCCTCGTGGATCAGCCCGTTCGCCATCAGCTCGTGGACGACGGCGGGGACACCGCCGGCGCGGTAGAACTCCTCGCCGAGATACTTGCCGGCCGGCTGCAGGTCGACGATCAGCGGAACCCTCAGGCCCAGGCGCTGCCAGTCGGCCACCTCCAGCGGAACGCCCATGTGCCGGGCGATGGCGTTGACATGGATGGGCGCGTTGGTGGAGCCGCCGATGGCCGAGGTGACGACGACGGCGTTCTCGAACGCCTCGCGGGTGAGAATGTCCGAGGGCTTGAGGTCCTCGCGCACCATCTCCACGATTCGCTTGCCGGTCAGGTACGCCATCCGGGCGCGATCACGGTGCGGAGCGGGAATGGCCGCGTTGCCCGGCAGGCTCATGCCCAGCGCCTCGGCGACCGCGTTCATGGTGGACGCCGTCCCCATGGTGTTGCAGTGGCCGGGGGAGGGGGCCGAGGAGGCGACGAGATCGACGAAGCCCGCCTCGTCGATCTGACCGGCGGCGAGCATCTCGCGGGCCTTCCACACGATGGTTCCCGACCCCGTGCGCTCGCCCTTGAACCAGCCGTTGAGCATCGGTCCGCCGGAGAGCACGATCGCCGGGATGTTCACCGTCGCCGCCGCCATCAGGCAGGCCGGGGTGGTCTTGTCGCAGCCGGTGGTCAGCACGACGCCGTCCAGCGGGTAGCCGTACAGCACCTCGACCAGGCCGAGGTAGGCCAGGTTGCGGTCGAGCGCCGCCGTGGGACGCCGCCCGGTCTCCTGGATGGGGTGCACCGGGAACTCGAAGGCGAGCCCGCCCATCTCGGCGATGCCCTCGCGCACGCGGTCGGCCAGCTGCAGGTGGTGCCGATTGCAGGGGGCGAGGTCCGACCCGGTCTGCGCGATGCCGATGACCGGCTTGCCGGACTGCAACTCCTCGCGGGTCAGGCCCCAGTTCATGTAGCGCTCGATGTAGAGCGCCGTCATACCGGGGTTCTGCGGATTGTCGAACCAGGCCTGGCTGCGCAGTCGCCTCTGGGACGCGTCGTCCACGGGAGTCCTCCTGTCGAGGGTCGAAACGCGGCCTGAGCTGCCGCTGCGGCTCGGTGCTGGCCTCCCCAGTCGCCGGTCGGGCCCATCGTTGCTCATCGGCGGGGTGCGACCCGTGCCGGGCGAGCCCGGGGAAGGGGAAGGGTTCTGGCCGGCCGCGGAGCCCGCGACCGCGCAACCGGGAGGTGCTGCACGGCCGCCGCCCCGTACCTGCGCGGTCTCCACCTCTGTGCCCCGGCGCCACCGGCAAGACGCCCACCGTCGCGTGTCGGTCCCGGCCGCACCCGGGTGGCCTCCGTCGGGCGGATGTCCCTCCGCGCCGCGGGCGTCGAACGCGCGGGGTGTGAACCGCCCCGCCGGCGGTTACCGCATCGGCGAGGTCGCGGCGGGCCGAACGAAAGGACCACCAGGTGAGCGCACCCCAGGTTCCTGTGACCGCGCGTGTGCCGCTGAGCGAGGCCGTCACGACGACGCGGGTGGTTGCCATCCTGCGCGCCGGGGACGCATCCCGAGCCGAGGCCGTGGTGGACGTCCTCCTGCAGAACGGCATCCGCAGCGTTGAGCTCACCCTGACCACGGCAGGCGCTCTGGACGTCGTCGCACGGTTGGCCGCGCGCGTGCCTGACGACACGGACATCGGGGTCGGGACCGTCCTGACGGCCGACGAGGTGGACCGGGCGGTCGACGCCGGGGCGCGCTTCGTCGTCTCGCCGTCCGTCGACGTTGGCGTCATCGAGGCGGCGACGCGACACGGGATCGCGAGCTACCCCGGCGCCTTCACGCCCACCGAGATCCGCGCCGCCTGGACCGCGGGCGCGAGCGCGGTCAAGCTGTTCCCCGCCGGGGTGCTCGGCCCGGAGTACCTCCAGGCGGTGCGCGCTCCGCTGCCGAACATCCCGCTGGTCCCGACCGGAGGGGTCGCCGTCGAGGCGGTCGGGGCGTGGCTGGCTGCGGGGGCCACCGCGGTGGGTCTGGGCAGCCCCCTGATCGGGGACGCGTTGTCCCCCGGCGGCGACCTGGACGCCCTGGCCCGGCGGGCGCGCGAGGTGCGCGCGGCGGTGGGAGCGCAGGTCCGGTGACGGACGCCGACGGAGGACTCGTCACCGTCGGCGAGACGCTGGGGTTGCTCGTCGCCGAGGACGTGGGGCCGCTCTCGCTGACCCGGGGGATGCGCCTGAGCATGGGCGGTGCCGAGTCGAACGTGGCGATCGGGGTGGCGCGCCTCGGTGTCGCGGCGACCTGGATCGGGCGTCTCGGTGAGGACCCCATCGGTGATCTGATCGAACGTCAGCTGCTGGCCGAGCGGGTTCGCTGCCTGGTGCACCGCGATCCGTCGCCGACCGCGATCATGCTGCGCGAACGGCGCACCGGTACGACCGCCCGGGTCTCCTACTACCGCCACGGCAGCGCCGGTTCCCACCTGCGGCCGGCTGATCTTCCCGACGGCGTCATCGAGAAGGCCGGGTTGCTGCACCTGTCCGGCATCACCCCGGCGCTGGGGCCGGGGCCGGCCGAGACCGTCCGGGAGGCGATGCGGCGCGCCCGCCAGGCCGGCGTGCCGGTCTCCTTCGACCTCAACTTCCGGTCGCGGCTGTGGGACGCGGCCACCGCGGCACCGGTGTTCCGGGAGATCGCGGCCGGCGCGGACATCCTCTTCGCGGGCGAGGACGAGGCTCGCATCGGCCTCGGGAGTGACGCGTCCGTCGGCCCCGAGGCGCTCGCCGACGGGCTCGCCGCGCTCGGACCCACCGAGGTGGTGATCAAGCTGGGGCGGCGGGGCGCGTTGGCCCGGATCGAGGGCGTGGTGTTCGACGTGCCCCCGGTGGCAGTGCGGGCCATCGACAGCGTCGGCGCGGGTGACGCGTTCGTCGCCGGCTACCTCGCCTCCCGCCTCCTCGGTCGGGATGTCCGGAACCGACTGACCACGGCCGCCATCGCGGGCGCGTTCGCGGTCACCGTCACCGGTGACTGGGAGGCGCTCCCGCGGCCGCACGAGTTGTCGTTGCTCACCGAGGGGGAGGACGTCCAGCGCTGATCATGGGCACCGTGGCCACTACGGTCGTTCCCGGGAGCCGGCGACCGGGAGGGCCGTTGATCGTCAAAGGAATCGTCTTCGCTGGAACGGCGACGAGTGCACGGGCGGAGATGCGCACCTTCCTGCAGGAGGTCCTCGGGATGGTGCCCGCCGCGGTCGAGGGCGTCGAGGCCGACCTGTTCGATCTGCCGGACGGGTCGTCTTTCGCAGTGGCGTCTCCGCTCGGCATGGGCGCCACGGAGAGGAGCCTTGGCTTTCTGGTCGACAACGTTGACCAGGCAGTAGTGGAACTCGCCTCCGCGGGCGTGCAGGTGGATACCCAGGTGTCGAGCAACCAGCGTGAGCGCTATGTCCATTTCACGGCCCCGGACGGCCACACATATGAGCTCGTCGAACGGTTGTAGCGCCGGGTCACCGGTCGACGGGGGAGGGGCACGACCTATCGCGGCGCTACGTGCGTCCAGTGGGCGCCTACCGGGCGTACGGGAGCTTCCTGCGTCATGACGCGGGTGCGGCAGCCGACCACGCCCCTCCGCGATGACCGGGCCCACGTCCGTGACCGGTGAGTCGCTGCCCGACCCCGAGCGTCTTGGCCGCCGTCCGTGGCTCGTCGCGACGTCCGGACGTCTCGTCGCCGAGGGTCCCGGCGCCGGCGGCTGCCCCTGACGGTGCGCGTTCTCCGCCCCCATCCAGGCGAAGAAGCGCATCGACTCCGGTGGCGAGCCCCGCGGTCGGCCGGCGGGCCCGCCGCATCCGTGGGACGGCCGACCGCTTCCTCGTGGCCTCTCGACAGGGAGCCGCGCGCCCACCGTGCACCGGCGTCAGCCGCCCGGCCGCGGTGGGAGCAGCAGGCGAGTCAAGCTGTCGACGAGCCAACACTGGAAGCGGTCGTCGGACCAGCCGCGGACGTGGACGAGCCGGTGGTAGTGGTCCGGTGCCATGTGCAGCCAGAGCAGGTCGGTCGCCGTGGCGACGTCCACGCCGTCGCGAAACCGGCCCTTACCGAGCAGGCTCGTGGCCCAGATCCGGGCGCCGGTGAGCCGCTGCTCCTCGCTGGTCTGCCACAGCTCGCGTAGGCCCGGCTCGCCGCTGTGGGCGGCTCCGCGCAGGACTTCGTCGATCCGGGCGTAGCGGCGGCCGACCCCGGTGAACAAGCCGGCGAGGAGCTCCACCGCCCGGTGCGGATCGGGCTCTTGGCGAATCTGCTCGGCGAGCGGTCGCTCGACCATGGAGAGCTTCTCGTCGTCGCCCGCCATCGCGACGTCGCGCACGGCGGAGAGC
>JAOPWJ010000001.1 GCA_025965715.1 Blastococcus sp. | reverse complement strand
CGGCCGGTCCCGGCCGCTGCGCGCCGACCACCATCTGCCGGTCCCCACGCGGGAACGACCAGCGAACAGGGAGGTGCGATGGCGGACCCAGTGGGCCGTCGGGCGGGCACGGGAGATCCGGCCAGTCTGACCATCGTGGCGCTCGAGGGCGTACCCGAGGTGCGTCCGGGCGACGACCTCGTCGCGCTCCTCGCGGGATCGCTGGCCGGGCTGGCCTGGCCGGACGGTTCCGTCGGTCTGGCCTCCGGCGACATCGTTGTGGTCACGAGCAAGGTCGTGAGCAAGGCCGAGGGACGCGTCGTCCGGGCAGATGACCGTGAAGAGGCGATCACGGCCGAGACCGTGCGGCTGGTCGCCAGCGTGACCCGGGAGGGCCAGACGACGCGCATCGTCGAGAACCGGCAGGGGCTCGTCATGGCCGCGGCCGGTGTCGATGCCAGCAACACCGAACACGGCACCGTTCTCCTGCTGCCGGAGGATCCGGACGCCTCCGCGCGGTCACTCCTGGCCGGCCTGCAGGAGCGCCTCGGCACGCGTCTCGCCGTGCTCGTCACGGACACCGTCGGGCGCCCCTGGCGCACCGGGATGGTGGAGCTGGCGATCGGGGCCGCGGGACTGCAGGTGGTCGACGACCTGCGCGGGCACACCGATTCCCATGGTCGCCAGCTCGAGATCACGATGGCCGCGGTCGCCGACGAGATCGCCTGTGCCGTGGAACTGGTCACCGGCAAGACCTCCGGCCGCCCCGTCGCCGTGGTCCGCGGTCTGGCCCATCTGCTCACTTCGGGCGACGGACCTGGGGCGCGCACCATGCACCGGCCGTCGCACGAGGACCTGTTCTCGCTGGGCACTGCCGAGGCGTATGCCGCGGGCTGGAAGGCCGCGGTGGAGGCCCTCGGGGACGGCGGCGCTGACCAGCCGGACCGCACACAGCCCCTCTGAGCCCACCCACCGCACCCGATCGCCCACGAACGGAGCCCCATGTCCCACCCCACGGTCCAGGAGCTGCGAGAGCAGGTCGTCACCTGCACCCGCCTGTTGGTGTTCACGGAGATCCTCGACTACAGCGGACACGTCAGCGCACGTATCCCCGGCGAGGACCTCATGCTGATCCAGCCGCGCGATGCCAGCCGTGCCACCCTGGCCCCCGCGGATCTCCTCGTCGTGGACTTCGACGGCACCGTCGTCGAAGGAACGGGTATCCCGGTCGTCGAGTGGCCGATCCATGCAGGGGCCTACCGGGCACGAGCCGACGTGGCGGTGGTCCTCCACGGGCACCCCACCCTGTCGACCACGTTCTCCATGGTGGACCGGCCGCTGGTGCCCATGCGGCACTTCTTCTACAAGTACCCCGACGGGCTGGCCATCCACCCGGACTCCACCCACATCGTCACCCTCGAGCAGGGCGACGCTCTGGCGAAGACGCTCGGTACCGCAGACGCGTGCCTGATCCGATCGCACGGCACGCTGCTGGTGGCGCGACGTATCCAGGAGCTGTTCATGGATGCGCTGGACCTGGAGGAGAACGCGCGCACTCTCATCACCGCCAGCCAGCTCGGCAACATCCTGCCGATCCAGCACGAGGAGGCCGCCGCGATCGGCGCGAGCTACGGCCGGACGGGGCACCGCCCGAACAAGGTGTGGGAGCACTACCTGCAGAAGGGCCGCGCCGTCGGCGTCATCTGAGCGGGGGCGCGAGCTCCGTCAGACCGGCGTCCTGAAGGCCCGAGGCGTCGGGGGCCGGCCGGTCGGAGCCGCCGCGAACCAGGGAGTCGGCGGGCTGGAAAGTGAGTACGGGCCGTCCCGTTGCCGGGTGCCGGAGCACCGTGGTGCGCACGCGATAGACCGGGTCGATGACGGAGGGGACGAGCACCTCGTCGACCGGGCCAGCAGCAACCACCCGTCCCTTCTCCAGCAGGACGACGTGATCGCAGTACGCGGCGGCCAGGTTCAGGTCGTGCAAGGCGACGAGGGCGGTGGTGCCGGCGTCGGCGAGGGCCGCGACGAGGGCCAGCGCCGCGAGTTGGGCGTGGATGTCGAGGTGGTTGGTCGGCTCGTCGAGCAGCAGGAGCTCCGGCTCCTGGGCCAGCGCCCGGGCCAGGTGCACCCGCTGGCGCTCCCCGCCGGACAGGGTGTCCAGGGATCGATCCGACAGGCCGGCGATGTCCACCGATTGCAGGGCCCGGGCCACCACCGAGCGGTCCCGGTCGGACTCGCCGGCCCACTGCGAGCGGTGCGGGGTCCGGCCCAACGCCACGGCGTCGCGGACGGTCAGCGACACGTCCGCGGGGGTGTCCTGCTCCACGAGGGCCACCAGCTTGGCTCGGTCGCGTCGACGGGCAGCACCGAGGTCGGTCCCGTGCAGGCGCACCCGAGTCGTTCCCGGTCGCCGGGTCGCCCCGGCGGGCTGGATGCCGGCAACCAGGCGCAACAGCGTCGACTTCCCCGATCCGTTCGGCCCGAGCAGCCCGCCGACCTGGCCCGTCGGAACGGTGCAGTCGACACCGTCCAGAATCAGCCGGCCGGCGATCTCCAGCTCGGCCTGGTCCACTCGCAGCGTCACGCCGTCCGCCTCTGCCGCCTCAGGAGCCAGGCGAAGATCGGTGCACCCAGCAGCGCCGTGAGGATGCCCACCGGCAGCTCTCGGGGCGCGAAGAGCGTCCGGGCCGCCACGTCGGCCCACACGAGGAAGCCCGCCCCGATGACCGCGGACAGCGGCAACAGAAGGCGGTGCCGCGCGCCGACCATCAGGCGTGTCGCGTGTGGCAGCACGAGCCCGATGAATCCGATGGAGCCGCTCACCGCGACAAGTGCCCCGGTGAGGAGAGCGACGCCGGTCAGCAGGAACCACCGGACGGCCACGACGTGGACGCCCAGCGCAGCGGCCGCCGTGTCGCCGAACGCGAACGCGTCGAGGACACGTCCGGCAGAGGCGAGCGCAATGCCGATCACCAGCACGGCGCTCCCGGCGACCAGCACGCTGGTCCACGTGGTGCCGCCCAGAGTGCCCATGAGCCAGCTGAGGATCTCCCGGTAGGAGTCTCCCGTCGAGGACCAGAAGATGACGAACGACGTCGCAGCGGCCCCTAGCTGCGCGACGGCCAACCCGGCGAGGACGGTCCGGGTCGGGGTGATCGTCCCCAGGGAACCAGCCAGGCCGAGCGTCGCGGCCAGCGCCAGGAGCGCCCCGGCGAACGCTGCCACCGGGAGAAGCACTTCGATGCCCAGAACGAGTACGGCGACCGCGCCGAGGGACGCGCCGGAGGAGAGTCCGAGGAGGTAGGGATCGGCGAGCGGATTCCTGGTGAGGCTCTGCATGACCGCACCGGCCACCGCCAGCCCGGCGCCGACTGCCGCGGCAGTCAGCACCCGCGGCAGTCGCAGCTCCCAGATGATCGCGTCCCGTAACGGTGCCGGCCGTCCTGTACCGAGCCCCAGCCGGTTGGCGACCGAGTGCCAGACGTCCATGGGGGCGATGTCCGCGGGCCCCAGCGTGACCGCCACGACGATCGAGGTCGCGAGGGCGAGGAGCGCTAGGACGATCAGTGTCACTGTCCTGAGGCCCGGTGCGAGGGTTGCGGGCAGTTGCTCGCCCGCGACGGGCGCCCCTGGGCGCGCGGTGCGCCGATGCCGCACGGCGGCAGTCGTCATGAAACGGGCCGGAGCGCCGCCAGTTGGGCCGCCAGGTCGGTCGCAGCGGCCACGTTGCGCACGCCAGCCTCCGCCGCGGGGAACGGGATCTTCAGGTACCGCTTCGCCTGCACCGCCGACAGCCGGGCCGTGGCCGGATTGGCCTCCAGCGACTCCATCTTGCTCTCGGCCGTGTTCCAGGCGGCGTCGACGAGCACGATGACGTCCGGATCGGCCTCGACGACCTCCTCCCATCCCATGGGCGTCCAGGTGTCGTGGACGTCGGCGGCGACATTGACCAGGCCTACGGCGTCCATGATCATCTGCGGGGCGCCGATGCCGGCGCCCACGTACGGGATGTCTTCCCCGGAGGAGTACCACAGCGCCGTCAGGCCCGCGCTGCTCCGCTGCAGCTTGCTCAGTTCGGCGCGTTGCTCGTCCACGAGTTCCGCAGCGGCATCGGCGGCGCCGAGCACTCGCCCCGCTTCGGTGATCTCCGCGAAGAGCGCCTCGAAGGTCAGCGGGTCTGGCTGGTAGCCCGGTTCCTTGCAGGCCGCGGGGGAGACGTACGTCGCGACCCCCAGCGCACGCAGGGACTCCCGTTCACCGGCGCCGTCAGGAGAGAAGTTGCTCTCCCAGCCGGCGTACACCAGATCCGTCCCCGTGCTCAGCACCGCCTCCTGACCGGGCACCTTGTCGGAGAGGACCGGGAGATCCTCCGCTGTGACGCCGTAGCCGGCCGGGATGGGCCCGTCCAGGAATGCCGCACCGACCAGGTGGTCTCGGAGCCCGAGCGCCAGCACCATCTCGGTAGTGCTGGACTTGATGGTCACCACATGCTCCGGGGGACGCTCGAGCCGCACCTCGAAACCACAGTTGTCCAGCACCACCGGTCCGTCGGCGGACGCCGCGCCGGTGGCACGAGGGGTGCCGTCGGCGGGGGCGCAGCTCACGAGCAAGCCGGCGGCGACGGAGGTCAGGACGGCGAGCGTGATGCGACATGGCGGCGCACCGGACAGCATCGGCATGGGAATCCCCGGGGTGAGGTGATCGGGCGAGGTCGGCGCGATCGCTGCGGCCAGACGTGCCGCCCATGCGGGGCAAGCGCCACAGGTCAGAATGGCCCGGGGTCCGGCGCGAGCGTATCAAATATCAGTTCTGCCGGCAACGCTGCGGGCGTGCTGGTGCGACCTCCCGACCGCATGCTTGGATAGTTTATCCACGCGGTCGACGGCGCTCGCTGGGCTGAGAAGCCGCACACTTGGGAGGGCATCAACATGCTGAAGTTCGGCTACAAAGCGTCCGCAGAGCAGTTCGCCCCGCGCGAACTCATCGACTTCTCGGTGCTCGCGGAGAGATCCGGATTCGACTCGGTCTTCGTCAGTGACCACCTCCAGCCCTGGCGGCACAACGGCGGTCACGCGCCCGCGGCCCTGCCCTGGCTGGGAGCACTGGTGGCGAGCACTGAGCGGGTCCAGATCGGCACGTCCGTGCTCACGCCGACATTCCGGTACCACCCTGGCGTCATCGCGCAGGCATTCGCGACGCTGGGCTGCCTGGCGCCCGGACGGATGATCCTCGGCGTCGGCTCCGGCGAGTCGATGAACGAGGTGCCACTGGGGCTGGAATGGCCCGAGGGCAAGGAGCGGTTCGCTCGGCTGAAGGAGGCCGTGCAGCTCATCCAGGCGCTCTGGGCAGAGGAGCGCGTCACCTTCGACGGCACGTACTACCGGACGGAGCGGGCCACCATCTACGACCGCCCCGAGATCCCGGTCCCGATCTACATCGCGGCGTCGGGGCCGGCGGCCACCCGCCTGACCGGCCGGATCGGCGACGGCTTCATCTGCACCAGCGGGAAGGGGCGCGAGCTCTACACCGAGACGCTCCTGCCGGCACTTGCCGAGGGCGCCGCCAAGGTGGACCGGACGGTCAACGACCTCGACCTGATGATCGAGGTCAAGGTCTCGTTCGACCCGGACCGGGAGCGGGCCCTGGAGGACACGAAGTTCTGGGGAGCGCTCGCACTGTCGGGCGAGGAGAAGATGGGCGTCGAGGACCCCATGGAGATGGAGCGTCTTGCTGACGCCCTCTCCGCCGAGAGGACCGCATCCCGGTGGATCGTCTCCTCCGATCCCGACGAGCACGTCGAGCGGATCTGGGAGTACGTGGAGATGGGCTTCCGTCACCTGGTCTTCCACGCACCCGGACCCGATCAGGGCAGGTTCATGCAGCACTACGAGACGGCGATCCTGCCGCGGCTGCGGGAGCGTGCGGCCACGCTCACCGACTGACGACTAGACACGCTGGGCGGCATCGTCGCCGGTGTCGCCCAGCGTGGATATCGGGATCAGTGGTCGTATGACGCCTTCACCGCGAGCACGTCACAGGGTGCGTCGAGGATGAGGCGCTGTGCGGTGCTGCCGAACAGGAGCTTGCCGGTCGCGGTGCGCGGACGTAGCCCGATCACCAGCATCTCGGGTCGCACCTCGTCCAGGACCGCCAGCACGTGATCCGCGGCCGGACCGTGGCTGACCTCGCGCCGGAGGGAGTAGGGGACGCCGCTCGCGTCCAGACGTTGCGTCAGTTCCGCGGCAGGGTCGTCGTAGAGGCGATGGGATTCGATCAGCGCCTCCCCGCGCGCCACGTTGAGGACGACGAGTTCGGTGTCGCGGGTGCGCGCCTCCTCGATCCCTCGTTCCAGCGCCGCTTCGCCCTCCGGGGATGGGATGTAACCAACGAGGACGGGCATGGGGGCCTCCTGAGCAGGGACGACGTCGACTGGATCAAGTATATGGCCCGTCGTCACGCGCACGACCCCTCAGCGCAATCCCACGGTCACACTCCGCCGGACGTGTCGGGGAGAGAGCGTGTCGGCGCGCTCAGCGCCGGGCGACCGCCGGGACCAGCGCGATGTCGACGGAGTTCTCGGATGCCGGACCCCGGACCGACCAGACCAACCGAGCGGTGAACGCCGTGATCAGCACCGCACCCAGCATGTGCGCCAGCACCAGAGCGATCGGTAGGCCGGTGAAGAACTGGACGTAACCGACGACGCCCTGGGCGAGCTGGACGATGAGCAGGTCGCGGGCCGCGTGGCGGACCCTGTCGGGGGAGTCGGTCGCGGCCAGCGCCACCAGTAGCGCGACGGTCAGTCCGACGAGCAGGAAGACGACGTCGGCGTGCAACTGGCTGACCAGTTCGGGGTCGAACCCGGTTCGGCCTGCCTTCGGGTCGCCGCTGTGCGGCCCGCTGCCGGTGACGACGGTGCCGACCACCAGCACGACCGCAGTGACGGCCGCGATGCCGGCGACCAGCAGCATGAACGGACGGCGCAGCAGCGGTTGTCCCACTCCTGGCTCGCGGGAGCGCAGCCATAGCGTCGTCGCGACGCCGACCAGCACCATCGACACCAGGAAGTGCGCGGCGACGGTCCACGGATTGAGACCTGTCAGCACGGTGACGCCACCGAGCAGCGCCTGCGCCGGGATGCCGAGCGCGCTCACCAGTGCCCACCGGCGAAGATCGCGGCGTGACGATCGCCAGACCGCGATCACGGTCGCCAGTGCCACCACCACGAGCACGAGGGTCAGCTGTCGGTTGCGGTACTCGATCTGGCCGTGCCACCCCAACTCGGCTGTCACGGCGAGGCTGCCGGCGGTGCACTGGGGCCAGTCGGGGCAGCCGAGACCGGACGCGGTGAGCCGGACCGCGCCGCCGGTGACGACGATCAGGCCGTTCACGATGGCGTTGACCAACGCGATCCGGGAGATGGCGGCGGGCGAGAAGCTGGCGGGCAGGGCGAGCGGCACGCACCGATGCTAGACAAAGGCCCCCCGGTGGTTGCGCGCCAGCCGAAATAGGTCACACTTGTGTTGTGGAAAGCGGCCGGACTGTCGACGGGGCACCCCCCCGTCCGTCGGCGACCGCCGACGACGGGCGCACCCGCGACCGGGTGAGCGCCCTGCTCCTGGAGCACGGGCCACAGACCGCCACCGAGCTCGCCGAGCGGCTCAGCGTCTCGCCGGCCGCCGTCCGACGGCACCTCGACGCGCTCGTAGCCTCCGGCCGGCTGGAGGAACGTCTCAGCCGTGACCTGCACCGGGGCCGCGGCCGGCCCGCCCGCCGGTTCCACCTGACCGACGCCGGGCGGTCCGCGTTCCCGCACGCCTACGACGACCTGGCACTGACGGCACTGCGTTACGTCGCCGCCTCCGGGGGGCCCGACGCCGTGCGCGCCGTGGCGGAGCAGCAGCTCGCGGGTCTCGAGGCACGGGCGTCGAGCGCGGTCGAGCTGGCGGTCAGCGTTTCGTCCGGCGCGCCCGTCGACCGGGCCCAGGCGCTCGCTGCTGCCCTCACCGCGGAGGGCTACGCTGCCACGGCCTCCGCGATCTCCGGCGGGGGGCAGCTCTGCCAGCACCACTGCCCCGTGGCGCACGTGGCGGCGGAGTTTCCCCAGCTCTGCGAGGCAGAAACCGCGGTGATCGGCCGGCTCGTGGGCACCCACGTGCAGCGGCTGGCCACGATCGCCCACGGCGACGGGATCTGCACCACACACATTCCCGGACCCCTGCGTCCCGGGAACAGATCCACCCCCGCACGCCCTGTACCAGGTGAGCGGGCAGCGCACCGGTCCCTTGCCGGGTCGCGCACCGCACCGTCCACCAGCACCACCCCCACGAACGACCGGGAGAGGACGCCCGCATGACCACCACGCAGCCGGTGACCAGCACGCCGTTGACGCAGGACGAGCAGATCGACCAGCTCGGCCGCTACAAGTACGGCTGGGCCGACGCCGACACCGCGGGTGCCTCGGCTCGCCGCGGGATCGACGAAGACGTCGTCAAGGACATCTCGCGCCGCAAGAGCGAGCCCGAGTGGATGCTCGAGCGCCGGCTCAAGGCATTGAAGCTGTTCGGCCGCAAGCCCATGCCCGACTGGGGCTCGGACCTCTCCGGCATCGACTTCCAGAACATCAAGTACTTCGTCCGCTCCACCGAGGCCCAGGCGGCCTCGTGGGAGGACCTGCCCG
>JAOPWJ010000206.1 GCA_025965715.1 Blastococcus sp. | reverse complement strand
CCTGACCGCCGACGAGGCCGACCGGAGCGCCGCGTCGGACACCGTCCCGGCGCGTCGGACACCGTCCCCACCGTGGTTCTCCACCCCTCGCAGGACCACAAGGTCGTCACGACAGCGCTGACCCACGACGGCCTCACCCGGCTGCGCGAGGGCGCACGCGCCCTACCTGAACAACGCCGCGTCGGCGGTGAGGCGGGTCGTCGGGGTACGTGCACCCCGGCCCGTCGTCAGGACGGCGCATCTCCGCCAGGACAGCGGAACCGCCCGGGGGCGGAGCCGGTGACGCCACGTGGGCCCCGGGCGGATCGCCCGGGGCCCACGCACGTCGCCCTGCAGGGCCCCGCCGCGAGCGTGCGAGCGGTGCGAGCAGGGTGTGTCTTGTCAGGCGGCGCGGAGCACGGCCTCGATCTCGAGCTCGACGGAGATCTTGTCGCCGACGACGACGCCGCCGCCGTCCATGGGCATCTTGATGTCGACGCCGAACTCGTTGCGGTTGATCTCGGTGCGGGCGGAGAAGCCGGCGCGGTAGCCGCCGTAGGCGTCCGGACCGAAGCCGTTGAGCTCCAGGGCCAGGGTGACCGGCTTGGTGACACCCTTGATGGTGAGGTCGCCGTCGACCGTCCAGTCGGCCCCGTCGGTGCGGACGGCGGTGGAGCGGAAGGTCATCTGCGGGTGGGTCTGGACATCGAAGAAGTCAGCCGAGCGGATGTGCGCGTCGCGCTGCTCCTGCCGGGTGTCGATCGAGCCCAGGTCGACGGTCGCGGTGACGAGGGACCGGGCCGGGTCCTCGGCGGTGACGATCTCGCCGGAGAACTCACGGAAGTAGCCGCGGACCTTGCTGACCATCATGTGGCGGACGGAGAACCCGACGGTGGAGTGGCTGGCGTCGATGTCCCAGGTGCCGACGACGTAGCCGGGGATCTGGGTCGTGATGCTGCTGGTCATGATGTGTGCCTCCGAAGTAGTTGAGCGCTTGATCTTCTGCTCGTCGACAGCGTAGTTGATTGCTCAACTATTCCGCCAGTAGGATGAGGACATGACGTCGCAGGTGTCGCCTGCATCACCCTCCGCGGACGACCGGCACCTGGCCGGCGGGCCGCGGTGGCTCGATGCCGAGGAGCAGAAGGCCTGGCGGGCGTGGCTCTACAGCTCTCTGCTGCTGCAGGACCGCCTCGACCGCGAGCTCACGCACGAGACGGGCATCTCGCACGCCTACTACGAGATCCTCGTGGCCCTCTCCGAGACGCCGGAACGCAGAATGCGGATGAGCGAGCTGGCCGACCGGTGCCTCTCCTCCCGCAGCCGGCTCTCGCACGCCGTCTCGCGCCTCGAGGAACGCGGCTGGGTGCAGCGCCAGCCCTGTGCCGACGACGCGCGCGGTCAGCTGGCCGTACTCACCGACGAAGGATTCGCGGCGCTGGAGGCCGCGGCGCCGGTGCACGTGGAGTCGGTGCGCGCTCACCTGTTCGACCAGCTCTCCCCCGCGCAGGTCGCCGCCATGCGCGACATCGGCGCGACGCTGCTCCGTCACCTCGACCCGCCCTGACCCACGCACCGGCCCAGCGCGTTCCTCCGCGGGGAGGCGACCGTGAAGACCCACCTCGGGCACGTGTTCAGCAAGCTCGGATTGCGCGACCGGGTGCAGGCGGTCGTCACCGCCTACGGGACGGGCCTGGTCCGCCCCGGCGACCGGCCCGCAGCCCCACCCACCCTCGCGTCGTGACCGCACCGCCCGCCGACGACCGGCCGGCGCCGCGCCGAGGTCGAACTCCGAGCGGACCGCCGGCAGCCGGCTGCTGATCGTCGACGCCTCGGCGTTGGGGGCGAGCGCATGCCGCCGTCGACCTAGCGCCGTCCGTCGATGGTCACCGGCGGATAGCTGCCGGGCACCGCGCAGCTCGCGGCGACCGCCCGCACGAGAGGGACGCCGGAGTCGCGGTCGAAGGCGTGGAACTCGCCCGTCTCCGCGTCCATGGCCGTGGTCGCCAGCGGCCGCTCCGGCCATTCAGAGCTGACCAGGCGAGCGCCGAGGACGTCGATCCGCTCCTGCTCGGTCGGTGTCGGCCCGGCCTTCTCGGCGGCCAGCGCCAGCGCGCCGACGCGTCGCCGGACGTCGATGTCCCGGCCCGGCTGCGCAGCACCGCCCAGCCGTGGGCGAGCATCGGCCGCGTCACCCGGGCCACCTGCTCCTCGACCGGCGGCTCGAGCTGGCGGGCGTAGCGGGTGTCCAGCCCGGCACCACTGGTCAGCTGGGCACCGACGACCGAGCCGGCAGATGTGCCGACGACGGGGTCAGCGCTCGACAGGTCGGGGCCTGAGACGCGAATGCCGCACCCGCGCGGTGGGCAGGGTCGCCTCGTTCCCCAGTGAGGATGAGGCATGACCAGCGAGATCCGCTTCGCCGTTCCGGCGTCGGTGCCCAGGCCCAGCCGGCCGAAGGAGCCATCCGGACCCGTCACCCGCTGGCTGCTGGCGCACCGCGTCCAGCCGGAGGGACCGGCCGGCGCCGAGGGGCACGCCGAGGGCCACGCCTGGTGGAAGGTCATGTGCCTCACCGGCGTCGACTACTTCTCGACGCTGTCCTACCTGCCGGGCATCGCCGCGCTGACTGCCGGGGCACTCTCGCCGGTGGCCACCCTGCTGATCGTGGCGCTGACGCTCTGCGGCGTGCTGCCCATGTACCGGCGGGTGGCTGCGGAGAGCCCGAACGGGCAGGGCTCGGTGGCGATGCTCGAGCGGCTGCTGCCGTTCTGGCGGGGCAAGATCTTCGTCCTCGTGCTGCTCGGCTTCGTGGCGACCTCCTGGATCATCACGATCACGCTGTCCGCGGCCGACGCCTCGGTGCACGTGCTGGAGAACCCGTTCTTCCCGCACTTCCTGTCCGGCCACGCGGTCGCGCTGACGGTCGTGCTGCTCCTCGTACTGGGCGGCGTCTTCCTCCTCGGCTTCACCGAGGCGGTCGTGGTGGCCATCCCCCTGGTGGCTGTCTTCCTGCTGCTCAACGCGGTGGTGGTCGTCGTCGGCATCGCGGACATCGTGGCCGACCCCGGTGCCCTGTCGGACTGGACCGACCGGCTCACCTCCGGCGGCAGCGGGCTGGGTGGGGTGGTCGGCCCGGCGCTGGCCGCCTTCCCTCTCCTGGTCCTCGGACTGTCCGGCTTCGAGACCGGCGTGAGCATGATGCCGCTGGTGGAGGCTTCCGGCCGGACGCCGGAGGAGCGGTTGGCGGCGCGGATCCGCAACACGCGCGCCCTGCTGACCACGGCGGCGCTGATCATGAGCGTCTACCTGATCGCGACCAGCTTCATCACCACGGTTCTCATCCCGCCGCAGGAGTTCCAGGAGGGCGGCGGGGCCAGCGGCCGGGCACTGGCCTACCTGGCCCACGAGCGCGTGGGCGAGGGGTTCGGCACGGCCTACGACGTCAGCAGCGTCCTGATCCTGTGGTTCGCCGGCGCGTCGGCGATGGCGGGACTGATCAACATCGTGCCCCGGTACCTCCCCGGATATGGCATGGCGCCCGAGTGGGGCCGAGCCGTCCGGCCCGTCGTCCTCGTCTACACAGGTATCAGCATCCTGCTGACCCTCGCGTTCTCCGCCGACGTCAACGCGCAGGCAGGTGCCTACGCGACCGGCATCCTGGCGATGATGGTCTCCGGCGCGGTGGCGGTGACGGCCTCGGCGATCCGTCGCCGCAAGGCGTCTGGCGTGGTCGGCTTCGGCGTCCTGACGCTGGTGCTGGTCTACGCGCTGGTGGACAACGTGATCGAGAAGCCGGACGGCATCACCATCTCGTTGCTGTTCATCCTCGGGATCGTCATCATCTCGCTGGTCTCCCGGGTCACCCGCACCACCGAGCTGCGCGCCGACCGGATCGAGTTCGACGAGACCGCGCGCCGGTTCATCACCGACTCGATCACCCACGACGGCCAGCTGCACCTGGTGGCCAACAAGCGCCAGGCCGGCGACCAGGCCGAGTACGACGCGAAGGAGGACGAGCAGCGGCGGATGAACCCGGTCCCCGGTCGCGCGGACATCCTGTTCCTCGAGATCGACGTGGTCGACCCCTCGGGGTTCAGCGACGTGCTCACCGTCCGCGGCGTCCGGATCGACGGTCACCGGGTCCTGCGCGCCGACAGCCCGGCGGCTCCGAACGCGATAGCGGCCATTCTGCTGGCGCTGCGAGACTCCACCGGGGTACGGCCGCACTGCCACTTCGAGTGGTCCGAGGGCAATCCGCTCGGACACCTGTTCCGTTATCTGCTGCTCGGCCGCGGCGACACCCCGCCGGTGGTGCGGGAGATCATCCGCGAGGTCGAGCCCGATCCGGCCCGCCGCCCCCGCATCCACGTCGGCGGCTGAACGTGGCGATGCCCTCACCCGGATGAGTGCGGCGTCGCGCCGGGAAGACTCCCGGCTGACTATCGTCCGCGGAGTGGAGAGCGAGAGGAGCGGCCCGGAGACCGAGCACACCGGCGTCCAGCTCGCCCACGAGGAGCAGTCACCGGTCCGGCAGGTCTGGCGTCGGGTCGTCTTCGCCGCCCTGCTTCTCGCCCTGACCGTCGGGGCCATCTACCTCGACCGGGACGGCTACCGGGACGGCGATTCGGTCGGGCTGTCCCTGCTGGACTCCGTCTACTACGCGACGGTCACCCTCTCCACCACCGGCTACGGCGACATCACGCCGATCACCCCGGGCGCCCGGCTGGTCAACATCCTGCTGATCACGCCGCTGCGCATCATGTTCCTGCTGGTCCTCATCGGAACCACCCTCGAGGCGCTCACCGCGCGCTCGCGGGAGGAGTTCCGCATCCGACGCTGGAGGTCCCGCGTGCGCCAGCACGTCATCGTCTGCGGTTACGGCACCAAGGGCCGCAGCGCCATCCGCTCGCTGCAGGCACTCGGCACCCCGCTCGACAAGATCGTCGTCGTCGACCCGGAGCCCCGTGCCATCGACGAGGCCAACTCCCTGGGGCTGACCGGCATCGTCGGCGATGCCGGCCGCACCGAGGTGCTGCGCCGGGCATCGGTGGAACGCGCCCGGGCGGTCATCGTGGCGGCGAACCGGGACGACGCAGCGGTGCTCATCACGCTCACCGTGCGCCAGCTCAACCCCAGCGTGCCGATCACCACCAGCGTCCGCGAGGAGGAGAACGCCAACCTCCTGCGGCAGTCGGGCGCGAACACGGTCATCACCACCTCGGCGACGTCCGGCCGGCTGCTCGGTCTCTCGACCGACGCGCCACGCGTGGTCGACGTCGTGGAGGACCTCGTCACCGGCGGCCAGGGGCTGGACCTGCACCAGCGGACCGTTTCCTCCAGCGAGGTGGGGCTGGACCTGCGCTCGCTGCGGGACATCGTCCTCTCGGTCACCCGCGGCGGGCGCTCGATGCGCTTCGACGACCCGCTGATCGGCACCCTGCAGGCCGAGGACGTCCTGGTCGTCGTCCGCAGCCACCACTGAGCGGTGTGGATTGGTGCCGGTGAGCTGCACGAATCCACTCCGCTCAGCTCACGTGGTGCGGGTCCAGGGGGCGAAGGCGTTGTCCAGGCCCCGCATCGCCGGCCGCAGCTGCGGGAAGTGCCGCAGCAGCACCGAGCGCATGTCGTTGTCCCGCACCCACTGCAGGCCCTCCGGCGAGTAGATCTCCGGCCGGAAGTCCTTGGTGAAGAACCGGTCGCTGTTGAGCCGGCGCGACGCCATGAGAATGAAGATGCGGAACGCCGTGTCGCTGAACGCGAAGCCGGTCGGCCGCTTCTCCGCGAACAGCCCGATCATCAGGTCGACCTTCTCGATGTCGCCGCCGTAGACGTCGGAGATCTCCGCGGCCAGGCCGGCGTCGTCGGTCAGGTCGGCGAAGGTGGTCGGGGCCTTCAAGTGCAACTGCCGGCGGAACTCGCAGTACCGGGGGACGCCGAGCTCGCGGACCCGGACGAGGTCGGTGGAGGCGAGGTCGATGACCTTTCCGTCCGGCCGCTCGTAGGCCTGCAGGAACTTCGGGTAGTTACGCAGCACGATCGCGCCGGGGTGCGTCGTCCCGAACGAGTAGAAAAGGTCCTCCAGCGAGTAGGTCGTGATGACGTCCTTGAAGTGCGGGCCGGACAGTTCCCGGAAGACGCACTGCTTGAGCGGGGCGTCACCGTTGACCGACCGGAGATCGAAGTCGTCGGGGAGCAGCGGGTGCATGCGGTAGACGCTGGTGAACTCCTCGGTCAGCGAGAACGGCACGCCGTAGTGCTCGGTGGCCGCGCCCGGGATGCCGCTGACGACCTCGCTCTCGCTGACGCGCCCGAAGTTCTTGGCGATCTTCTCCCCCGCGACGCCGAACCAGTTCGCCCGCAGCGCGTAGACCGTCGTCGGGTGGCTGATGACGGCGGGCGTCCACTCCGCCGTGTGGATCTTGGCCATCAGCGCGGCGACCACGAGCCGGGACCGCTGGAAGAGCTCTTCGTCGTCCCAGTGCGGGTAGTGGCTCTTGAGCAGGTCGCAGACGGAGTTGTGCTCGCGGACGAAGAGCGTGATGAGCATGCCCATTCCGGTCCACCAGCCCGGCCGCAGGGTGAAGTCGCGCGCCGGGTCGTCGGGGATGGGCAGCTGGCCGTCCTCGGTCAGCCGCAGCTTTCCGTCCACGCCCGACCGGACCAGCTTCTGCTCCTCCAGCGACGAGCCGTAGAGCGAGGAGCCGTCCCACCAGTGAGTCACGTCGTTGACCGACGTGATGGGGCCCTCGGCACCGGCCGGCCGCGACGGGTCGGGCTTGATCCGGGGGATCCGCATGGGGTTCTCGTGCCAGTCGTCACCGGGCGGGAGTGGGATGTCGACCAGCCGGGAGGTGTCGCCCTCACCGTGGGTGAACCAGTCGTGGATCATGAACTGCAACCAGGCCGCGGCCAGGGTGTTGACGCTCTCCGCCGGCAGGAACGGTGACCGGGTGAGCAGCCGCCTGCTGACCTCGCGCGGATTGGGCTCCATCAGCTCGTCGCGGGTGACCGGCAGCACGGCGTCCAGCGGGATGTTGCGGCCGAACCGGGCGCCGGCCATGCCCATCTCGGGGTGGTCGAGGTCGTTGTACGAGCCGTCGACGCTGCGGCTGACCAGGTGCTCGGCGGTGCGCAACGGCGCCGTCGGTCCGCCCACGACCGGTACCTGCTCGGAGGGGTCGAACAGGTTCTTCTGCCGGTAGATGTTGCGGACGCCGATCAGCACGGCCAGCCCGCTCGACAGAGGCAGCTTGTCCCAGCCCCGCCGGTGGTCCACGGTCAGCGCCACCCGGTCGTAGATGCGCCAGAACCAGCCCGACCGGTAGTCCTTGCCCGGGATCGGCGGCCGTGCGGGAGCCGCGGCCGGCCCCGCACCGGGGTGCCCGTCGGAGTCGATCCGCGGTTGTGGCACGGAGCCGCGGGTGACGTTCGTGGAACCTGAGATCTCGGTGCTCATCGGGTCTCCTGGACGGCGGGCTGGCGGGGGGGCTTCCGGGGATGCGGCAGATGGGGACGCGAGAGCGCGGGTGAGGTGGCGTCGGCGAGGATGGCGGCGCTGGCCTTCTCTGCCGCCATGTAGATCGCGGTGACGATGAAGAAGCCGGGGCTGCGGGGGAAGACCGACGCGTCGACGACCCGGAGTCCCTTCGTGCCGTGCACCCGGAACCTGCTGTCGAGGACGGCGGCGGGGTCGTTGCGCCGTCCCATGGCCGCGGTGCAGGAGGCGTGGTGTCCCCAGGCCTGGTCGCGGACGAAGCTGCGGAGCTCGTCGCGGGTGGCGACGTCCTCGCCCGGCACCAGCTCTGCCTCTACGTCGTCGTCGAGGCAGTTCATGATCGAGCGGGCCGCCTCGATGCCGGTGACGACCGCGTCGATGTCCTGTTGGGCGGTGTCGTTTCCCTCCTCGAAGTAGCGGAACCGGATGTCGGGGGTGTCTCGGGGATCGGCCGAGCGGAGCCGGACGGTGCCCGCGCGGTTCACCGTGTGCGCCTTGAGCACCGCCCAGGTGAACATGCAGCTCTGCTGGGCGAGGTCGCCGGAGTAGCCGGGGTAGTAGCCGGTGAACCGGGCGGGCAGCCCGAAGACGAAGAGGTCGGGGCTCGTCAGGTCGGGGTCCGACCGGCGGACGATGCCGAGCAGGGCCCCGTTGGTCGTGTAGACGCCCTCGCCCTGCCTCCACTGCACGAAGCCGGGGTCACCCTGCTCACCGGCGGCCGGCGGTGTGAAGGTGAGGCCCTTCAGCAGCGTGAAGTCGGTGCGCATCTTGGTGACGACGCCAACCTCGTAGCGGTCCTGCAGATTGGCGCCGACGCCGGGCAGGTCGACGCGGCAGCGGATGCCGTGGCGTTCCAGGTCGGCCTTCGGCCCGATGCCCGACAGCTGCAGCAGCTGCGGGGTGTTGAACGCGCCGCCGGCCAGGATCACCTCGCGGCTCACCCGCACCTGCACGCGCTCGCCATCGGGCCCGGGGTCGGCGTGGGGGTCGGCGCGGTAGGCGTGCTCCTGCTCGAGGTACTCCACACCGGTGGCGACTGGCTCCGAGCCGGGGCTCTCGTCGAACAGCACCCGGGTGACCAGGGCGCCGGTCTGCACCTTCAGCCGGTCGGGATGACGCTTCGCCACGTCCTTGATCCGTTCCCGCGTGCCGTTGCGCTGCCCGTCGCGGACGGCGAGCGGGATCTGCCACAGACCCTCGGGGCAGTTGCGCACCCGCCAGTCGTTGGGGTCGACGGCGCTGTTGAGCCCCTCGACCAGGGTGAGCGGACGGCCGAGGAAGTTGATCAGGCTCTTGGCGGCGGCGTGCTTGAGCAGGCGACGCACCTGCCCGTCCCCGATCGCCAGCTCCGGATCGGCCAGCGAGGTGCGCAGCCAGCCGTCGAAGCCGTGCCGGCTGCGGTTGACGTACTTCTCGCTGATCAGCGGCAGGACGGCGAACAGCCGGGCCAGCCACGGGTGCCGGGGCAGCATCCGGGGCCGGTCCTTGTACCCGCAGGACTCCAGGCGCTCGAACCACTGACGCATCTCGTCGGCCCGCCAGCTGGGGTCACCGGTGAGGTCGGCGATGCCGTTCCAGTCGGCGTCGTGCGGATACATCGTGATCATCGCGTTGTGGGCCGTGCAGCCGCCCAGGGTGCCCGACCGGGGATACAGGACGCCGTCGTGCTCGGGCACGTACTTCTCGTCCCGCTCCTGCTGGGCCTGGTCGTCGAAGTGCCGGACGTAGAAGGGCCAACTCATGTCCGGGTGCTCGGTGGCCCGCCCGTGGAAGGCCGGCACCCGGTAGTCGTCGTCCTCGCTGTCCAGCCCCGCCTCGAGCAACAGCACCCGGTGACCCGCCTCGGCCAGGTTGGCGGCGACCGGACCGCCGCCGGCCCCCGAGCCGACGACCACGTAGTCGAACTCGTTCCCGGTGGCTGCGGCCGTCACGAGGCGCTCCGCCGTTGGGCGAGGAAGGCCGTCACCGCGAGCACCGTGTTCAGCCCCGAGATGAGCGCCAGCGGCCGGGCCATCTGCGGGGGCAGCTGCTTGTTGCGTTGCAGCATCAGCACGGTGGCGGTGTCGCTGGCGTGGATGAGTGGCGCCGAGCGCACCGCGTGCTGCAGGGCCTCCCCGTGCAGCCGGATCAGGTCGGCACCGATGACCACCGTCCGCACCCCGAACAGGCGCAGCCCGTAGATCGCCGCGGCGTTGCGGTCGGGGGCAGGGTCACCCAGGCGCTTCTGGATCACCGCCGGGGCCACGAGGGCGATCGCTCCGTTGACGAAACGGATGCCGCCGAGCGCATAACGAAAGACAGTGCCGAGAGCGGGCACTTTCGTCGTCCTCCCCCACCCGGTCCGCGCCGGGCGAACTCATCGGAGGAAAAGCGCACGCGGAGATATCGGCGCGGGAAACAATTGCTGGTGTCCCCGTCGACGAACGCGCACCAGTGACCGGAACTACGAAAAGAACCGGCTGCGACTCCCCCTGAAACCTCTGGCCGCCGGGCGGGCATCCTCCCGGCGGCGCACACATTCCTCCCGGGCCAGCAAGATCACAAGGGGGTCGTGCACCATTCCGGAGAATGGGCGCAACGGCGTCCCGACGTCGCTCCCCTGCCCTTCTGGGGGATCGTCAAGGTGTGGTCACCAGGGCGCCTGCCCGGTCAGCACGCGGCCGATCGGGCGGGCGACGTCGGGATCGGAGAGGTAGTCGGCGATCGAGTGGGGAGCCCCGGCGTTGAACGTCCGCTCGTCGCGCACACCCCCGGTGTAGAAGTTGCCGAGCGGGTTGACCAGGGCCACGACGTCACGTACGTCGTAGGCGTTCAGCCAGGGCACCGGCGTGCTGCGCAGTTGCGGCCCCGGGCGCTGCGCCTGCACGCTGTGCGCGGGCCGGACGTTGCGCATCACCGCCGGGAGACCCAGCGGGCACCCCGCGGTGACGAACAGCGGGACGTCGACCTCACCGGCCAGCTCGTCGAACAGGTCGTAGCCCACCACGCTGCCCAGGCTGTGCGCGATGACGACGACCTGTTGGTGCTCACCGGCTGCCTTCCGGACGGCGCGGGCCACCTCGTCGAGCACCAGCCGGCGGATCTCCTCGACATCGAGGTAGTACGCCACGTCGGCGAGGAACTGTTCGATGACGAGCTCGCTGGCCCCGGTCTTGCGGGCCACGTACTGCAGCGCCGCACGTACCAGGCGGTTGCGCAGGATCGGCCCGAAGTCGATCTCCTCACCCTGGGTGTAGGCCCGCCACGCCCGGGCGGTCTCCGCGACGTCCGCCGGGTTCTCGCTGATCGGTTCCCGGTCCGGTGCGAAACCCAGCAGCTGGGCCGAGTCGAGGATCAGGCTGTCGGCGGTCTCCGGACGGGTCGTGGTCGCGAGCTCGAGCTCCGGTCCGGCGAGCCCGGCCTTCTCGTGGGCGGCGATGGCGTCGACGAAGAGGTTGCCGTAGTAGGGGTAGTAGACGTCGGCCTCGTCGACTGCCGGCAGCCCGGCGAGCGTCAGCCCCTTGGCCAGACCGCCCAGCCAACCGCGCTTCTTGCGTTGCACGAAGGCCGCCTCCGCGGCCGGGTTGCCACGGTCGGCCGGGGCCATCTGCTGGCTGCGGCCATGGACGAGAACCAGGGCAGGACCGGGCATGTCAGGTGCCTCCTCGGAGGAGCGTGCCGGCCCGAACCTGCGGCGCACGCCGGGCCGAAGGTCTCGGGCGAAATCCCGACCCCTCGGGCGACAACGGGCCCGACGAATTGCACCGTTCCCGCACATTTGTGCCGGCAGCCCGATCGGCGCATCCCGGCCGGGACACGCTCGTGGGCGCCGCCACGATAGGACTCGCCGAAGGAGTCCGACAAGGGATCTGGACGCCTTGACAGGAAAAGGTCCCGGGACCACCCTCCTCGTTCAGGATCGCCGGGCAAACAAAGACGCTGCGCTCGACGACCCCTCGTCAATTCCTGCGCAATTCTGCAAACAAATGCACGGTTCGGATCGGGCATCGTTTCACCGGCGCCCGCCGCCGCCGTACCGCGCGAGGCCGAGGAGGGGCGATGGGCAGGGCGCACGTCCGCGCGCACGGCTCCTTCCCCCCGGAGCAGTTCGTAGCGGTCCTGACCGACTTCGGTCCCGGCCGCTCCGAGATCTGGGGGAACAGCTCGCCGAGCCACCTGGCCCTGCACGACCAGGGGACGACGTGGGCGGAGGTCACGGAGGGCTCGGACGCCGGCGGTGGGGTCTGGCAGCGGCTCCGGTACGACTGGTCGGCGCCCGACGTGGTGACGCTGACCGTGCTCGACAGCAACGCCTTCGGCCGGGGCAGCCGCTGGACGTACCGGCTGGAGCCGGACGGCAGCGGCGGCACGCTGATCGACCTCACCGTCGTGCGGGTGCCGACGACGGCCAAGGGCCGCGTCCTGGACGTCGTCCTCAGCCTGGGCGGAAGCCTCTACTTCGCCCGCGACCTCCGTAGATCCGTCCGGCGCATCGAGGCCCGGCTGAAGTCCTCGTCCTGAACGTCCGGACTCCCGATCGGGCAGCCGGACCGCGACCACCACCACCTGGGGGAACTCCGTGGCCGACCACAACGACCCGAATTCGGTCAACAGCATCTTCTCGGACATCGACATCAGCGCCGCCGACGTCTACGACATGTTCGGGTATCCGAGCGACGCCACCGACGAGGAGAAGGTCGTCCTGGCACTGACGTTCGCCTCCGTGCCGGAGGCCGGCGTCTTCGACAGCGACATGCTCTACCGGCTGCTGGTCAATCCGCACGCCCGCTCGACGCTGCCGGCCGGCGAGGAGTGGAGCCTCGGCGCCCTCACCCGGTACTTCGATGCGATGAAGGACCGCTACCTCGGGCAGAACGACCCGGCCGAGATCCGGGTGACGGTGGACGCCGGGGGAACGGCGACCGTGGCGTTCCACGGCTTCCCCGGAGGCACCTTCACCACGACGGTACCGACGAACGAGGTCACCGCGATCACGACCCCGAACGGTGCGGAGATCACCGCCTACCTGGGCGGGCGCGACGACGCGTTCTTCAACGATCTGCCCGGGTTCTTCCGGTCGATCAACTACGCGCCGCAGTTCTACCACGTGCCCCACGCCCGCAAGGACGTGCGGGAACTGCCCATTCCCAAGACCCTGCTCGAGCTCGACGGCAACACGCTGTTCAACTACGACCCCGGCAATCCCGACCACGGCCGGGGGGTGAAGCTCGACCTGCCTCCCGGCCCGTACACCTGGGAGGGCGACAGCTTCGCCAAGGACGCCGACGGCAACTATCGGTTCGTCTACAGCGGGAAGGACGCGCAAGCCGGGATCAACGTCAACGCGATCATCCTCGAGGTGCCGCTGAGCTTTCTCACTCCGCGGCCGGAGGAGGAGCGGATCGTCAACGTCTGGGGCGAGAGCTGGGTCAAGAAGGCCTCGTCGAAGATCGAGACCATCCCCGACGACCCGCTGTGGACCGAGAACCCGGTCGCGCTGCTGCGCCGGCGGCGCCTGGACGACGAGCTGCAGCGCTACAAGCTCGTCGACACCGTCGGGCAGCCCTTCGCCGACGCCGGGCTGGCGGAGCGCGAGGACAACCGGCAGCTCGGCGCCAACAACTTCTGGCTGGCACCGGCGTTCGTCCGCCGGCTGGCCCACCTGGGCTGGGGCTTCGGACCGTCGGTCACCGCGCTGGGGCTGGCCAGCGCCTTCGACCACGACAACGCCCCCGTGTCGGTGCACAAGACCTACGGCAGCGCGGCGACGGCCCTTCCCCGCGGACGCAAGGTGATCTTCCAGCAGATGCGGATGCCGGACGACACGTGGAACAAGAACAAGCTGGACATCCCGCTGCGGCGGCCCTTCGAGATCTTCATCCCGAACGTCTGCGCCATCGACATGGACACCACCGGCACCTGGCCGTTCGGCCGCCGGCTGGAGGACCAGGTGGCGACGCGGTTCCTGTCGCTGTTCCTGGACATGGAGGCCCCGCTCGGGCAGAACGGTTACTCGGTGGAGACCCTCAACCAGCAGGCGGTCTGGGACAGCGCGCCGATCGCGCCGCGGACACCGCCGAACCCGGTGGCCAACGACAAGCCGTTCCTCGCCGCGTTCCCCTACCTGGCCGATCCGTGGTGAGCTCCCTGCTGGCCACCTCCGTGGATTACCACAGCGACGTCTCGACCGTCTGCCGGGCCCGCATCGAGCGCGAGGCCGCTGCCGAGCCCGACAGCGCGGCGGCGAC
>JAOPWJ010000203.1 GCA_025965715.1 Blastococcus sp. | reverse complement strand
CCGGGGGCGGCGGCGTGTCCGCCGGCCGGCGCACCCCGCTCGGCCGGCTGGCCATCGGCACGCGGGTCCTCGCCGGTCTCGTGGCCGTCGCCGTCCTGGGTTCCAGCGGCTGGGGCTGGTACCTCGGCCGGGTCGCCGATGCCAGCGTCAACCGCACCGACGCCATCCCGACGTCTGGCAACAACGGGGGCGACGGCGAGGCGATGAACCTGCTCCTGGTCGGCAACGACAGCCGCGCCAACGCGAGCGAGGCAGAGCTCGACAAGCTCAACACCACGGCCCACGACGGCATCAACACCGACACCATGATCCTGGTGCACGTCCCCGCCGACGGGTCCAAGGCGTCCTTCGTCTCGTTCCCGCGGGACTCCTACGTGCAGATCCCCGGCTACGGCTGGGACAAGCTCAACGCCGCCTACGCCTACGGCTACCAGTACGAGGCCGCCGACGGCGCGACCGACGCGGCCCGCCAGGCGTCCGGCGCGCAGCTGCTGGTCCAGACGATCAGCGGCCTGACGGGCCTGAAGATCGACCACTACGCCGAGGTCGACCTGCTGGGCTTCTTCAAGCTCTCCTCGGTCGTCGGTGGCGTGCAGGTCAACCTGTGCGAGCCGGTGAAGGACCGGTACTCCGGCGTCGACCTGCCGGCCGGCGTGCAGACCATCAGCGGCGAGCAGGCCCTCGCGTTCGTGCGGCAGCGGCACGGCCTGCCCCGCGGCGACTTCGACCGGATCATCCGGCAGCAGACGTTCATCGGCGGCATGGTCCGCAAGATGCTGTCCGACAACGTGCTCTTCGACCTCGGGAAGCAGCGACAGCTGGTTCAGGCAGCCGCCGACTCGCTCACGGTCGACCAGTCCCTCGACCTGCTCGGGCTGGCCACGCAGATGCAGTCGGTGACCGCCGGGAGCATCGACTTCCAGACGGTTCCCTACGTCGGTACCGACCGGGACGACGAGAACCGGTCGATCATCCGACTGGAGGACGAGGCGGCGCTGAAGAAGTTCTTCGCGGAACTGTCCGCCGACCCGCAGCCTCAGGCGGAGCCGGCACAGACGACGGCGCCGGAGACCGTGGCGCCCAGCGACGTCTCCGTGAACGTCTACAACGGCTCGGGGATCTCCGGCGTCGCCAAGACGGCGGCCGCGGACCTGCAGGCCCAGGGCTTCACGGTGCCCCAGACCGGCAACGCCGACAGCACCGAGTACACGGCGAGCGAGATCCGCTACGCCGCCGGTGACCAGGCACTGGCCAGCACCCTTGCCGCCGCGATCCCGGGTGTCACCACGTCGGAGTCCGAGGAGCCGACCAAGGGCACCGTCGACCTGGTCATCGGGGCGGACTTCAACGGCATCGGTCAGGCGCTGTCGGCGCCGGAGCCCACCGAGAGCGTCGAGGGCGAGGACGCCCGCACCGCGGCGGACACCGGCTGCATCAACTGACTGCGGCCGCCGGGCTCGTCCCGGTGGCTCAGTCGGCCGGCCGCTCGAAGACGAAGAAGTCCGCGAAGCTCGTCGTCTTCGGGTGGTTCTCGTCGTATGGGTACGGGTTCGGAACGTGCTCGACGAGCTTCCAGTCCGGGCGGTTCTCGTCGACCCAGCGGGTGAACGGCCGGTGCCGCACGTGCAGCGCCGGGGCCGGTTCGTCGGTGTTGCTCGAGTAGACGACGACGAACCGGGTCGAGCGGTCGAACAGCTCGGTCATGTAACGGTCGAAGACGTCGTCCTCGACGAGGTGGAAGATCACGTCGAGGGAGAGCACGAGCTCCGCGGTGAGGTCGCCGGGCAGATCGCCGACCACGTAGAACTGCTTGGTCGGGTCGTCGGTGAACCTCGCCCGGCACAGCTCCACCGCGGCGTGCGCGACGTCGCATCCCACGTAGTGCGGGTACTGGGCCAGGGCCAGCTGCGATCCGTCGCCGCAGCCGAACTCGAGAACCTCCTGCACGTCGCGGGTACGGACGAACTCGTTGAGGTAGGCCGCCTTGAACTCGGCGAGGCGGTCGTAGGACCCGGCTCCGGAGTTGCCGCCGGCCCGGTAGCGCTTCTCCCAGTACGCGGCGGAGTCGCGGATCTTCAGGTCGCTCCGGGCGAGAACCGCCATGACCAGCCGTCGTGCGGCCGGGCCGACGACGGGAATCCGCTCGACGGCCTCCTTGACCTTGATCGCCACTCTCACGTCCTCGTCTCAGCGCCGGCGGGAGGCCGGCGACACTGCACACGGTTCCCCCGGGTGCCCGACACACAGCGCCGTCGAGTGCACCCACATCGCCGGCCCTTCCCTCGGATGGGCCGACGCAGCGATGACAATGTCACCCTGTGCGCGTGTCCACCACACCTACGCCCCCGGCGGGGCTGCCCGCGGACCTGCTGGCCTCGGCCGTTGGCCGCAACCCGGCCGCGCCACTGCTCACGTACTACGACGACGCGACGGCCGAGCGGATCGAGCTCTCAGCCGTGACCCTGGCCAACTGGGTGGCCAAGACGGCGAACCTGTTGCAGGACGAGTTCGACATCGGGCCCGGCAGCACGGTGGCCGTGGCGCTTCCGGTGCATTGGCAGACCGCGGCGGTCCTTCTCGGGGCGTGGAGCTGCGGTGCGACCGTCGTCGACACGGCGACGGAGGATTACGGGAGGCTCGCGGACATCGACGTCGTGCTCGCCGCCCAGGACCGGCTGGCCGCACTGGCGGACGCCGGCGAGGACGCCGTCGACATCGACCTGCTCGGGCTGTCGCTGCACCCGCTCGGCATGGGCATGGCCGACTACGTCGGCCCGGCCCGCGACTTCGCGCTCGAGGTACGGGCCCAGGGCGACCGGTTCGTCCCGTACGAGTTCCCCGACCCCGCGGACCCGGGGCTGCGGATCGGCGAGCTGGAGATCACCCTTGCCGGGCTCACCGACGCCGCCCGCGAGCTGGCCAGCCGCCTCGGGATCGTGGCCGGTGACCGCATCCTGGTCGATGAACGAACCGCAGCCGAGGCCGGGCCGGTGGCCTGGCTGCTGGCGCCCCTCGCCGCGGGCGCCTCGCTGGTGCTCTGCCGCAACCCGATCGAGGACGTGCTGGCCCACCGCGCCGAGATCGAACGGGTCACCGCCACCCTGGGACTCCGGATCGAGGGCGTCCGGGAGCTGGGTCGCCCCGGTTGACCTTCTCCGTCCTCGCCCGCGACCCGGAGACCGGGGACCTGGGGATCGCCGTCTCCTCCTGCATCCTCGCCGTGGGCCGCGTCGTCCCCAGTGCCCGTCCCGGGGTCGGAGTCGTCGCCGTCCAGGCGCGGAGCCGGCGCGGACTCGGGACGTCCCTGCTGAGCGGCCTGGCCGAGGGGTCGGCGCCCGGGGAACTCGTCTCGAGGGCGGCGCACGCGGCCGAGGACGCCGACCGGCAGATCGCGGTGCTGGATGCCACCGGCGGCATCGCGGCGGACACCGGACAGGGCTCCTTTCCGGTGAGCGGCCACCTGCTGGGCGAGGGCTTCAGCGTGCAGGGCAACATGCTCGGCTCGGCGGAGGTGCTGCCGGCGATGTGCTCCGCGTTCACCGCCGCCCGCGGCAGCCTGCCCGACCGCCTGCTGGCGGCTCTCACCGCCGGCCAGGATGCCGGCGGCGACCTGCGGGGACGGCAGTCCGCGGCGCTGCTCGTGGTGAGCGGCTCCCCCTCCACCGACGAGGACGACGGCGTCCGCATGGACCTCCGGGTCGACGACTCCGGCGACCCCGTGGCCCAGCTCCGGATGCTGCGCAATCTGCAGCGGGCCTACGACGACCGCGACTACGAGATGCTGGCGCTTTTCGCGCCCGAGGGCGCCCGGGACCTGTACGCGGCGCTGGCCGCGTCACGGCGGGGTGACCGGGCGGCCGCGCGCAGCGCGCTGGAGGCAATGCGCACCCGTCCCGGGTGGTCGGCCTGGCTCGCCTCGATGGCCGGCGACACGCGCGTCGCGGCGGTCTCCCGGCTCCTCGACTAGCGGCCGGACGCTGACTCCGGGCCAGCGGGGCAGCACCGTGCGGCGTTCATCAGCCCGGCAGGGTCGGCCAGCCACTCGATTCCGCAGATCAGGTGCCGCTCCAGCCCGGCGACCGCCGGGTCACCGCGGCAGCTCCAGGACGCCGTCGATCCGGCGCGGGATACCGCTGAAGCCGTCGGTCAGCTCGGGGGGGAGCACCTCCTGCGGCGCCCCCTGCCAGGTGACCGGGCGCAGGAAGCGCCGGATCGCCGTCGTGCCCACGGAGGTGTGCTGGGAGTTCGTCGACGGCCAGGGCCCACCGTGGTGCTGCGCCCAGGAGACGGCCACACCGGTCGGATAGGCGTCGTAGACCAGCCGGCCGGCCAGCGGGCGGAGCCGCTCCGACACCCGCAGGGGCAGCTCGATCTCCCCGGAACCACGCAGCACCGTCGCGGTCAGCGAGGACGGCATCGCCGCCAGTGCGGAGAAGAGCTCGGCCTCGCCGTCGTAGCGGGCCACGACCGACACCGGGCCGAAGCACTCCTCGGTGACCTCCGCCGGCAGGTCGAGGGCCGACGTCGCCAACAGCAGGGGCGCGACCTGGAAGCCGGGGCCTTCCGGCTCCGGGCCCCGGGCGAGGACCTCGACGCCCGGCGCGTGGGCGATCCCGCCGGAGATGCGGCCGTAGGCGGCCGCGATCCCCTCGTTGAGGAGCACCGGGTCGCCGGCGCCGCGCACCGCCTGGGCCATGGCGTCGACCAGGGCGTCACCGTGGTCGCCGGCCGGCACGAAGGCCAGCCCGGGCTTCGTGCAGAACTGGCCGCCCCCGAGGGTGAAGGAGCCGACGAGCTCGGTGCCGATCGTCGTGCCGCGCTCGGCGGCTGCCTGCGGCGTGACGACGACGGGGTTGAGGCTGCTCAGCTCGCCGAAGAACGGCACCGGATCGGGGCGCTGCTCGATGATCTGCAGCAGCGCGCGCCCGCCGTTCACCGAGCCGGTGAAGCCGACGGCGCGGATCGCGGGGTGGGCGACGAGATCGGCACCTCCCTGCACGCCGTGGACCAGGCCCAGGGCTCCTTCGGGGGCGCCGGCCTCGCGGGCCGCCGTCTCCATGACGTCGAAGACCAGCTGCGAGGTCGCCGGGTGCGAGCCGTGGGCCTTGACGACGACCGGACAGCCGGCCGCCAGCGCCGAGGCGGTGTCGCCACCGGGCACGGAGAAGGCCAGCGGGAAGTTGCTCGCCCCGAAGACGGCGATCGGGCCGATCGCGACCAGCATGCGGCGCAGGTCGGGGCGGGGGCCCATCGGGGTGTCGCCGGCGCGGTCGATCGCGGCCTCGACGTAGCTACCCTCGTCGAGCACCTCGGCGAACAGGCGCAGCTGGTAGCAGGTGCGGGTCAGCTCACCGTTGAGCCGGGCGGTGCCGAGGGCGGTCTCGCGGTCGGCGACGGCGACGATGTCCTCCCGCCGTCCCTCGAGCGCGTCGGCGAGGGCGCGCAGCAGCGCCGCCCGTCCCGCGCGGCCGAGCGCGTCCAGCGCCGGG
>JAOPWJ010000198.1 GCA_025965715.1 Blastococcus sp. | reverse complement strand
GGCGCGCCGCGGGCTTGCCGGCGGACCGGCCCGAGGCGGCGGTCCGCAGAAGGGCGGCCTGCTGCGCGGTCAGGGTCCGGCCGGCGGCCAGGGCCTCGCGCAGCGCGAGGGTCTCCCGCAGCGACTGGATCTCGCGGGCGGTGAGGGGAGGTCGCGCGGGCATGCGTGCTGCAGGCACTGCGGCGTCCCCCGGCGGTCTCGGCGATCACGGATCCGGCTCCGGCTGCGGTCTGCAGCCAGGAGCACCTGGACCTCGTATCGACGTGCCGAGAGGGCTGGGGGAGAGCCCTCAGGGGCAGCTCACCCCATGGGGGGAGGGTGATCCCGCCGGTACCACCCGCTAGGGGTCAGGGCGCCCACCAGGCGCCGTGGCGGTGGACGAGCGGTATGCGCAGCTCTCCGCCGTCCTCGGTGGAGACGACGAACTCGACCTTGGTGATGCGCAGCGGGGGTCCCTCGTCCTCGGGCTCCAGCAGCTGTCCCGTCGCCAGCGGGACCGGGGGCACGAAGAGGACGTCCTCGTCGGTCTCGGCCATGAAGGTCCTCCAGGAGTGCGCGGGCGCGTCCACCGTAGGGGCCCGGCCAGGACAGGGACCGGGCCGGGCGGCGACCCCGCGGGGGAGCGCTACCCGGCCCGGTGGTGCCGGGGGGTCCTTCTCAGCGCGCGTCGAGCGGAACGAAGCTCCGCTCGGTGGCCCCGGTGTAGATCTGCCGCGGTCGGCCGATCTTGGTGCTCGGGTCGGCCATCATCTCCCGCCACTGCGCGATCCACCCCGGCAGCCGGCCGATGGCGAACAGCACGGTGAACATGCGGGTGGGGAAGCCCATCGCCCGATAGATGAGGCCGGTGTAGAAGTCGACGTTCGGATAGAGCTTGCGCTCGACGAAGTAGTCGTCCTTGAGCGCGATCTCCTCGAGCTGACGGGCCAGGTCGAGCAGCTCGTTGTTGCCGCCGAGCTTGTCGAGGACCGCGTCGGCCGTCGACTTCACGATCGTCGCGCGCGGGTCGTAGTTCTTGTAGACGCGGTGGCCGAACCCCATGAGCTTGACGCCGGGCTCCTTGTTCTTCACCCGCTCGACGAAGCGCGGGATGTTGCCGCCGTCGGCCTGGATTCCTTCGAGCATCTCGAGCACCGATTGGTTGGCACCGCCGTGCAGCGGGCCGAACAGCGCGTTGATCCCGGCCGACACCGACGCGAAGAGGTTCGCGTGGGAGGACCCGACGAGGCGCACGGTCGACGTGGAGCAGTTCTGCTCGTGGTCGGCGTGCAGGATGAACAGCATGTCCAGCGCCTTGACCAGGTCGGGGTCCTGCTCGTAGGGCTCGGCCGGGAACCCGAAGGTCATGCGGAGGAAGTTCTCGACCAGCCCGCACGAATTGTCCGGGTACAGGAACGGCTGCCCCACCGACTTCTTGTAGGCGTAGGCCGCGATGGTCGGCAGCTTGGCCATCAGGCGCAGGGTGGAGATCTCCACCTGCTCCTGGTCGAAGGGGTCCAGCGAGTCCTGATAGAAGGTCGACAGCGCGCTGACCGCCGACGACAGCACCGGCATCGGGTGCGCGTCGCGGGGGAACCCCTTGAAGAACTGCTTGAGGTCCTCGTGCAGCAGGGTGTGCCGGCGGATGCGCTGGTCGAACGACTCGAGCTGTTCGGCGGTGGGCAGCTCGCCGTAGATCAGCAGGTAGCTGACCTCGAGGAAGCTCGACCGCTCCGCGAGCTGGTCGATTGGATAACCGCGATACCGGAGGATGCCGGCGTCACCGTCGATGTAGGTGATCGCCGACGTCGTCGACGCCGTGTTGCCGAAGCCGCTGTCGTACGTGACCCTGCCGGTGGTCGCCAGCAGCTTGCTCACGTCGAGGCCGTCGGCTCCCTCCGCTGCCGGAACGACGCGCAGGGGCAGTTCTCCACCGGGGTAGCTCAGTGCTGCATCTGTCTCGCTCACGGGATCGGACGCTACTGCTCGTCGCGACCCGGTGCTGCATGGAACCCCGCGAGGCCCCGTCCGGGGAGGACGGGGGCCTCGTTCAGGGGTGGGTCATCGACAGGACGTCGAGCGCCTCGTCGAGCTGCTCCTCGGTCAGCTTGCCCTGCTCGAGGTACCCGCGTTCGACGACGACCTGGCGGATCGTCTTCTTCTCCTTGAGCGACTGCTTGGCCACTATCGCCGCCTCCTCGTAGCCGATGTAATTGTTCAGCGGCGTGACGATCGAGGGCGAGGACTCGGCCAGCTCACGGCAGCGGTCGACGTTGGCCGTGATGCCGTCGACGGTGCGGTCGGCCAGGATCCGGCTCACGTTGGCCAGCAGCCGGATCGACTCGAGCACGTTGCGGGCCATCAGGGGCAGGGTCACATTGAGCTCGAAGTTGCCGGTCGTGCCCGCGAAGGTCACGGCGGCGTCGTTGCCGATGACCTGGGCGGCCACCTGGATCGTCGCCTCCGGGATCACCGGGTTCACCTTGCCCGGCATGATCGAGCTGCCCGGCTGGAGGTCGGGCAGGAAGATCTCGCCCAGGCCGGTCCG
>JAOPWJ010000073.1 GCA_025965715.1 Blastococcus sp. | reverse complement strand
AGCCGGCGGCGGGCCGTCGCGCGCGGCGGCCCCTGCCCGCCACCTTCATCCGCTTCGCGATCGGCACCACGGCGTGCACCACCGGTCTGCTCACCTTCGGGCTGATCGGCTTTCACCTGGTGCGGGCGGACCTCTTGCCGACCGCGGCCGTACCGGTGCTCTACGCCGGCGCCATGGCGGCCGGAGCGGTCGCCGCCCTGCTCGCCGGGGAGGTCTACGACCGGCTGGGCCCCAGGGTGATCCTCGCCCTGCCGCCCCTGGTCGCCGCCGTCCCGGCGCTGGCCTTCGGCGGCTCGCTGGCGCTCGTGGTTCCTGGCGTGCTGCTGTGGGGTGCCGCCGTCGGCGTGCAGGACTCCACGGTGAAGGCCCTCGTCGCCGATCTCGTGCCGCGGGACCGCCGCGCCACGGCCTACGGCGTGTTCGCCGCGGTGCAGGGCGCCGGCGCCCTCCTCGGCGGCATCGCAGCGGGCGCCCTGTACGAACAGTCGCTCCCGGCCCTGGTTGCCGGCGTCGCGGCGCTCCAGGTCGCCGCCCTGCTGATGCTCCTGCCGGTGGTGCGGCGGGCCGCGACGCCGACGTCCGCCTGACTCCGGTGTCGACCCGCCAACGGGTGCCGGGTCAGAACTGCCAGAGCAGGCTGGTGATGCCGGAGAGCGGGCGGTAGGCGATCGTGCCGGTCGACTCCGGCGCGTCGAGGACGACGGTGCCGGCTGTCTCCTGCTCCGGGCCGAGCGGCACCGACGGGAAGTCGTCCGCCTCGTCGAGACAGGCGGCGCCACTGTCGGTGTCCACGTCGGTGACCGGGAGCCCGTCGGCGCCCAGGAACTGGAAGTCGGCGGGGCTGAACAGCGGCCCTTCCCCGTCCGCCGGGGCAGCGCCGGTGGTCACTGTCAGATCGACGGCCACCAGGTGGCCGTTCTCGGACGGAAGGCTGCCGGCCGACGTGCAGGAAACGTCGGCGACGAGGCCCTCGACCGTGATCGAGAACGCGATGGCGCCCGCCGCATCCCGCACGTCGAACGTCTCGCCGACCGTCAGCTCGACATCGCCGGACTCCTCCGTGGGAGGCGGCTCCTCCGTGGGCGGCGGCTCCTCGGTGGGCGGCGGCTCCTCGGTGGGCGGCGGCTCGGTGGGCGGCGGCTCGGTGGGAGGGGGCTCGGTGGGAGGCGGTTCCGTGGGCGGGGGCTCAGTGGGCGGGGGCTCAGTGGGCGGGGGATCCGTCGGCGGCAGCTGGATGGGCGGCGGCTCGGTCGGTGGGGTGGGCTGTTCCGCGGGTGGTTCCTCGGTTGCCGGCTCCCCCGCCGGAGGCGCCGGAGGCGGGACGGGCCCGGACGCGGGGGGAGCCGGTGGCTCGCTGGGCGCCGGCGGGTCGACCAGGAGGGGATCGGCGGGCAGCGGATCGGCCGGGTCGTCCGCCGGCGGGACCACGAGCTCCCGCGCCACGTCGCTGCTGTGGGTGGTCGCGGCAGCCGGCGCGGGAGAGAAGTGGGACGCGGCCACCAGGGCCGTGTAGCGGTCGTCGAATCCGGGAGCGACGACCCCGATGCTGGGCATCGCCAGCGGACCGCCGGCCAGCGGGTTGGCGGCCCGTCCCCCGGGGGTCGCGGAGTCCTCGACGGCAGCCAGCGCGGCGTCCCCGGCTTGCGGGAGCGCGACGGCCGGCCGGAGGCCTCCGGTGAAGGCGGCGGCAGCCAGCAGTCCGCAACTCGTGCCGATGACCGGGATCATCCGCCCCGGTCGTGGCCGAGCATTGTGCCTGCCCATGAAACCCCCGTAGTCCGGAACCCGCTGCGAGATACTCAACCGGCCGCAATGCCGCTCGTCCACGGGAATCGTCCTGGCGGGCGGACAACGGATCGGCCGGGGCCGGGAACGGCGGCGCGTATCCGTGGATCGGAACGCTCTCGTGACGCAATGTGACCAGCCGAGCCACCAGCGGGTGACGGAAATCCGGTTGCTGGGGGCGGTAGGAGTAGAGGCGTGACCTCATCAACCCTGCGGCTGGTCGAGCTCGGCCCCGACGACGGCCTGTTCCCGGCATGGTGCGAGGTGTGGGCCGCGGGCCAGCGCGTCGACCGGCCCGGCGAGCCGCCCCGGCCGGCGAGCCACCACGTCGCGCTGGGCCGCCAGCTCGTGGGGAAGGGCGGGTCACAGGACGGCACCCACCGCGCCGCGCTCGTCGGCGACGAGGTGGTGGGGGCGCTGCGCCTGATCGTGCCGCTCAAGGACAATCCGACCGTTGCCATGCTGGACCTTGCCGTGCACCCGGCCCAGCGGCGGCGGGGCATCGGCAGCACGCTCCTCGCGGAGGGCGTGCGGCTGGCACGGGAGGGGGGCCGGGTCGATCTGCTCGTGGAGGTCGACGAGCCCGGCCCAGGGACGGCGGGCCGCGCCTTCGCTCTGCGCCACGGCTGGACCTGCGATCTGCTGGAGACCCGCCGCGACCTGCTGCTGCCGGTCGAGGAGGAGCGGCTGGCCGCACTCGAGGGCGAGGCGCGACGCGCCGGCCGCGGCTATGAGGTCGTGATGTGGCGGGACCGGACGCCGGACGAGCTGCTCGAAGACCGCGCTCTCCTCGAGAGGCGCATCAGCACCGAGGCGCCGCACGGTGATCTGCCGCTGGAGGAGGAGCACTGGGACGCCGAGCGCATCCGGGAGTACGAGGCATCGTCTCGGGCGCGCGGCCGGACCGTGGTCTCGGCCGGCGCGGTGAAGGACGGCCGGCTGGTGGCCTTCACCGATCTGCAGGTGCCGCTGGCCGACCCCCGACGGGCGCACCAGGCCGGCACGCTGGTGCTCGAGGAGCACCGCGGCCGCCGGCTCGGTGCCCTGGTGAAGACGGCGGTGCTGCGCGAGGTCGCGGCCACGCTTCCGGAGGTGCGCCGGATCACCACCTACAACTTCGAGGACAACGCGCCGATGGTCGCCGTCAACGAAGCTCTCGGCTTCCAGCCGGCCGGTCGGCTCTCCACCTGGTCGCTGCGGATCTGACCCGTCGTCACGGTCCGCCGGCGATGCGCGTACGGGCCGCGGCCGGTCAGGGGGCGCCGGTGGAAGGTTCTTCCGCCAGGGACGGATCGCCTCGATCCACCCGGTGGCGCCTGCCTCGGCGCGGCGGGCATGCAGGTCGCGGCCGCCCGTGCCGTCGGGCCGGCCGGGGACGGCGAGGTCGAAGCGGTTCCTCATCCGTCCCCCGGGGAGCGCATCCGGTCGGCGACGGCTACCGATGGCCGATGTGTCCGTGACGTCCCACCGGCCGTCGGTCCGCATCGGCAGGGATGGTCGTCGTCGCGCCGCGGGAGCAGGGCGACGCTGGCCTCACTCGGCGTTCTGGCGCTCCCTGTCCTGTGGAGACAGCACCAGATCGGCCCGATCCCGGCTCGCCTCCACGATCCGGGCGTTCGGCTCGTCGACGCTGAGAACCCACTGCTGCGCGAACGGCAGCGCCTTACCGAACTGGTGATGACGGGCAACGAGCCGACGGACCCGCTCGTCGGCGGGGATGTCGCAGTACCAGGTCTGCGCGAGCTCGCGGTGCACCGGCTCCCAGTCCGTGTCGCCCAGGAGGAGGTAATTGCCTTCTGTGACGACGAGCCGTACGCCCGGCGGCACGGCGATGCTGCCGGCGATCGGCTGCTCCAGGCCGCGGTCGAAGGCGGGTGCGTAGACGACCTGGTCATGGTTGTCGTTGATTCGGTGGAGTAGCGCGGCATAGCCGGCGGCGTCGAACGTGTCGGGCGCGCCCTTGCGGTCCCGTCGGCCCAGCGCGTCGAGCTGGACGTCGGCGAGATGGAACCCGTCCATGGGGACGTGGACCGCCCAGGGGCGACCCGAGGCGGGGCTGCGAGCACTGTTGAGCTCGTCCACCAGGTCCCGGGCGAAGGTCGTCTTGCCCGCTCCCGGCGGGCCGGTGATCCCCAGGACGGCTCGGCGACCGCCGGCGCACAGCGACCTCGCGCGCTCCACCAACGCGGCGGCGATCACGTCCTCACCCGCGCCCCGGCGGGCGGGAGCACAGCCCAGCCGGGCTCGTGCGCATTCGCCTGCCCCCGGAGTTGCCGCGCCGCCCTCATGTGTCTCCGCTCGGTCGTGTGGTTCCTGGGCCGATCGTCAACGACCGGCGCCGGTGCGGCTCAGGGAGCGCACGACCGCACGAGCACCGTCCGCGTGCAACCGGTCCAGCGCCGACGTGTACTGGGTCACGAACTCCTGGGACTGGGCCAGCGTGCCGAACACCGCTCGTTCCTCCAGGAACGCCGTGGGGGAGACGGCGTACCGGCGGGCCGCAGCCATGAGCGCGTCTCGTCGCGGGTCCTTGACGTCGATGGGCGCGCCGTGCTCGTCGACCCCTTCGGCGTACCGCGCCCAGCTGGCGACCACGGCGGCGCACACCTCGACTCGCCCGCCCGAGGCCAGCTGCGAGGTGACCACGGGAAGGAGGAAGGTGGGGATGCGATCGGAGGTGTCGGCGCAGATGCGCGACAGCGGATCCCGGAGCTGCGGGTTGGAGAACCGCTCGATCACCGTGCGGCCATAGGCGTGGGCATCCACACCGGCGATCGGCGTGAGCGTGGGCACCGCCTCCTCGTCGATGTACCGCAGGAGCATGGCCCGGATGTCGGGGTCGGTGATCGCTTCGTGGACGTATTCGTATCCCAGCAGGTGCCCGAAGTAGCACAGTGCCTGGTGCGTCCCGTTGGCGAGGCGCAGCTTCATCAGCTCGTAGGGCTCCACGTCGCCCACCATCAGCACGCCGGCGTCCTCCAGCGGCGGCCGCCCGCAGGCGAAGGAGTCCTCGAGAACCCACTGCCGGAAGGGCTCGCAGGTGACCGGCCACCGGTCCTGGTAGCCGTACGCCTCGTGAATGAACTGCCGGTCGGCGTCCACGGTCCCCGGAGTCACGCGGTCGACCATCGAGTTGGGAAAGCGAAGCTCCTGCTCCATCCACCGCGCCGTCGCCGGGTCCCGGTGCTCGGCGAAGCCGAGGAACGCGGCGCGGGCGACGACCCCGTTCTCCTGCACGTTGTCGCAGGACATGATGGTCAGCCCGCCGACCCCTCGTTCCCGCCGGCGCTGCATCGCCTGCAGGACGACGCCGAACACGGTGCCGTTCGGCACCTCGGCGCGAAGGTCGTCCTCGATCGCGGGGTCCGCCGGTGCGAAGTCGCCGGTCGCGGCGTCGACCCCGTATCCGCCTTCGGTGATCGTGAGCGACAGGATGCGCGTCGTCGGGTCAGCAATCTTCTCCACGAGGCGGTTCGGGTCGTCGGGTCCCAGCACGATGTCGCACACGGAGCCGATCACCCGGCTCGTGTGGCCGCCATCCGCGTCCTTCGCGGTGAGGGTGTACAGGTAATCCTGGGGCGCCAGCGCGTCCCGCGTGGCGACCCGACCGGGCCGGATCCCGGCGCCGGCGATGGCCCAGTCCAGGGCCTGTCCCTGCCGCATCAGGTCATCGAGGTAGACCGCCTGGTGCGCGCGGTGGAAGTGGCCGAGGCCGACGTGCACGATCCCGCTGCGCAGCCGTCCCCGGTCGTACCGCGGCACGTCCACCGCGTCTGGGAGCGAGGGGAGGAGGGCGTCACTCAGGTTCTTCATCACTGGCTCCTTCTGGCGTGCCCGACCGCGGCGAGGCTCCCGCCCCGGGTCCGGCAGATGTCTGCGGCGAGGCCCATCGCCCGCCGCAGCAGGTCTTCCCAGGCGTCAGCAGCCAGGTCTGTTCCGTTCTCGGACATGCCGCACGCCAGCTCTGCGAGCACGGCGTCCCCGGCGCCCATGGTGTCGACGACGTGCTCGGTTCGGATCGGCACGGGGACGTCGACCGCGACGCCGCCGCGTGTGCGCACGCGCGCGCCCTGCTCGGCCATCGTCAGCACGACTGCGCCAGCTCCGCAGGCGAGCAGGTTCCGCACGAACTCGTCCGCCGTCCCGGCCCCCAGGTGCGCCGCGTCCTGCGTGCTGACCTTGACCACGTCGGCCACACCGGCCAGGCGACGGAGGCCCGCGAGGTACCTCTCCGGGTCGGGGGTCAGCGTGGGGCGGACGTTGGGGTCGACCAGGAAGGGCCGTCCTGTACGGCGGACCAGGTCGAGCACCTCATCGACCTGGGCGCGGTCGTCCATCGGAAAGGAGGTCAACGCGAGCACCTCGGCCACTTTGAGGGCTTCGACGTCCTGGTCGGTGAAGGTGTAGCGGCGCTGGTGGATCGAGTCGGAGAACTCGTATCTCGGCTCACCGTCGTGGCGCACGGACGTCGCGACGCCGGTCCCGCCGGCGCTGGCCAGGGGGATGAGGCCGACCCCCTCCTGGGCGGCGACGCCCTGCAGCCAGCGTCCTGCGTCGTCGGAGGCCACCGGCGCAGCGAGGAACGACGGCACACCGAGCCGCTGGACACCGATCGCGACGTTGAGACCGGCCCCTCCGGGCGTCCTGGTGCTGGTGCCGTCCTCACCGACCACGACATCCACGAGGATGTCGCCCACCACGGCCACGCCCCTGGGGGGGCTGAGTGCCGGCCGGTCGGTCACTGGAGATTGGTGTGGTTGTACAGCATGGTCCGGGGGGCGTCGTCGAGGGCGGGCATCAGCGCGAGGACGACCGCGTCGAGCAGCACCAGTGCGGACTGCTCGAACAGGCTTCCACCGAACTGCTCGCTCTGGGCGGCGGGAAGGACGATGCAGCCGTCCGCGAGGTCGCGCAGGGGGCTCTGCTCCTGGTGGGTGACGAGCAGGACGGTGGCGCCCTCGGACCTGGCCACCTGCGCGAAGCCGACGCTGACCGGGGTGCGGCCGCTGCCGGAGACGATCGTCAGGACGTCGCCCGAACGCACCGACGGTGCGGTCGCCTCGCCGACGAAGTGGGCGTCCCTGCCCAGATGCATGAACCGCATGGCGGCCATCTGCGCGACGAGGCCTGAGCGGCCCTGACCCGAGAGGAAGATGCGGCCGGACGGCGTGCCCTCGAAGTTCTGGACGAAGTCGTCGAACCGCGTCGGAGCGAGGCTCCGGAACACGCCTGCGAGCTCCTCGCAGGCTAGCGCCCAGGCGCCGCGGCCTCGATCTGATCCCTGATCCATGCTGCCTGTCCTTCCGGGTCGGAGGCCTCGGTCACGCCGGAGCCGATCACGACCATCTCCGGGGCGACCTCGAGCACCTGGGGCAGATTCGAACGCCGGATGCCGCCGGCCAGCGAGACCAGGAAGCCGTGCGCCCGTTGGTCGGCGACCCGGATGATGTGGCTGTCGTCCTGCATCCCTGCCTTGCGCATGTCGGAGGGCGCGTGCAGGGCCAGCCAGAGCTGCTCCGGCGCCCGACCGTCGAGCAGCTGCTCGGGGTCGAGGTGGGGATCCAGGATCGTGTCGAAGACGATCTCCGCGCCGTACTGCTCGGCGACCGACTGGGCGTCGCGGCGGGTGGCCAGGGAGGCGTTCGCCAGGACGGTCATCATGGTGGCCCCGGCCGCGAAGACCATGGTTGCCTCCAGCGTGCCGCCGTCGGCCGTCTTGGTGTCCGCGAGGACGGGCTTGCCGCCCCCGAGCTCCCGGACCGTGTCGATCGCGGCCAGGCCGAAGCGCTTGAGGAGGGGTGTCCCCACTTCCAGCACGTCGAAGTACGGGGCAAGTCGCGGAACCAGGGCCAGGTGCTCAGGGGCGTCCAGCGCCAGCTGGAGGCGGATGGCACTCGTCATGCGGGTGCGTCCTCGGGGATGACGTCCGCCGTGGACCGGCCGAGGCCCGTGATGACCTTCAGCAGAGTGTCCGGGCTGAAGGAGGAGGTGGGCTCGTCCGCGACCACCCGCCCCAGGCGAAGAACCACGATGCGGTCGGTCACCTGCAGGACGTGCGGAAGCGTGTGGGAGATGAAGACGACGCCGAGACCGCGCTCGCGCGCCTTGTCCATGACCCGCAACACCTCACCGGACTGGCGTGCTCCGAGGTGGTTGGTCGGCTCGTCGAGGATGATCACCTTCCGGGCCCACGCGACGGCACGGCCGATCGCGACGGCTTGGCGCTGTCCACCGGAGAGGTCCTTGACGGTGCGTCGGACCTCGGTGAGACCGATGCCGGCCCGGTCCAGCTCCTCGTGAGCGATGCGCGCCATGCCGCGGTGGTCCAGGAGGCCCAGCTTGCCGAGCAACCCCCCGCGCAGTTTCTCGCGCCCCAGGAAGACGTTGCCACTGATGGTGAGGTCCGGGCACAGCCCCGAGTCCTGGTAGAGCGTCTCGATCCCGGCCTCCAGCGCCTCGTGCGGGGACCGCCAGCTGCGCTCCTGTCCGTCAAGGTGCAGCGAGCCGGCGTCGGGCTGGTGGGCGCCGGAGAGCACCTTCACGAGCGTCGACTTGCCGGCGCCGTTGTCCCCGACCAAGCCCACGACCTCGCCGGCGTGGACCGACAGGTCGACGTCCTCCAACGCCACCACGCTGCCGTAGGACTTGCTGATCCCTCGTGCCTCGTAGATCGGTGCGTCAGCCACGCCCGGCTCCCTTCTGCGCCCGCCTCGCGCTGATCTGCTGGACGGCAACGGCCACCGCGATGAGCACCCCGATGACGACCTGCTGCCAGTTCGGCGCGACGCCGATCAGGATGAGTCCGCTCAGCACGGCGGTCGTGATGAGGGCTCCGAGGACGGTGCCGGACATCCGTCCGCTGCCGCCGAACAAGCTGCTGCCACCGATCACGGCAGCGGCGATGGCGGTGAGCTCCTGACCCTGGCCGGACGTCGGGGATCCCGAGCCGAGGCGCAGGTACACGAAGACGCCGGCCAACCCGGCCAGCAGGCCGGAGAGCATGTAGATCTTGATCAGGTGGCGGTCCACGCCGATGCCTGAGCCGCGCGCCGCGAAGGCGTTGGAGCCGATGGCGTACGTCCACCGACCGAACCGCGTCTGGTGGAGGACCAGCCAGGCCACGACAAGCACCACGAGGACCACGATCAGCGGCAGGGTCAGCAGTCCCAGGTACTGGGTGTTGCCGAGTTGGATGACCTCCGGGGGCCCTCCGGCGATCTGGACCCCGCCGGTCACCACCAGGGTCAGTCCGGCGCCGGCGCCCATGGTGGCGAGCGTCGCGATGAAGGGCGCCAGACCGACCCTGGTGATCAACACACCGTTGACCGCGCCGACGGCAAGCCCCACGAGCAGGGCCACCGCGATGCCTATCAGGAGCGCCGTACTGCCGCCGGTGCCCGACTCGTGCAGGGACCTGATGGTCAACGCGGCGCTCACACCGCTCAGCCCGAGCGTGGCGCCCACCGACAGGTCGATCCCCGCGGTGATGATCACGTACGTCTCGCCGATCGCGAGCAGGATGATCGGCGCCCAGTCCTGCAGGATGTTCGCGAACGCGAACCTCGAGAAGAACACAGGGTTCATCGCGGTGAAGAAGGCGACCATCGCGATGAAGACGGCGAGCAGGATGACGTCCTGCCGCAGGAGCACCGCCGTCACACGAGCCCGTGGGGACCCAGCCGGTGCAGCAGCGGTCGTCGCGGACGGGCCGTGCGACATGCGATCCTCCTTGGCCGGCGCGTCGGTGTGGAGTGGCATCAGCGTGCTGCCTAGCTGCTCGGGTACTGGTACTTCGCCATCTCGGCGAGGTTGTCCTGGGTGATGACCACGTTCGGCAGCACGACGTTCTTCTCGATGTCGACGTTCTCGCCCTTGATCGTGCTCACGAGGTCCTCGAGCGCCTGTGCCGCCTCATCACCCGGCTTCTGGGCGATGAGCGCGCTGAAGACGCCGCTCTTCAGGTCGGCGACCTGGTTCTCGTAGGCGTCGTATCCGATGAGCTTCACCTGGCCCGACTTGCCGGCGTTGCGCAGCGCGGCCACGGTTCCCGTGCCCGAGGTGCCGTCGACCGCGAAGATGCCCTTGAGGTCCGGGTACTTCAGCAGGATCGTGTTGACCGCCGAGGTGGCCGCGGCCGGCTGGCTGTTGGCGTACTCCTTGCCGACGAGTGTGATGCCGGGGTACTTCGCGAGCTCCTCCGTGAAGCCCTGCTCGCGCAGCTGGTTCGTGGTCGCGGTCGGGGAGCCTGACATCAGGAACACCTCGCCCTTGCCCCCGATCTGCTCGGCCAGCGTCTTGGCCGCCTGGCGGCCGCCGTCCACGTTGTCTCCGGTGATGTGGGAGACCAGGTAGCTCTGATCGGTGACGGTGGTGTCCACGGTGACCACGGGGATCTTCAGCGACTGCGCCTTGGTGACGCTCGGCTGGAGGGCGTCCGGGTCCGTCGGGACGAGCACCAGGCCGTCGACCTGGCGAGTCAGGAGCGTCTCGACGAACGGGATCTGCGACTGGGGGGAGTACTCGTCAGGGGCGCCCTGCCACAGCAGTTCGACGCCGAGCTCCTTGGCCTTGGCCTCGGCACCGATCTGCATGGCCTTGAAGAAGGGGTCGGAGGCGATGCCGGGCACGAACCCGATCGTCAGTTGGTCGTCCCCGCCGCCGCCATCGCCGGAGCTGCCGCTACCCGATCCGCCGCCGCAGGCGGTGAGCGAGAGTGCGAGTACTCCGACGGCCACCGATCCGAGGGGTGTCCGCAGGTTTCTCTTCATGTCCGTCTCCTTTGTCGGTCGTGAACAGCGGCTGCCCGACGCGTCCCTGCGCCGGAGCCGGTCCTGCCACCCGCATCGCCACGACGTCTCGGTGCTGCCTCACCTTCGAGGCAGCGACGCCAACCGGCCGCATCGCGGGGCCCGTCCTTCTTGACCGGTTTGCAGGAAGCTAGCGGCGTACAAGCGCTTGCGCAAGGGCTTGCGCGCACGGTTACCGTGACACTTCTGGTCCAGCTACCGTGCTGGTGCCGGGCGGACGGGAGGAGGAGGTGCCGTGGCAACGATGGCCGAGGTGGCGCGCCTCGCCGGCGTGTCCGCCAGCACCGTCTCCCACGTGCTCAACGGCACGCGCAACGTGGCACCGGACACCGAGGTGCTCGTCCGACAGGCCCTCGAGAGCACGGGCTACCGGCACAACTTGGCGGCTCGCGCCCTGGCCACGCAGTCGACCGACACCATCGGCCTGGCGATGTCCGTCCTCACGAATCCGTACTTCGCCGAGCTGGTGCGCGACATCGAGCGGCAGTTCCGCGCGGCGGGTTACACGTTGGTACTCGCCGACACCAATGACGACCCGGACGTCGAGGTGCAGGTCATCGAGCACTTGTTGGCGCGCAGGGTGAGTGGGCTCATCGTCAGCCCCCTCGAGGGCGATGCCACGCTCACCCGCTGCCTCCAGGGTCTGCTCGATGAGCAGTTCCCCCTGCTCGTCCTGGACCGGCGCTCTGCTCTGCCCTGTGATCAGGTCTTCTCCGAGTGCGTCGACTCCACGGCCTTCCTGACCAGCCACCTCGCCTCCGCAGGTCACACGAGGATCGCCTTCGTCGCGGGAAACATGGCGTCGATGTCTGCGCGCGACCGCCTGGCCGGATACCGGCGGGCGGTGGAGGAACTCGGCTTGGACGCGGATGACGAGCTCGTGATCGCGGGGGAGTCCGATGAGGCGATCACCGAGCGGCGGGTCGCCGAGTACCTGACCGGGACGAGCCGTCCGGCGTCGGCTCTGGTGGTCTCGAACAACCAGATGACCCTCGGGACGATGAGGGCGGTGAAGAAGACCGGCTGGAAGGTTCCCCGCGACCTGGCGCTCGTCTGCTACGACGACTTCCCGTGGGCCGAGCTGTTCGACCCGCAGGTCTCGGCCATGTCGCAGGACGCGGTGAGGCTGGCCTCCACCGCAGCTGACATGCTGCTCCAGCGCATCAAGGAACCCTCGCGAGCCCCCGTCTCCGTCGTCGTCCCCACGACGTTCCGGCACCGTGACTCATGCGGCTGCGGGCGGAAGAAGCATCGGGGCAGGGGATCATCGACCGGCGACGAGTTCTCCGGTGGGCGCGGCGTCAACGACTGAGAGCCCTGATGGAGAGCCGCGAGCCGCAGGGAACGTGTCTTTCGGTAACCCGTTGTGGAGTCCTCCAGGAACAGGTGGCCCGCCGCAGGCGTCCTGGCGGGCATTCACCGACGGCTGTCGGAGTGGTCCTGCTGTTCCGCCGACTGACGGGCGGCCCCTGACCAGCCTCTGACGGCCTAGCGCCGGGGATCCAGCGGCGCGACCGCGTTCGACGCGGACGGCCGGATCAGGCAAGGGGCGAATGGGGATCGCAGGACCGAGCCGGATCGGGTCATCCGCAGCGCCGTTGGGTTCGGCTGGGTCGCTGGTGGAACTATCGATTGCGATGCAGGCCGGCGCGCCGAGAACTTGGCCATTCGCGGTGGGGCGGGTGGGGCTTGAACCAACGACCCAGGGTTATGAGCACTCACGGTCTGACGACTGTGCTTACCTGCGGAAACGCAGGTCGAACCGGTCCGAAATGCGTCTAGTCCTCGGGTCTTGCAAGGGCACCCATCGCCATCGCTCCGGACATCGCTAGCTAGAGGCATGTGTGTCTCTGAAGTTCCATTGGCCCCTGTCGGGGCGAGCCGTTCCGGGCTGAAAATGGACTCAGCGGCGAGTGTGTCGAGAAGGGGTCAGACGCGCCGCTGGCGGCGCTGACGCAGGTAGAGGCCAAGGATGACGAGGTCCACAACGGCCGCCACGGCGTACAACCAGACCAGCCAGCTCACTTCTCGACCAAACAGGTCATCCACCTTGTTGAGGATGAGCCCGACGCCAAAGACGCTGAGCAGGGTCCAGATAAGGTCCCGCCGGTCCCTCATCACGAGCGTCGCCTCCCGTATCCGCCTCAAGCAGCGCCCATCTGATCAGTGATCCGACTGCGGCCGTAGGGCTTCAGCCAGAAGCACCCGATGGAAGTACCTCCTTCCCGTGGGCCTTCCGCTCGATCTGCGCGGCCCTGGTGGACGCTCAGCACCGATACGGCCTGTCCCGTAGTGGGCCGCGCACGGAGACTCAGCGTCATGATCACGGCAACGTCGTTGTCGATCGGCCCGCTGACCTTCACGCGGTTTACAGCGCCACCACGGGCCGGGTTCGGGGTGCTGCTCCTCACGTTCACCGTCTGGCTGGTCATCGAGCTGCTGCGGCTGTGCTGGTGGACGGCCAAGGCTCTGGTGGTGGCTGCCGTCCTGCTGGTCGCCGTCGTAGCGGCCTTGGGCAACCACGACATGCCGGTCTCGATGAACATCCACAGGATCGCGGCGTCACGCCGGTTCTCGTAGGTGTTGCCCTTGGTGGTGGCCAGCAGCCGGTCCAGCACATCGTGCGTGAGGACGTCGACCGGCTGCTCCGGCACCTTGGGCGGGCGCATCCGCTCCATGGGGGAGTGGTCGATCTCGCCGTTCGTCCACCAACCACTTGAACAACTGCTGGAGCGAGCGGTAGTGCTTGGCCACGGTGGCCGCCGACAGCCGCTCACTCATGGCGGCAAGGAACGCCTCCACGTGCTCCCTGGCAATCCTGGTGGTGGAGGTGGGCATCCCGGCCTCGCTCAGGTGGGCCAGGAGATTCTTGGCGCAGATCAGGTAGCTGTCGACGGTGGACGGGGCGACGTTGCGCGCCCGTAGGTGGGTGCGCCAGTCGTCCAGCGGGCCGACAGTTCGATGCCGTCGAGGGCCACCGGCTGCTTGGTGGTGCGGGCCCAGGGGCTCCTTCGGAGGACTGGTGGGCCTGGCCGGACGCCGTTCCCACACCCTCTCCAACGTCTACAGTCCCCGGGTCCTATTGCACTGTGCTCACTCTCGTGCGGGTGTCTTCGCAGGTGGTGGGGCGGGTGGGGCTCGAACCCACGACCCAGGGATTATGAGGTATCTCAGGGCCCTTCGCTGACCTGCATGATCATCGGTGATTCGGCTTCTGACCTGCGGTTTCATGGTTGGCCGCCGATGGCCGTGGATGGTCCGAAACGGCCCTTTTTGTGGGCACGGTGTAGGCACGGCGGGTACGCATACCAGGCACGGGTACCCCGAATCACG
>JAOPWJ010000189.1 GCA_025965715.1 Blastococcus sp. | reverse complement strand
CAACCCTGGCCGAGAAGGTCTACGAGGCCCACGTGGTGCGCCGCACCGCGGGCGAGCCCGACCTGCTCTACATCGACCTGCACCTCGTGCACGAGGTGACCAGCCCGCAGGCCTTCGACGGTCTCCGTGCCGCGGGCCGCACGGTCCGCCGTCCGGACCTCACGATGGCCACGGAGGACCACAACGTCCCGACGCTGGACATCCTCGCGCCGATCGCCGACCCGGTCAGCCGGGCCCAGGTCGAGGCACTGCGGAAGAACGCCGCCGAGTTCGGCATCCGGCTGGCCCCCATGGGCGACCGGGACCAGGGGATCGTGCACGTCATCGGCCCGCAGCTGGGGCTGACCCAGCCGGGCATGACGATCGTCTGCGGCGACAGCCACACCTCCACGCACGGCGCGTTCGGCGCGCTGGCGTTCGGCATCGGCACCAGCGAGGTCGAGCACGTGCTCGCGACCCAGACGCTGCCGCAGTACAAGCCCAAGCAGATGGCGGTCACCGTCGACGGCGACCTCACGCCGGGCGTCTCGGCGAAGGACGTCATCCTGGCGGTCATCGCCCAGATCGGCACCGGCGGCGGCCAGGGCCATGTCATCGAGTACCGCGGCAGCGCGATCGAGGCGCTGTCGATGGAGGCCCGGATGACGATCTGCAACATGTCGATCGAGGCCGGGGCCAAGGCGGGGCTGATCGCGCCCGACCGGACCACCTTCGACTACCTGCAGGGCCGCCCGCACGCCCCGCAGGGAGCCGACTGGGACGCCGCTGTCGAGTACTGGACCAGCCTGCGCACCGACGAGGACGCCGTCTTCGACCGCGAGGTCCACATCGACGCCGCCTCGCTGACGCCCTACGTCACCTGGGGTACCAACCCGGGGCAGGGCCTGCCGATCGACGCCGCCGTCCCCGACCCGGCGAGCTTCGCCGACGAGGGTGACCGGCAGGCCGCGGAGCAGGCGTTGGCATACATGGGCCTGACCGCCGGCACGCCGCTGCGCGAGATCAAGGTCGACACCGTCTTCCTCGGCTCCTGCACCAACGGCCGGATCGAGGATCTCCGGGTGGCCGCCGAGCTGCTCCGGGGCCGCACGATCGACCCCGACACGCGAATGCTCGTCGTCCCCGGCTCGGTCGCCGTCAAGGCGCAGGCCGAGGCCGAGGGCCTCGACCGGGTCTTCCTCGACGCCGGCGCCGAGTGGCGTGGCGCCGGGTGCTCCATGTGCCTGGGCATGAACCCCGACCAGCTCAAGCCGGGGGAGCGGTCGGCCTCGACCAGCAACCGCAACTTCCAGGGCCGGCAGGGCAAGGGCGGGCGCACTCACCTCGTGTCGCCGTCCGTCGCCGCGGCCACCGCGCTGACCGGCCACCTGGCCGCCCCCGCCGACCTGAAGGAAGAGGCCACGGTCTGATGGATGCCTTCACGACCCACACCGGCACCGCGGCCCCGCTGCGGCGGACCAACGTCGACACCGACCAGATCATCCCGGCCGAGTACCTCAAGCGGATCACCCGCACCGGGTTCGAGGACGGGCTGTTCGTCGCGTGGCGCACCAACGAGCCGGACTTCGTGCTCAACCAGCCGCAGTACGCCGACGCCTCGGTGCTGGTCGCCGGGCCCGACTTCGGCACCGGCTCCTCGCGCGAGCACGCCGTCTGGGCACTGCTCGACGGCGGGTTCCGGGCCGTCATCAGCTCGCGGTTCGCCGACATCTTCCGCAACAACTCGACCAAGTCCGGGCTGCTCACGGTCGTCCTGCCGCAGGCCGACGTGGAGGCGCTCTGGGCGGCGATCGAGCTCGACCCCACCACGGCGGTGACCGTCGACCTGCAGGCCAAGCACGTGGCCTACGACGACGTGGCGGTGCCGTTCGAGATCGACGACTACACCCGCTGGCGGCTCCTCGAGGGGCTCGACGACGTCGGCCTGACCGAGCGGAACCTGCCCGACATCGAGAGCTTCGAGGGCACCCGTCCGGCGTGGCTGCCGAGGGCACTCCCGATCCTCTAGCGACCGCGCGGGCCGTCCGGGTCGGGGTCGACGTCGCGGTAGTAGTCGGCGAACAGGGCCCCGGGCCGGCCGCCGAGCACCCACACGCTGCCCTTGGCGCACGGCGGGAAAACCCGGGCGCCCCCGAGGCGGACGCCCAGCGCCATGAGCACCGACGGGATCGCCCCGCCCTGGCTGCAGACGACCGCCACTCCTGGCGCTGCCCGGGGGGCGAGCAGCCGCGCGACGAGGGCGATCCCGGCCTGCGGGTCGTCCTCGAAACCCTCCTCGCCCAGTGAGGGGGCAGCCTGGACGTCGAGCCCCAGCCGGTCGGCCAGTGGCTCGACGGTCTCCCGGCAGCGCAGGGGTGGCGCGGAGAACAGCTCGACCGGTGCGAACTCCGGGAGCACCTGCGAAAGCCGGGCCGCCTGCGCCTGGCCACGACGGTCCAGCGGGCGCAGGTCGTCGGAGCCGTCCCACTCCGACCGCCCTCCGGCCCGGGCATGCCGGACCAGGATCAGCGTCGGCATCAGCGGCACGTCCCTCCGGTCCAGGTCCGCGACGACGGCGCGGTCGTGGTCGTGGCTGCACTGCTCGGCCGCTTCCGCCAGCGGCAGCCACCGGAGCTCGTCCACCTCGTCGTTCGGGATGAAGCCGCTCGAGGTCGCCTGCATCACCCAGTAGTCGACCCGCTTCGTCTCCTCTGCCACCGCATAGCTGGTGCGCAGGCTGCGCCGCCCCACGACGACGCCGAGGCCGGTCTCCTCCCGGACCTCCCGGGCAGCGGCGGTCAACGCATGCTCGCCGTCCTCCAGTTTCCCCTTGGGCAGCGACCAGTCGTCGTACTTGGGCCGGTGCACCACGGCCACTTCGGGCGGGCCGCCGTCCGGACGTGGACGCCACACCAGCCCTCCCGCCGCCGGCACCAGCCGGCCGGCCGGATCACTCAGCGGACTCACCGATCCGCCGCAACCGCTCGGCCTGGTAGTCCGCGTTCCCGCGGGGCGTCCAGCTGCCGTCGCCGCCGAGCTCCCAGCAGCGCACGTCGGGAGCCATCGCCGCGTCGAAGATGTCGTCGAGCTCCCGGTGTGCCGCTTCCGCGGCGACCCGCAACAGGACCTCCACCCGGCGATCGAGGTTGCGGTGCATGAGGTCGGCGCTGCCCAGCCACCACTCGGCCTCGCCGTCGTTGCAGAAGTTCATCAGCCGCGAGTGCTCGAGGAACCGGCCGACGATCGACCGGACCCGGATCCGCTCCGAGAGCCCCGGGACGCCGGGACGCAAGGCGCAGATGCCGCGGATCAGCAGGTCGACGGGCACCCCGGCGGCCGACGCCTCGTAGAGGGCGTCGATGATCCGCTCGTCGACCAGCGAGTTCAGCTTGATCCGGATCCCCGCCGCACGGCCCTCCGCGGCATGCCGGGCCTCGCGGCGGATCTTCTCCACCAGGCCCGACCGGATGCCGTGGGGGGCGACCATCAGGGTGCGGTAGTTCGTCTGCCGGGAGTAGCCGGTCAGGGTGTTGAAGAGGTCGGTCAGGTCGGCGCCCACGCGTGGGTCGGCGGTGAGGATGCCCAGGTCCTCGTAGAGCCGGGCCGTCTTCGGGTTGTAGTTGCCCGTGCCGATGTGGCAGTAGCGGCGGAGCGAGCCGTGCTCGCGGCGGACGACGAGCGCTGTCTTGCAGTGCGTCTTCAGCCCGACGAGCCCGTAGACGACATGGCAGCCGGCCCGCTCCAGGGACCGGGCCCAGGTGATGTTGGCCTCCTCGTCGAACCGCGCCTTGATCTCCACCAGGACGACGACCTGCTTGCCCGCCTCCGCGGCGTCGATGAGCGCGTTCAAGATAGGGGAGTCGCCGGACGTGCGGTAGAGCGTCTGCTTGATCGCCAGGACGTGCGGATCGGCGGCGGCCTGCTCGATGAAGCGCTGCACGCTCGTGGCGAACGAGTGGTACGGGTGGTGCAGGAGCACGTCGCCTTCGCGGAGCGTGGCGAACACGCTCTTGGGCGTCTCGCCCTCGGACAGCCGCGGGTGGGTCGCCGGCACGAAGGGGTCGTCCTTGAGCTCCGGCCGGTCGAGGTCGTAGAGCGCCATGAGGGAGGCGAGGTCCAGGAGTCCGGGTACCTGCAGGACGTCGCCGGGACGCATCTCCATCTCCGACAGGAGGACCTCGAGGATCTGCGGGTCCATCGTCTCGGTGACCTCGAGCCGGACGGCGGGTCCGAACCGGCGCCGGGCCAGCTCGCGTTCCAGTGCCTGCAGGAGGTCCTCGTCGCGGTCATCCTCCACTTCCAGGTCGGCGTTGCGGGTGACCCGGAACAGGTGGTGGGAGATCACCTCGAGCCCCGGGAACAGCTGCGGCAGGTGGGCGGCGATGAGGTCCTCGAGGGGCAGGAACGTCGCCGTCTTGTCGTGCGGCCCGACCGGGACGAACCGCGGCACGTTGTTGGGCACCTTGACCCGCGCGAAGTGCGCCTGACCGCTGTCGGCGTCGCGCACGGACACGGCGAGGTTCAGCGACAAACCGCTGATGTAGGGGAAGGGGTGCGCCGGGTCGACCGCCAGCGGGGTGAGCACCGGGAAGACCTGGTCGCGGAAGTACTCGCGGAGCCGGGCGCGTGAGACGTCGTCGAGCTGCGCCCAGCGGACGATTCGGATGCCCTCCTCCTCGAGGCGGGGCGCGACGTCCGTCAGGAACACGTCGGCGTGCCGGGCAACGAGATCCTGGGTGCGGGCGGTGACCAGCTCCAGCTGCTCGCGCATGGTCAGACCGTCCGGAGAGCGGACGGTCAGGCCGGTGCTGTGCCGGCGCTTGAGCCCGGCGATGCGGACCATGTAGAACTCGTCGAGGTTGCTGGCGAAGATCGCGAGGAACTTCACCCGTTCCAGGAGCGGCAGCGAGTCGTCCTCGGCCAGTTCCAGGACGCGGGCGTTGAACTCCAGCCAGGAAAGCTCCCGGTTGAGAAAGCGGTCGGTGGGCAGCGACGTGGTCCGGATCGCGCTGTCGGCGGGCACTCGCCCATCGTGCCGCACGGGCGCTCTCACGGCCGGGTGTCGGCCGCCCGGAGGCGCTCCAGCAGCGACCGGTCCAACATCGCTCTGGTGCGCGGGCCGACGCCCAGCGCCTCCGCCGCCCGCAGGTCGGCCTCGGTGTCGACGTCCTGGACCAGCCCGGCCCATGCGCCGGTCAGGGCGCGGGCGCCGCTCGCGCGGTGGGCCCCCGCCGAGCCGGGGCCGAAGCGCGGCCCGAGCTCGGTGCCGTAGGCGGTGAGCAGCGTGGTTCCGGTCCCGTGGGCGTCCGGGACGAAGCAGCGGGGGGCCGTGCCCCCTGCGGCCTCCAGCGCGCGACGCAGCTCGTCGGGCCGCAGCGCCGGGAGGTCGGAGGACAGGGCGGCGACGGCCGTGCTCCCGGTCAGCTCGCCCGCCTGCCGCGCGCCGTGCTCCAGCGCCGGGTTCAGCCCGCCGTCGGGCTCGTCGGCGACGGTCGGCACTCCCAGGCTGCGCGCGACGTCCATGGCGGCCGGGTCGTCGGTCACGACGACGACCGCCCCCACGACCGGGCAGGCCGCCGCGGCGGCCACGGTGTCGGCCAGCAGGGCCAGCACCAGCTCGTCGTGGGTGGTCCGGGCCAGGCCCGCAGTGAGCGGCCGCAGGCGGGTCTTGGCGACGGCGAGCCGCTTCGCCGGGACGACGACCGACCACCTGCGCACCCGTCCATGTGAGCACACGGGCGCGCCGCCCCGCGCACGGCCCGGCGGTTACCCGAGGGAGTCGTGCGGGACCCGGTGCGTTCCGTTGACGTGACCAGGGTCGATCATGGGCAGGATCACATCGGGATGCGGTGACACGACGTGGAGGCGAGGAATCGCCCGGAGGGGAAGGGAGCCCGTGGCGGAGACGACGCCCGCGAGCACCGCTGCGGCGGATGGTCGGTCTCCCCGCCGACCGTCGAAGTGGCGCACCCGGCGGCCCATGACCGTGACGATGTGGATCTGCGTCGCCGTCGTGTACCCGCTGGCCTCGCTGATGTTCCGGTTGCGCTACCGCCACGCCGAGCGGATCCCGCCGACCGGCCCGGTGCTCGTGGTGGCCAACCACGTCTCCATCCTGGATCCCATCGCCTGCGCCCGGTTGGTGTTCGACAGCGGCCGGCTTCCGCACTTCCTGGCCAAGGAGTCCGTGTTCACGGGCTTCGCGGGCACCCTGCTGCGGGGCGCCGGGCAGATTCCGGTGGCGCGCTCCTCGGCCCGCGCGCACGGCGCACTGGACGCCGCCCGTGCCGACCTCGAGGCCGGCAACGTCATCGTGATCTATCCGGAGGGCTCCGTGACCCGTGATCCCGAGTGGTGGCCCATGCAGGCGCGCAGCGGAGCGGCGCGGTTGGCGCTGACCACCGACGCCGTCGTCGTCCCGGTGGCCCAGTGGGGACCGCAGCGGCTGCACGACTACCACTTGAAGAAGCTGCGGCTGCGCTTCCGGGCGCCGGCGGACTACCTGGTCGGGGACCCGGTCGACCTTCGTGCGGTGCGGGCCGAGGTGCGCGCCGGCCGGCCCCTGACCGGTGACCTGCTGAGCGAGACCACCGACCTGATCATGTCCCGGGTCCGCGAGGGGCTCGCCGAGCTGCGGGGGCAGCCGGCGCCGTCGCACTTCTATCCGCGGCCCGCGCCGGAGCTGCCGGGCGACGTGTCGGGGAGCGCGGCGTGACCCGGGCCGCGGTCCTCGGCGCCGGCTCCTGGGGCACGACGTTCGCCAAGGTGCTGGCCGACGCCGGTTGCGAGGTGACGCTGTACGCACGCCGCCCGGAGCTGGCCAAGGCCATCACCGACGACGGCGAGAACCGGGACTACCTGCCCGGCATCCGCCTGCCGGCCGGCGTGCGGGCCACGGCCGACCCCGCCGAGGCGCTCCTGGACGCCGCCGTCGTCGTCCTGGCCGTGCCCTCGCAGTCGCTGCGCGAGAACCTCGCCCAGTGGGCGCCGCTGCTCCCGCCCGACGCAACGCTGCTGTCTCTGATGAAGGGCATCGAGCTCGGCACGACCAAGCGGATGAGCGAGGTGATCTGCGAGGTCACCGGCGCGGGCACCGACCGGGTCGCGGCCCTGTCCGGCCCGAACCTGGCCCGGGAGATCGCCGAGGAGCAGCCGGCCGCCACGGTGATCGCCTGTTCGGACACCGACCGGGCCGAGGCGCTGCAGGCCGCGTGCCACACCCCGTACTTCCGGCCCTACACCAACCCCGATCTCGTGGGCTGTGAACTGGGCGGAGCGGTCAAGAACGTGATCGCGCTGGCCGTCGGCATGTCGGAGGGCCTCGGCTTCGGGGACAACACCCGCGCCTCGCTGATCACCCGCGGGCTGGCCGAGACGGCCCGGCTCGGCCTGGCGCTGGGTGCGGAGATGACCACGTTCGCGGGCCTGGCAGGGCTCGGTGACCTGGTCGCCACGTGCAGCTCGCCGTTGTCGCGCAACCGGACCTTCGGGGAGAAGCTCGGCCGCGGGATGACGCTGGAGGAGGTGCAGCAGAGCACCCGCCAGACCGCCGAGGGCGTCAAGAGCTGCCGCTCGGTGCTCGACCTCGCCCGGGCGCACGGCATCTACGTGCCGATCACCGAGGCCGTCGTCCAGGTGTGCCACGAGGGCCAGTCGCCGGGGGCCATGGTGACGGCGATGATGACGCGGGAGGCGAAGCCCGAGTGAGCCCTTCCGACTGGGGTGACGGCACACGGTCGGTGCGCGCCGGCGAGACCGAACCGGTGCCCGGTGCGCCGTTGCGCCCCTCACCGGTCTTCGCCGCGCCCTTCCATCTCGGGGACCTCCCCCCGCGGACGGGTGGCGCCGACGCCTATGCCCGCACCGAGCACCCCACGCTCCGCGACTTCGAGGGCGCCGTCGGCGAGCTCGACGGTGGGCGCTGCCTGTCCTTCGCGACCGGCATGGCCGCCATCAGCGCCGCCGTGCTGGCCTTCGTGGGCGCGGGTGACCGGGTGGTCCTGCCCTCCGATGGCTACTACACGACCCGGCTGCTGGCGCGGAGCGAGCTCGAGCGCTTCGGGGTGCGGGTGGACTTCGTCTCGACGCCGGACATCGAGGCCTACGCCGACGGGGGTGGACTCGAGGGGGCCCGCATGGTCTTCCTCGAGACCCCCAGCAACCCTCGGCTGGACGTGTGCGACATCGCCGCCGTCGCACGCGCGGCGCACGCGGCCGGCGCGCTCGTCGCGGTCGACAACACCACTGCCACTCCGCTGGGCCAGCGCCCGCTCGCCCTGGGCGCCGACCTGACCGTGGGCAGCGACACCAAGGCCCTCACCGGGCACAGCGACCTGCTGCTCGGGCACGTCAGCACCAGGGACGACGCGCTCTACGCCGCCGTCCAGCGCTGGCGGAACAACACGGGCAACACCCCCGGGCCCTTCGAGGCCTGGCTCGGCCACCGGTCGATGAGCACGCTGGATCTGCGGCTCGCCCGGCAGGCTCAGAACGCGGTTGCGGTGGCCGAGTTGCTGGCGGACTCGCCGGCGGTCACCGGCGTCCGCTGGCCCTGGCGGCCGGGGGACGCGTCGTTCGGCCTCGCCTCCCGGCAGATGCTGCGACCCAACGGGGTGGTCTCCGCCGAGCTGACCGACGAGGCGGCCGTCGCTGCCCTGCTCGGCGCGAGCCGGCTGTGGACGGCGGCCACCAGCTTCGGTGGCGTGCACAGCACGATCGACCGGCGGGCCCAGTGGGGCGCCGATGCCGTCGCGCCCGGGTTCGTGCGGCTGTCGTGCGGGATCGAGGACACCGCCGACCTGGTCGCCGACCTCTCAGTCGCCCTGGCTGCTCTCGACTGACCTGGCTGTTCGCCGCGCCTGCGCGCCGCGGGCGGTCATCCAGAAGCTCAGGCCCCAGTAGTAGACGATGTAGGCCAGTGACGCCGCGATCACCAGCGGGTGCGGCTCGGGCAGTTGCACGACGAGCACCGCGTAGGCGATCAGCCACACGAGGGTGAGCGCGAGCGTGAGGCCCTGCAGCGCCCGGGTGCGGGACGGGTACAGGTACCGGATCGGCACGAAGACGAGCACCGTGAAGACGGCGATCATCACACCGGTGCCCAGTTCGCTGACATCGAGCACGATCACGTAGAAGGCCACGATGTTCCAGTAGCTCGGGAAGCCCAGGAAGAAGTGGTCGGACGTCTTCGCGTCCACCCGGCAGAACTGGTAGCAGGACGCCAGGAGCGGCAGGGCTGCCAGCACCCAGCCGACGGCGTCGTGCGGCAGGTACCCGGTCGTCCAGAGCAGCACGATCGGGGCGAAGACGTAGGTGAGGTAGTCGACGATGTCGTCGAGGCGGGCGCCGTCGAACCAGGGGATCGTCTCCTTGACCCGCATGCGGCGGGCCAGCATCCCGTCGGTGCCGTCGATGAACAAGGTGGCCAGGCCCAGCCACAGGGCCGCCTTCACCTCGCCCTCGAACGCCGCCAGCACGATGAGTAGGCCGAGGACCGAGCCGCTGGCCGTGTAGAGGTGCACGAGGGCACCGGCCAGGCGCAGGCCCCGAGGGAACGCCGGCGGGGCCGCGGCCGGCGCAGGCTGAGCCGTCTTCTCCTGCACGCGAAGAGGTTGCCACACCCGCTCCACTAGGGTCGCTCTGATGAGCGGCAACCCAGCGAAGGTGCGCGTCGCGGTCGTGTTCGGAGGCCGCAGTGCGGAACACGCCATCTCCTGCGTCTCGGCGGCGAGCGTGATGGCCGCCCTCGATCGGGACCGGTACGAGGTCGTGCCCGTCGGTATCGCCACCGACGGGCGCTGGGTCCTGACCGATCCCGACCAGCGGCTGGCCATCACCGACGGCACGCTCCCCGAGGTCACCGGGGGAACACCGGTCTCCCTCGTCGGCGACCCGGCCGGGCGGGGCCTGGCGGTGCTCGACCCCAGCGCCGCGAGGGGTCCGGCGCTCACCGAGGTCGACGTCGTCTTCCCCGTGCTGCACGGCGCCTACGGCGAAGACGGGACGATCCAGGGACTGCTGGAGATGGCCGGGCTGCCCTACGTCGGCTCCGGGGTCTTCGCCAGTGCGGCGTCCATGGACAAGGAGTTCACCAAGAAGCTGCTCGCGGCCGCCGGCCTGCCGCAGGGCGATCACGTAGTCCTGCGCGACGCGGCCGGCGCGGTGTCGCCGGACGCGGCGCTGCTGGACGACGCCGCCCGGGAGCGACTGGGTCTGCCGGTCTTCGTCAAGCCGGCCCGGGCGGGGTCCAGCATCGGGATCACCAGGGTGACCGACTGGGAGCAGTTCCCCGCCGCGGTCGCCGAGGCCGCCGCCGTCGATCCGAAGGTGATCGTCGAGGCCGCCGTCCCCGGCCGGGAGATCGAGTGCGGGGTCCTCGCCGGACGCGACGGCATGCCGGAGGCCAGCCTGCCGGCCGAGATCAGGCTGCACCCCGGGGTCGACTGGTACGACTTCGCGGCCAAGTACCTCGACGACGCGGCCGACTTCGACATCCCGGCCGACCTGTCGGCCGGGCAGACCGCCACGGTGCGGGAGGCCGCCCGCCGTGCCTACCTGGCGCTGGACTGCCGCGGCCTGGCCCGGGTCGACTTCTTCCTCGGCAGTGGGCCCGACGGCGACCGGCTCGTGATCAACGAGGTCAACACCATGCCCGGCTTCACGTCGATCTCGATGTTCGCCCGCATGTGGGCCGCCACCGGGGTCGACTTCGCCGAACTGGTCGACCGGCTGGTCACCGGCGCGCTGGACGGCGGCTCGCGGACCGCACGGTGAACTGGGGACGGCCTGCCCGGCCGAACGGGCCGGTCGTCCTGCTGGCTCTGTCGTGCCTGGTGGCCCTCCCCGCCTGCACCCGCGCGGTCGACGGCGTGCCGCAGGCGGCTCCCGCGGCGGCCACCCCCACCTCGGCGGCCGAGCTGCAGGCGCTGATCGTGACGGCGGTGCCGTCGGGGCTGCCGCGGTTGCGGGACGACGAGGTCGACCCGCCGGCGGGGGCGAAGACGGTCGAGGACATCGCGGAGTACTCCCGCGACCCTGGCCACGAGCGGGAGGTCCTGGAGGAGTACGGCTACCGCTACGGCTGGGAGCGGTTCTGGGGGGAGCGTGACTCCGGTGTGCTCACCAGCGTCTTCGTCGACCAGTTCGACCACCGGCCCGGTGCGGCGGCCTACGCCGTCGACCTCGCACGCAACGAGGCCGGGCACTACGGCGCCATGCTCGCCGAGAATCCGCCGGACCTGCCGGGCGGATGCCACCTGATCACGATGGAGGCTCCCGACACCGATCCACAGTTGACCGGACCCGCCGCGCTCGTCTGGTGCGGTCACGGTGTGTTCAGCGTCTCGGTGACGGTCGTGGCCGACTCCGTGGACGTCGCTGAGGCAGAGCTCCGCGCGGTGCTCGCCGAGCAGTTGGACCGGCTTCCGCCACGGTAGGGCTCACGGCCCGGGCCGGGGCTCCTGGTAGGGCAGCGCCTCGGCGATGTGGGTGGTGAGTGCGGTGACCGGCCCGCTGTCGATGGTGGACGGCACGCGCACCTCGACGTAGACCGACCGGTCGACCGCCGTCCACACGGTCGTGTCCGGGTCGTCGGTGTCGACGTACCACTGCACGCCGTTGATCTGGATGGCCGACTCTCCGACCACCCAGCCGGCGGGCCGGTCGACGCCACACACCAGCACGACCGGGGGGTCGCCCCACGCGTAGGCAAAGGGCGAGTCGGAGTCGACCCGGCGGGACGCTTCGTCGACCAGGTCGAGCGGGAGGACCTTCATCAGGGCGGGACAGGCGGCGTCGGCGGCGGGCGTCACCGGCGGCACGTCGACCGCGAGCACCGGCAGATCGGCGCGCTGTGGCGGGGTGGCCGCGCCCGACAGCTCGGCAGGGGAGCCGCTCGGGTCGGCCCCGCCGCCCAGCACCTTGGCCAGCACGATCAGGACGACGACCACCGGCAGGACGACCGCCGTGACCACGATGGCGGCCCGGCGCATCGGGTCGTCCGGCCGGACCGAGGGTGCCGGGTGATCGGGCTCGCCGGGGCCCGGGGCGGGGGCTGGCGGTGCGGGATGCTCGTTCAGGGCTGGTGCACTCTCAGAGGTTGACGACGGGGCAGGTCAGTGTGCGGGTGATCCCGTCGACCGACTGCACGCGCGCGACCACCAGGCGGCCGAGGTCGTCGACGGTCTCCGCCTCGGCGCGGACGATGACGTCGTAGGGGCCGGTGACATCCTCTGCCTTGGTCACGCCGCTGATCTCGCTGATGGCCGTAGCGACCTGGGCGGCCTTGCCCACTTCGGTCTGGATGAGGATGTAGGCGTGAACCACGGGAGACCCTTCGTCGGGCAGCACTGCCGCTACGTCGTCCGCACCGGTGGGCGGACAGTTGGGCAACTTACCGCAGCGGCCGAGGTGTCCTCGTGACTCGCCCCCGGCCACTTGTTCCTCGGGGCGACCCCGCCGACAGCGTCCGGATCGTCGGGGAGTTCGGCGTGATCGCCCGGGTCCTGGCTCAGGCCGGCACCGCGCGCGTCGCGCAGGTCGGCCCGGGTGACGACGCCGCGGTGCTCCGCACGCCGGACGGTCGGGTGGTGGCCACCACCGACGTTCTCGTGGAGGGCCGTCACTTCCGCCGTGACTGGTCCTCGGCGGAGGACATCGGCCACAAGGCCGCTGCTGCGAACCTGGCCGACGTGGCCGCCATGGGCGGCACGACGACCGCGCTGCTGGTCGGCCTGGCGTGCCCGCCGGACACCCCCACCACCTGGCTGGAGGGCGTCGCGGCGGGACTCGCCGAGGAGTGCGCCCCGCTCGGGGCAGCGGTCGTGGGCGGCGACATGGTGAGCGCCGCTCCGGACAGTGCGGCCGTCGTGCTGTCGGTGACCGCTCTGGGTGACCTGGCGGGACGGGCGCCGGTGCTGCGTTCCGGGGCGCGTGCGGGGGACGTCGTCGCGCTGGCGGGGCGGCTGGGCTGGTCCGCCGGCGGGCTGGCCGTGCTCCGGCGCGGCTTCAGCAGCCCCGCCGCCGTCGTGTCCGCGCACCGTCGCCCGAGCCCTCCGTACGCGGCCGGTCCGGCCGCCGCCGAGCGGGGCGCGACCGCGATGTGCGATGTCAGCGACGGCCTGCTGGCCGACCTGGGACACATCGCCGCGGCCAGTCACGTCGTCGTGGACCTCGACCGCGCGGCGCTCGTGCGTTCCTGCCTGGAGCCCGTCGGCCCGCTGCAGCAGGTGGGGTCCGCCCTCGGCGTCGACCCCCTGGTCTGGGTGCTCACGGGCGGCGAGGACCACGCCCTCGTGGCGACCTTCCCGTCGTGGGTCGAACTGCCCGAGGGCTGGGCCGCGATCGGAACCGTCCGGAAGCCAGGGAAGAATGCGGGAGTGCGTGTCGACGGTGAACCGGCGGACGAGGTGGCGCATGCGCTGGGCGCGGAGGGGACCGGGCATGTCCACTTCCGCTGAGCTGGCCCGACGTCGCCTCCGCGACGGCGCGGTCCTCACGTTGCGGGCGCTGCCCTACGACGACCCGCTCGCCCGGGACCTGATCGAGCGGGTCCAGCAGGAATACGTGCAGCGGTACGGCGGACCGGACGAGGCCGCCGTCGACCCGGCGGAGTTCCTGCCGCCGCGCGGTCTCTTCCTGGTCGCGGAGGTGGACGGCGTGCCGGCCGGCTGCGGTGCCTGGCGGGCGATCGGGGCAGACGTCGCCGAGATCAAACGGGTGTACGTCGAGCCGGGCTTCCGGCGTCGCGGGCTGGCCCACGAGCTCGTCGTGTGCCTGGAGCGCAGCGGCGGGGCGGCGGGGCACCGCGAGGTCGTGCTCAACACCGGGGACCGGCAGCCCGAGGCCCTTGCGCTGTATGCGGAGCTCGGCTACCGGCCCGTGTCGGGGTACGGGATCTACGCCGGCTCGCCCGGCGCGGTGTTCCTCGGCAAGAGGCTGGCCGCCGACGGGGAGGAGGAGCGATCGTGGGCATCGTGACCGTCTCGGCCTCCTACGGGACTGCGGGGGCCGAGATTGCGCCCCTGGTCGCCGAGCGACTCGGGCTGCCGTTCCACGACCGGGCGATCCCCGCGCAGGTGGCCGGCCGACTGGGTGTGCCCGTGGCCGACGCCGAGGCCAACGACGAGACGGTGGTCGGTGGCCTCTGGCGATTGGTCGCGTCGCTGGGGACCATGCCGGACCCGGTCGGTGGCGTCCTGCCCATGGCCGGCGTGCCGGATGCCCGCGCCTACCGGCAGCAGACCGAGCGGATCCTGGGCGAGGTGGCGGAGGGCGCCGGAGGAGTGGTGCTCGGCCGGGCCGCCGCCATGGTGCTGGCCGGCCGGCCGGATGCGCTGCACGTGCGGCTCGATGGTCCGCCGGAGCGCCGGCTGGAGGCCGCCGTGGCGCGCTCCGGTCGCCCCCGTGAGGGGATCCGCCGGGAGATGGTGGCCGCCGATCGGTCGCGAGAGGCCTACGTGCGCCACTTCTACCGCTCGGACCCGGCCGACGCCCGGCACTACCACCTGGTCGTGGACAGCACCGTCCTGCCGGTCGAGACGGTGGTCGACCTGATCGTGACCGCGGCGCGGGCTCGCGGTATGGGCTCCGGCTGACCGGCCCGGGACGGCGCACCGAGCCCCGGGGCGACCAGCGCTGTCCCGCCACGAGTCGTTCCGGCGGCCGGTAGGGCCTGCCGGGCAACGACGCTCCTCCGGCGGACGGGGAACATGTGGGCACGTGCAGAACCCCGGAGGTCGATGACCTCCGGGGTTCTCCGAACGCGTCACGACTGAGGGGCTCGCACCCCGTCAGACCGTGGATTCAGACGCGGGCGACCTTGCCGGCGCGGATGCACGAGGTGCATGCGTTGATCCGGCGGCGGGTGCCCGGGGCGACGAGCGCCTTCACGGACTGGATGTTCGGGTTCCAACGGCGCGGTGTGCGGCGGTGCGAGTGCGACACCGACATACCGAAACCGGGGCCCTTGCCACACACATCGCACACGGCAGCCACGGTTGATCACTCCCAGAGATTCGTTCACAGACGGCGGGGCGAAACAGCACCCGCATCGAACACCGTCCAGGAGTCTAACCGCTCTCGCGCCGGAACGTCGCCGTGCCCCCCGGAGGAGCTGTCGGTTCCCGGTCCTGTCGGTTCCCATGGGTACCCTCCGCCCGTGCTGCTGGCGCTGGACGACGCCGCGGTCGGTCAGTGGTACCGGGCCGCGGTCGCAGTCCTGTCCGAGTCCCGGGGCCGGCTCGACGACCTCAACGTCTTCCCCGTGCCCGACGGAGACACCGGCACCAACCTCCTGCTCACCGCCCAGGCCGCGATCGCCGCGCTCGACGAGGAGGGCGAGGGCGCCCGCGAGCCGGTCTGGTCGCTGCTCGCCCGAGGCGCGGTCCTCGGCGCCCGTGGCAACTCCGGCACGATCCTCGCCCAGGTGATCCGTGGGCTCGCCGACTCACTGGCCGGCCGCCCGCCGGCCGATGGTCCGGCGTTCGCCGCCGCCCTCCAGAAGGCCGCCGAGACTGCCTACTCCGCGGTCGCCGACCCCGAGGAGGGCACCTTCCTGACCGTCGCCCGGTCCGGCGCCGTCGCGGCGGTCCACGCCGTGGACGAGGGCCACACCGGCCTGGCCGAGGTCGTCCGGGCCGCGGCGGACGGTGCCCGACTGGCACTGGAGGCGACTCCCGGTCAGCTCGCCGTCCTGCGCGACGCGGGTGTCGTCGACGCCGGTGGCGCCGGCCTCTGCCTCGTCCTCGACGCCCTGGTCACCACGGTGACCGGGGTCGAACCGGCCCGGCCGCCCCTGGCCCGTCGCCGCACCGGCGCGAAGCACGCCTCCGCGCACGGCGCCGACGACCTGCCGCACCAACCGCCGCCGGGGCCGGGTAGTGAGGTCCAGTTCCTCCTGGCCGATGCCGACGAGGCGGCCGTCGCCCGGCTGCAGCACCGGCTCGCCGCCCTCGGCGACAGCCTCGTCGTGGTGGGCGTGGACACCCCGACCGGCCGGGAGTGGAACGTCCACGTGCACGTCTCCGACGTCGGTGCGGCGATCGAGGCCGGCATCGAGGCGGGCCGCCCGCATCGCGTCTCCGTCACGCCGCTGGCTCCGATCCCTGCCCCCGCCCCGCGCGAGGGCACCCGGGCGGTCGTGGCCGTCGTCTCCAGCGACGGGCTCGCCGAACTCTTCGTCGGCGAGGGCGTCCGTGTCGTCGCCTGCGGCCCCGACGGCGTGACCGAGGACGACATCCTGGACGAGATCGTCGCCTCGACCGCGTACGAGATCGCTGTGCTGCCCAACGACGCGGCCCTCGTCCCGATCGCCGGCCGCGCCGCCGCCCGCGCTCGTGACGCCGGCCGGGAGGTGGGCGTGGTCCCCACCCGGTCCCCGGTCCAGGGCCTGGCGGCGATCGCGGTCGCCGACCCGGGCCGCCGGTTCGGCGACGACGTGATCGCGATGGCCGAGGCCGCCGCCGCCACCCGCTGGGCCGAGGTGACCGTCGCCGCGCAGCAGGCGCTGACGTCGGCCGGTCGCTGCGAGCCCGGAGACGTCCTGGGCTCCGCCGAGGGCGATGTCGTGGTCATCGGGAGCGAGCTCGCCGGGGTCGCGTGCGACCTGCTCGACCGGCTGCTGTCGGCGGGCGGGGAGATGGCGACCCTCGTCGTCGGTCCCGACCCGGCGATCGGCGACGCGGTCTGTGACCATCTCGCCGGGGCGCACCCGACCATCGAGGTGATCCGCTACGACGGCGGTCCCGAGGGCGTTCCGCTCCAGGTCGGGGTGGAGTGACCCCGTGGCAGTGACCCTCGAGACGCCGCTCGCGCGGGTGCTCGGCCCGAAGACGGCGACCGGCATGGCGGAGCAGCTCGACCTGCACACCGTCCGCGACCTGCTGCGCCACTATCCGCGGCGCTACGCCCGGCGGGGGGAGATGGCCCGCCTCGACGACCTCCAGAAGGGCGACCGGGTCACGATCCTGGCCCAGGTCAAGAGCGTCAACACGCGCCGGATGCGGCAGCGCCACGGCACCATCACGGAGGTCGCCGTCGGCGACGGCGCCGGCACGATGAAGCTCGTCTTCTTCAACAACAAGCACGCCAAGCTCGCCCCCGGCGAGTGGGGCCTGTTCGCCGGCACGGTGGGCACCTATCAGGGCAGCCTGCAGTTCACCCACCCCGACTGCCACATGCTCGAGGATTCCGACTCCGACTCCGACGGCGACCAGGACTGGGCCCGCGCCCTCGTTCCGATCTACCCGGCGAGCAAGGACGTCTCCAGCTGGGTGATCCAGAAGTCGGTGAAGCTGCTCATCGGCGCCGGCGGCGGCTTCGGCGAGCTGGTGGTGGACCCGCTGCCCGAGGACATCCGTGCCCGCCACGGCCTGCTCTCCCTGGCCGCGGCGCTGCTCGACATCCACCGGCCCACCAGCATGGACGACGTCGAGCATGCGGCCCACCGGCTGAAGTGGGACGAGGCGCTCGTCCTCCAGCTGACCCTCGCCGGCCGGCGGAAGGCCGCCGCTCTGGAGCCCGGCATCGCCCGGCCCCGCCGTCCGGGCGGGCTGCTCGACGCCATCGACGCCGCCCTTCCCTTCGCCCTCACCGAGGGGCAGCGCGAGGTGGGGGAGGAGCTCGCCGCAGAGCTCGACCGCGACCAGCCGATGCACCGGCTCCTCCAGGGCGAGGTCGGCTCCGGGAAGACCGTCGTGGCGCTCCGGGCCATGGCTCAAGTGGTCGACGCAGGCGGGCAGGCCGCTCTGCTGGCACCGACGGAGGTACTCGCCGCGCAGCACGTCCGCGGCATCCGGCAGCTGCTCGGCCCGCTCGGCCGGGCCGGCGAACTGGACGGCGCCGCCGACGGCACCCGCGTCACCCTGCTGACCGGATCCCTGAAGGCCGCCCCCAAGCGGGAGGCCCGCGCCGAGGTCGCCGAGGGGCGGGCCGGCATCGTCGTCGGCACCCACGCCCTCCTCCAGGAAGGCGTGGAGTTCGCCGACCTCGGCCTCGTCGTCGTCGACGAGCAGCACCGGTTCGGCGTCGAGCAGCGCGACGCGCTCCGGGCCAAGGGCAGCCGTCCACCGCACGTGCTGGTCATGACCGCCACGCCCATCCCGCGCACCGTCGCCATGACCGTCTACGGCGACCTCGAGACCTCGACGCTGCGCCAGCTGCCGAGCGGTCGGGGTGGGGTGGCCAGCTCGGTCGTCCCGATGGGCGAGAAGCCCGGCTGGCTCGACCGTGCCTGGCAGCGGGTGCGCGAGGAGGTCGCCGCCGGGCGGCAGGCCTACGTCGTCTGCCCGCGGATCGGTGACCTCACCGGTCCTGACGACGAGCCCGAGGACGCCGATGGTGCACCGGACGGCGGCGACGACCGGCGTCCGCCCCTGGCCGTTCTCGACGTCGCCGAGATGCTGCGCGCCGGGCCGCTGAACGGCCTGCGGCTCGATGTCCTGCACGGCCGGCTGGGCCCCGAGGAGAAGGAGGCCCGCATGCGGGCCTTCGCCGCGGGGCAGATCGACGTGCTCGTCGCCACGACGGTCGTCGAGGTCGGTGTCGACGTGCCCAACGCCACGGTGATGGTGGTCATGGACGCCGACCGCTTCGGCGTCAGCCAGCTGCACCAGCTTCGCGGCCGGGTCGCGCGGGGCGCGCACCCTGGCCTGTGCCTGCTGGTCACCGAGGCCGCGGCCGCGTCGTCGACCGGCCAGCGGCTCGCGGCGGTCGCGGCCACCTCCGACGGCTTCGCGCTCGCACGGCTCGACCTCGAGACCCGCCGTGAGGGCGACGTGCTCGGGGCCGCGCAGTCCGGCAGCCGATCCGGCGTCCGGCTGCTCTCCCTGCTCGAGGACGAGGAGCTCATCTCCGCGGCCCGCGCCGAGGCGAGCGCCCTGCTGGACACCGAGCGCGGGCTGGCCGACCACCCCGGTCTGGCCGCCGAGGTCGCCCGCCTGGCAACCGACGAGCGCGCGGACTACCTGGAGAAGGCATGAAAGACGACCCCGTCCCCCGTACCGCCCGCAAGCTCGGGACGAGCCACCGGACGGAGCCATGACGCGCGTGATCGCCGGTCATGCGGGAGGACGGCGGCTCAAGGTTCCGCGGACCGGGGTCCGCCCCACCGGCGACCGCGCCCGCGAGGCGCTGTTCAACTCCCTCGGCTCGCTGGTGGAGCTCCACGGCGCCGTCGTCCTCGACCTCTACGCCGGATCGGGCGCCCTCGGGCTGGAAGCGCTCTCCCGCGGCGCGGCGAGCGTGGTGTTCGTGGAGTCCGGCGGCGGGGTGCTGCCCGTGCTGAAGGAGAACCTGGCCGTCGTGGGCCTGCCGGGCGGCCGGGTGGTCGCCGGTTCGGTTCCCACGGTTGTCGCCGGACCCCCGCCCGGACGCTTCGATGTCGTCCTCGCCGATCCGCCCTACGCCACCTCGGTCGAGGAGGTGTACGGCGTGCTCCGTGCGCTGGTCGACCGCGACTGGCTGGCGCCGGACGCCATCGTGGTGGTCGAGCGGTCGAGCCGGGAGCGCGACTGGGAGTGGCCGACACCGCTCGTCGGCCTGCGCGAACGGCGGTACGGAGAGGCCGTGCTCCGGTACGGTCGCTTCCCGTGAGACGCGCCGTCTGTCCCGGGTCGTTCGACCCGGTCACCAACGGCCACGTCGACGTCATCCAGAGGGCTGCCGGGCTCTACGACGAACTCGTGGTCGCCGTGCTGGTCAACCCCGGCAAGGCGGGCCTCTTTCCGGTCGCCGAGCGCATGGAGCTGCTGAGCGAGGCGATGGCCGACCTGCCGAACGTCACCGTCGACAGCTTCGAGGGCCTGCTCGTCGACTACTGCCGAACGCACACGATCCCCGTGATCGTGAAGGGGCTGCGCGCCATCAGCGACTTCGAGTACGAGTTGCAGATGGCCCAGATGAACCGCGAGCTGGCGGGCGTCGAGACGCTCTTCGTGCCCACCGCCCCGCAGGTGGGCCACCTCTCGTCGAGCCTGGTCAAGCAGATCGCGAGGTTCGGAGGCGACGTCTCCCGGCTGGTGCCCGCGGCCGTCAACGACCGCCTGCTCGAGCACGGCCGGCGGAACGCATGACCGAGGTCGTGTACCGCCTCTACGAGACCGTCGACGAGCTGACGACGGTCATCGAGAACGCGCGCAGCGTGCCCATGTCCGGCTCCTGCATGGTGCCCCGGGACCACCTGCTCGACCTGCTCGACGACCTGCGGGAGTCGCTGCCCGAGGACGTGCAGGCGGCCGGTGCGATCGTCGAGCAGCGCACCGAGATCCTCCAGCAGGCCCAGGCCGAGGCCGAGCGCCTCACCGGCCGCACCCGCGGGGAGAGTGAGCAGCTGCTCACCTCGGCGCGGCGCCAGCGCGAGGAGATCCTCGGCACCGCGCGGCGTCAGCGCGACGAGCTGCTCGCCGAGGCCCAGGCCGACGCGGAACAGCTCCTGATCGACGCGGAGGCGGAGGCCGAGCGGCTCGTCGCCGAAGGTCAGCGGCACCGCGACGCACTGATCGCCGACGGCCAGGAGCAGCAGTCGCAGCTGCTGGCCGAGGCCCAGGCGGAGCATGAGCGGCTGATCACCGAGACCGAGGTCTACCGGGGCGCGGTCTCCCGTGCCGACGAGCTGGGCGCGCAGACGGCGGCCGACGTCGCCCGCATGCGGGCAGAGGTCGACGAGTACGTCGACACCCGCCTGGCTGACTTCGGGACGACGCTCGAGCGCATGCTGCGGTCGGTCGAGAAGGCCCGCACCACGCTCCGCGAACCCTGACCCCGGCTGCTCGCGGCCGGTGCCCCTGGGGGATCGGGTAGTCTGGACTTCTGGTCCGACCCCGGAGTCCGCGCCCCTCGTGACGTGCCCCCGACCGGCCATCCCTCCTCATCCCCTACCGCGAGTACCGACATGTCTGCTGCTGCTTCGCACCGCCCCCGCGCCGCGTCCCCCGACGCCCGGCGTCCCGCCGCCAACCCTTGGAACGTCGACCTCCGGGAACTGGGTCGCCGGGCGGGATCGCTGCTTCAGGTGCAGCGGACGGCGCCTGCGCCGGCCGACTGGCGGGTCGAGCTGATCGGCGTGCCGGAAGGGGCAGAGATCGAGCTTCGGCTCCGGCTGGAGGCGGTCATGGAGGGAGTGCTCGTCACCGGTGACCTCGACGTCCCTGTCGAGGGCTCGTGTGCCCGCTGCCTGGAGCCGATCGAGGACACGCTGCATCTGGGCGTCCAGGAGCTCTACGCGTACCGGGGCAGCACGACCGAGGCCACCAGCGAGGAGGACGAGGTGCGTCGGCTGGAAGGCGACTTCCTGGACCTCGGGCCCCTGGTCCGCGACACGGTCGTCCTGAGCCTGCCGCTCTCGCCGGTCTGCACCGAGGACTGCGGCGGTCTCTGCGTCGACTGCGGCCTGCGGATCGACGACCTGCCGGCCGACCACACCCACGAGGTCGTCGACCCGCGCTGGGCGGCACTCGCCCAGAAGTTCGAAACCGAACCATCCACTTCCTCGCCGGGCACCCCCGGCGAGAACGCCACCCCTGAGGAGAACTGACGTGGCCGTCCCGAAGCGGAAGATGTCCCGCGCCAACACCCACGCCCGCCGGTCGCAGTGGAAGGCCACCGCGCCGACCCTGTCCCCGTGCCCGAACCGCGCCTGCGGCGAGCTCAAGCCCCCGCACCAGGCATGCCCGACCTGCGGCCAGTACGACGGCCGTCAGGTTCTGTCGGTCTGACCCGACCGGTCTGATCCGCTCCCCCGTTGCAGGTTCGACGGGGCAGGGGTCGACGGGGCAGGGGTCGACGTGGCAGGGGTCGACGTGGCAGGGGCCGACGTGGCAGGGGCCGACGTGGCGGGGTGTGACGTGGCGGGGTTCGATCCAGAAGCACCGGGGGGCACGAAGCACGCCGAGCGGGCCGCGGCCTGGCTGCAGGACGCCCTGGGCGTTGTGCTGCCGGACGGCCTGCTCGGTCTGGCATTGACCCACCGGTCGTTCGCCTACGAGAACGGTGGCCTGCCGACCAACGAGCGGCTGGAGTTCCTCGGGGACTCGGTGCTGGGCCTGGTCGTCACCGACGAGCTCTACCGCAGCCAGCCCGACCTTCCCGAGGGCCAGCTGGCCAAGCTGCGTGCCTCCGTGGTCAACATGACCTCGCTGGCCGGCGTCGCGCGCAGGCTCGGCGACGGCGGCATCGGTGCGCACCTGCTGCTCGGCCGGGGTGAGGAGACCACCGGCGGCCGGGACAAGGACTCGATCCTTGCCGACGCCCTCGAGGCGCTGATCGGTGCGGTGCACCTCGGCTGCGGGCTGGACGCCGCCGGCGTCCTGGTGCACCGCTTGTTCGATCCGCTGTTGGTCGAGGCCGCGACCCGCGGCGCCGGCCTGGACTGGAAGACCAGCCTCCAGGAGCTCGGCGCGGCCCGCGGCCTCGGTGCGCCCGGTTACGTGGTCGAGGACGACGGACCAGACCACGCCAAGACCTTCACCGCCTCCGTCGTCCTCGCCGGGACCGTCTACGGGACCGGCGCGGGGCGCACGACGAAGGCGGCCGAGCAGGAGGCCGCCGAGGCCGCCTGGCGGGCACTGTCGGAGAGCTGATCGGCCGGTGCCGGAGCTTCCCGAGGTCGAGGTGGTCCGCAAGGGCCTGGCGCAGTGGGTCGCCGGCCGCACCGTGGCCACCGTCGAGGTGCACCACCCGCGCGCCGTCCGGCGTCACCTCGAGGGCAGCGACTCCTTCGTGGCGGCGCTGACCGGCCGCACGCTCACCGCGGCGCACCGCCGTGGCAAGTACCTCTGGCTGCCGCTCGCCGAGCCCGATGGCTCGCCCGCCGGTCGAGCGCTGGTCGCCCACCTCGGAATGAGCGGTCAGTTGCTGGTGGAGAGGCCCTCCGCGCCGCTCGAGACGCACCTGCGGGCCCGGTTCACCTTCACCGACGGGGGCCGCGAACTGCGGTTCGTGGATCAGCGGACCTTCGGCGGCCTCGCGGTCGAGGAGTCGGCGGTCGAGAACTCCGCGGGGGACGGCGCTGCGGGCGAGGAGATCCCGCCGCGGCTGGCGCACATCGCCATCGACCCGCTGGACCCCTCCTTCGACGACGCGGCATTCGGTGCCGCCCTGCGTCGCCGGCACACCGAGGTCAAGCGGGCGCTGCTCGACCAGACGCTGGTCGGCGGAGTCGGGAACATCTATGCCGACGAGGCGCTGTGGCGTGCTCGCCTGCACGGCGCCCGGCCGACCGACAAGCTCACCCGTGGTCAGGTCGCCGACCTGCTCGAGGGAGTGCGGGACGTGCTGGGGGAGGCCCTGGCCCAGGGCGGCACCTCCTTCGACTCCCTCTACGTCGACGTCAACGGCCAGAGCGGCTACTTCTCCCGGTTCCTCGCCGTCTACGGCCAGGCCGACCGCCCCTGCCCGCGCTGCGGCACCCCGGTCCGGCGGGAGTCGTTCATGAACCGGTCGAGCTACAGCTGCCCGGCCTGTCAGCCCCGCCCGCGGACGGGTGCGACGCGGCCCCGCCGGTCGTGAGTCCCGCGGTCGCCGTCGTCGCGCGTCACGTCCAGGGCAGGGGGTGTCCTCAGCGGGGGAGTGGAGGTCGTGCTCGAGCGCCCCGGTTGTCCCCGGGGCCCGCGCCCTCGCCGAGCCGGAGGGCCCCGAGACGCCCGGGACGCTGATCCGGATCGCCGCCCGGGAGCAACCGGAACGGGCGGTCAACGGCTTCACCTGACGTGACCAACGTGACATCACCCCGACACGGGAAGTAGGCGGTCCTCGCGTTGACCTGCGCGTCCGGGCCTGTCACCCTTGCTATACCACGACCCGCGCCGACCGCATACGGGGCTCCGGGTCCACCACCTCTGCAGTCGGAAAGGCCGCATCAGCCAAGGCCAAGGCCCTGTTCGGTCACGTCGTCGCACCTGCGGAGCTCCGAGTAGCCGAGGAGAACGCCGTCCTCCGCGCCAGGGTCCGCCGGCTGGAGCACGAGCTCGCGGAGCTGCGCGCCCAGCGGGACGCCGCGATCGCGCACGAACTGCTCTCGATGGCCGGCGACAACGCCGAGCCCGCACTGGCCTGAACCCGTTCGTCACGGCACTACCACTCGCCCCCGAAATGCGGGGTGCGGCGCGCTATCTCGGCTAAGTTCCGGGACGACCTGCGGCGTGGCCCCGTCCAGAGGCTCGCCGCGAGCTTGCGAGTGGTGAGGGGGACGGGGTCCTGTTTCTGTCCAGCCTGACGCTCAAGGGCTTCAAGTCCTTCGCGTCCGCGACGACCCTGCGGCTCGAGCCCGGGATCACCGCCGTCGTCGGCCCCAACGGTTCGGGCAAGTCCAATGTCGTCGACGCGATCTCCTGGGTCCTCGGCGAGCAGGGCGCCAAGAGCCTGCGCGGCGGCAAGATGGAGGACGTCATCTTCGCCGGCACCGCCGGCCGTCCGGCCCTGGGCCGGGCCGAGGTGACGCTGACCATCGACAACTCCGACGGCGCGCTGCCGATCGCCTACACCGAGGTGTCGATCACCCGCCGCATGTACCGCTCCGGCGAGAGCGAGTACGAGATCAACGGTGACAAGGTGCGCCTGCTCGACGTTCAGGAGCTGCTCAGCGACTCCGGCATCGGCCGGGAGATGCACGTCATCGTCGGCCAGGGCCAGCTCGACGCCGTCCTCTCCGGACGACCGGAGGACCGCCGCGCCTTCATCGAGGAGGCCGCCGGCGTCCTCAAGCACCGGAAGCGCAAGGAGAAGGCGCTGCGCAAGCTCGAGGGGATGCAGCACAACCTCGACCGCCTGGCCGACCTCACCACCGAGCTCCGCCGGCAGCTCACCCCGCTGGGCAAGCAGGCCGAGGTGGCCCGGCGCGCGGCCGGCGTGCAGGCAGACCTGCGCGACGCGCGCCTCCGGCTGCTCGCTGAGGACCTCGTGCAACTGCGGAACTCCCTCGACCGGGACGTCGCTGACGAGACGGCGGCCCGGGCCCGTCGCGCGCAGGTCGAGGAGGCGCTCGGGGGCGCCGCACGACGGGAAGCCGCGCTGGAGAGCTCGCTGGCCGAAACCGCACCGCGGCTGCAGACCGCGTCCGACACCTGGTATCGCCTCTCCGCGCTCGGCGAGCGGTTCCGCGGTGTCTCCCAGCTGGCTGCCGAGCGGCACCGGCACCTGTCCGCCGCCGCCCCGGCCGCCGCAGGGGGGCGCGACCCCGAGCAGCTGGAGGCCGAGGCCGAGCGCGTGGCCGCCACCGAGGCGGAGCTGGCCGCCGGCCTCGAGACCGAACGTGCCCGGCTGGCTACGGCCGTCCGGAAGCGTGCCGACCTGGAGACCGCGCTCGTCGAGGCCGAGAAGGCCTGGGTCGCCGCCGCGCGGGCGCTCGCCGACCGCCGGGAGGGACTGGCCCGGCTGTCCGGCGAGGTCGCCGCCGCCCGCTCGAAGGCCACCGCCGGCCAGGCCGAGATCGAGCGGCTGACGCTGGCGGCCGGCGAGGCCGCCGACCGTGCCGAGGTCGCTGCCGAGCGGCTCGCCGACCGGCGCGAGCAGGTGGCCGACCTCGACGACGGCGACGTCCGGCTGGTGACGGCGCACGAGGACGCGGTCGCGGCGCACGCCGGCGCCGCCCGCGCAGTGACCGAGCTGACCGAGGCCGAGCGCGCTGCAGAGCGCGACCGTGCGTCGTGGCAGGCGCGCCGCGACGCGCTGGCGCTGGGCCTCACCCCGGCCGACGGGGCGGCCGTCGTGCTGGGCGCGGCGCTGCCCGGCGTGCTCGGTCCGGTTGCCGACCGGCTCACCGTGCGCTCCGGCGACGAGGTCGCCGTGGCCGCCGCCCTGGGTGGCCTCGCCGACGCCGTCGTCGTCCGCGGTGTCCCGGAAGCGGCCTGCGCCCTGGCGCACCTGAAGAACGCCGACGGCGGACGCGTCGGCCTGCTGGTCACGGGCGGGCTGCCGCCGCTGCCCCGCGACGGCTGGCCGGACCTTCCCGAGGTTCGCTGGGCGCTGGACGTCGTGGCCGCCCCGGAGGAGCTCGGTCCCGCGCTGGCCCGAGCCCTCGAGCGGGTCGCGATCGTGCCCGATCTGGATGCCGCCGTGCGCCTGGTCGGCGCTCACCCCCGCGTGCGTGCGGTCACCGCCACGGGCGACCTGATCGGTGCGGACTGGGCGGTCGGTGGTCAGCCGAACGCGCCGACCGGGTTGGAGGTGCGGGCGCGCGTCGACCAGGCCGACGCCGAGTTGACCGGCGCCGTCGCCCGGGCCACCGAACTCGCCGACCGGCTCGCCGCGGCCCGGCAGGCGGCGCAGGACCGGTCGGCCCGCGTCGAGACGGCGCTGGCCGCCCGGCAGGCCGCTGACCGCTCGCGGTCGGCCGTGGCCACCGAACTCGCCGAGCTGGGCGCCGCCGCACGCTCGGCCGCCGCGGAGGCCGAGCGGC
>JAOPWJ010000251.1 GCA_025965715.1 Blastococcus sp. | reverse complement strand
CCGCGCAGGATGTTGAGACGCCGCTTCAGCACAAGCAGGCACGCCGCTGGCACGTGCGTGACTACGGGATCCTCGTCGGCCTCGTCGCAATCGTCATCTATCTGTCGGTGACGACGAGCACCTTCCTTACGGGGGCCAACCTCGCCAACGTGCTCGACCAGGCCGTCGTCGTCGGTCTACTCGCCTGTGGTGCGACGCTGTGCATCGTCAGCGGGGTGTTCGACTTGACTGCGTCGGCAACTCTGGCGCTGGCAGCGATCATCGGCGTGAAGGCAACCGGGCAGTTCGGTGTGTTGGGCGGCTTCGTTGTCGCAGTCCTGGCCGGGGCGCTGCTCGGAGGCCTTACCGGCACGATCGTGGTGCGCAGCGGGGTCAACTCGTTCATCGCCACCCTGGCGATCGCCATCGTGTACCGCGGTCTGGCCGTCGTGATCACCGCGGGCGCGATCGCGTCTCCGTTGGCGGACCAATTGACCGGCTTCCAGGTGTTCACTCGTCACTTGGGCGTAGGTGGCATCACGAATGCCACAGTCGTCCTGATCATCGTGGTGATCCTCACTGGTGTGCTGCTGTCGCGAACCACGTTCGGGCGCCGGGTTTACGCGGTCGGCGGTAACACTGAGGCTGCACGTCTCAGCGGAATTCGTGTCGGTCAGGTTCACATTGCCGTCTACATGGTCAGCGGCATCTGCTCGGCACTGGCGGGACTCGTGCTGGCCTCCCAGGCCGGCTCGGCTCAGGCGAGCCTGGCCACTGGTATGGAGTTGAGCGCGATCGCGGCTGCAATCATCGGTGGCACCAGCGTTCTGGGCGGTGAAGGGGCGATCTGGCGCGGCATGATCGGCGTCCTGATGCTCACCCTGATCGCGAACGGATTCAACCTTCTTGGCTGGGACACCACTTACCAGCAGGTCGTACAGGGCTGTCTCATCCTGATCGCAGTGACCGTCGATCGGTACCTGCGGCGCCGCAACGCCTGATCCGCACGGCTTCGCCGCGCAGGCCTCACCCGGGTCGCCGGGTGATGACCAACAACGGCTGGCCGAGACATGGTGCCTACGGTCCTGCCTGTGATGATGTCGACGTCCGACAGCTGGACAAGCCATCGACTGGGCGACGAGTCATCGCGGAGGCGCCGTCCGGAGTCCGCCGGTCGGTGCCACGCCCAGCCCACGTGACATTCACCTGCCTATACGACAGATGGTCTGCCGGGCGTAGTTGACGGACCGACACGGCGATCTTGCTGATCGGTTGGTTCGACCGGAGGTGGCCGAAGCCTGGCAAGCCTTCCTCAGTTCGAATGGTGGGTCGGCTTCAGGCGGCCGCTCTCGAGATTGGCCCGCCCCGGATCGCCGCGGCCTTGTCGCTGCTGCGCGTCTGCGTGATGACATCCGTACCCAGCAGTCGAGCGAGCGGGATCGCGGCAAGGACCGCACTGCGGGAACGGGCTGCCACCAACACGGTGTCGCCGGGGCCGACCTTGGCGATCTCGTTGAGAGGGAAGCGTGCAGTGGAGTACTGCATCAACCGGCGTGATCGCGTACTCGCCGGCCACGTTGCGATTCGTACCCCGGCCGCGGTCACGGTGTAGGCGTCCACGGTGTATCGCATCCGCTGCAGCGGCGTCGGGCTCAGCTACCCCACGATTGGGCGAACACCCGCAGGAAGTTCTCACCCAGGATTCCGGCTACTTCGGCACGGGAAAATCCGGCCTCCCGTAGCGCGGAACCGAGCACCGGGACCTCGGCGTGACTCTCGATGCCAGCGGGCCAGATCCACGGGGGCCGCGGGTAGTAGCGCTCGTCGTAGCCGAAGAACTCGTAGTCGTCCTCGTCCTCGACGCTGTAGTCCAGGCCCATGCCCACGTGCTCGGCACCGACCAGGTCCGCGATATACGCCGCGTGACGCGCCAGATCATGCACGGTCGGCTGCTCGGCGGACACGAAGGAAGGGAACGCACAGAGGCCCACCACGCCGCCGGTGGCGGCTACGGCCCTGATGACCTCGTCGGTCAGGTTCCGCGGTGAATCGGCCAGGGCGCGCGCGTTGCTGTGGCTTGCAATCACGGGGCGCTCGGAGATCTCGATGATCTCCATGCTGGACCTCGCTCCGGTATGGGAGATATCCGGGACGATGCGAAGCTCATTCAGTGTGTGCACGACCGCACGGCCTGCTTCGCTGAGACCGGCGTCAGCCGGCTCGAGACAGCCGTCGGCAAGCTGATTGCGGTAGTTGTACGTCAACTGCGCAACGCGGAGCCCCATTGCGCCGTAGGCTTCGATCAGTTCCGGGTCGGCGCCGGCGCCGTGCAGGCCCTGCGCGTGCAACACGATGGCAATCTCGTCTGCCGTGTGCGCTTGCCGGATCTCGGACACCGTGTCGACCAACCGGAAGCCGGGATGCGAGGCTCGTGCCCACGCCTGCCAGGCGCCCAAGTTGCTCAGTACTGTCGACAGACCTTCGATCGATGACACTGTCGCCAGTAGTGCATGCACGCCGCCCCTGCGGAGCCCCGGAGCCGCTTTGGCCAGGTGGAGGGGGTGCTGCACAAGGGGGACCGCCGCATCGAGCGTGATCGGCTCGTGGATTGTCATGGACATCTTCCTCGCCGGAGGTCCGTGGCCGATTCAATACACTAGTCTCGTGTTCGGTATGCTAGTAACGCTCAACTGATCCGGTCAAGGCGGGGGCGTCGGCGATGACGACGGAAGACGCGACTTCGAGGGTGGATGCCGCCAGGGTCCGGCGTGAGGTCGAGGCCGTGCTGGACAGGCAGCTGGCTGCATGGTCGCGCGGCGATATCGAGGCGCTCGTGGCGACGTACCTGCCCTCTGATGATGTCCGGTACGCGAGTGGGGCGAAGGTCCTGCGAGGCGTGGAACAGATCCGGGCCGGTTTCAGGGCGGCCTACCCCGACCGGGCGGCGATGGGCGACTTGGAGTTCTCGCACATCGAGACCGCTGCGCTCTCCGCGTCGGACGCGCTGATGTTCGGTCAGTGGGTGATCACGCGCCACTCCGGGGTCCTTCGCGGCTTGTTCAGCCTGCATGTGCGCCACACGGGCCAGGAGTGGTTGGTCGTCTCGGATCACACCTCGTCCGAGGGCTAGTCAATTAGCTCTCTGTTCACTACGGTGAACACGCCCCGCTGACCTACTGGGTGATGTGGGAGTCCTCGATCCGAGGGCGGTGTCTGCGCGGCAGTTGGACAAGCGGTCCGGCCCTCCAAGGAGGAAACCTTGAGCTCTAATCCCTCATCGTCGGTACGACTCGCGGTGGACGTGGGAGGCACGTTCACGGACGTCGTCTCCCTCGACATGGCTGACGGCACCCTGCACTTCGACAAGGTGCCGACAACCGTGTCCGAGCCGAGCAAGGGAGTGCTGAACGCATTCGCCCGGGCCGGCGCGGAGACGAGTCGGGTCTCGTACTTCGCCCACGGAACCACATTGGGCCTGAACGCGCTGCTGACCCGTACGGGCGCCAAGACGGCGGTGGTCACCACGCGGGGCTTCCGCGACGTCTATCTGCTGGGCCGCACGGACCGCACGCCCGTCTACGACTTCAAGTACACCAAGCCCGAGGCGCTGCTCAAGCGCAGTCAGACTTTCGAAGTTCCCGAGCGCATGAACTACCAGGGCGAGGTGCTTACCGACTTCGATCACGATGCTGCGAAGGCCGTCGCCGAGTCCATCCGCGATGCCGGCATCGAAGCGGTCGCGGTGTGTTTCTTGCACGCCTACGCCAACCCTGCACACGAACTGGCCATGCGGGAACTGCTGTCCGAGGTCGCCCCGAACGTGGACGTCACGCTGTCCCACGAGCTCACCCGTGAATACCGGGAGTACGAGCGGACCAGCACCGCGGTGTTCGACGCGTACATCAAGCCTGTCGTTCGTCGCTACCTCGGTCGACTGCAGGGCGCGCTCGAACGCGACGGTTTCCTCGGCCAATTTTTCATGATCCGCTCAGGTGGCGGGGCGATGACGCCAAGCCGTGCCAAGGACGCTCCGGTGAACCTGATTCTGTCGGGTCCCGCCGGTGGCGTGATCGGCGCGGCCTCGTTCGCGGTCGCCACGAACGAGCCGAACCTCATCACCATCGATATGGGCGGCACCAGCCTCGACGCGTCGTTGATCATCGAGGGTCAGCCGTTGCTGCACCACGAGGCGACGTTCGACAACCTGCCCATCACCATTCCGTCCCTGAACATCCACACGATCGGGGCCGGCGGCGGTTCGCTGGTGTGGATCGACGAGGGCGGCCACCTGCAGGTCGGACCCAAGAGTGCCGGTGCGGATCCGGGGCCGGCTGCCTACGGGCAAGGTGGTACCCAGGCCACTTTCACAGACGCGGCCCTGGTGCTCGGCTACCTCGGCACGGAAACTGCCCTCGCCGGCACGCTCCGGCTGAACAGGGAATTGGCGGAGCAGGCACTGAGCCCCAGCGCCGATGCCCTCGGAATGTCCGTCGATCAAGTCGCCTTCGGCGTCGTCCGGATCGCCGTGACGAAGATCGTCGGCGCCGTTCGGGCGATCACCGTGGAAGCCGGTCACAGTCCGCGTGACTTCGCGATGCTGACCTTCGGTGGCGGCGGCGGTCTGGTCGCCGTCGATGTCGCACGCGAGCTTTCGATCCCGCGCGTCATCGTGCCGCCGGGGCCGGGTGCCTTCTCCGCGCTCGGCATGCTGATGGCCGACGTCCAGCACGACTTCTCCCGCACCAGGGTGACCCTGCTGGACGACGCCGACCTCGACCGACTGGAGCAGCAGTACTCGGACATGACCGCGGAGGCCACCAGCGCGCTCGAGGCGGAGGGCTTCGGATCGGATCAGCGCAATCTGCTGCGGTTTGCCGACATGCGCTATCAGGGCCAGGAACATACCGTCTCGCTGCCCGTCGGCCCCGTGCTGAACGCCGCCGAGGTCGCGCATTTGAAGGAGGTCTTCGCCGAGTCCCACGAGCGCCACTACGGCCACTCGATGGACGACCCGATCGAGATCGTCACGCTTCGTCTGCGCGCGCTGGGCCTGGTCGAACGGCCAAGTCTGCCGGAACTCAGCAAGCGTGAATCCGGCGAATTGGCTCCCGTGGACACCCGTCCGGTCTACCGCGGCGACGGCCAGTGGCAGGACTATCCCGTCTATCACCGCGAGTCGTTCCTGCTGAACGACCGCATCGAAGGCCCGGCAGTGATCAATGAGCACACCTCGACGACGGTGATGCACGAAGGTGACATCGCCGTGGTCGGACGTCTGGGCGAAATCCAGATCACCCTCAAGGAGGACGACCGTGGTTGATTCGATCACTGTTGAGGTCATTCGGCACAGCTTGCTGGCGTCGGCGCAGGAAATGGCGCAGAACCTTTGCCGGACTGCCTACAACACGGTTGTATACGAAATCCACGACTATGGCATCGGTCTGCACGACGCGGAGGGGAACGTCGTCGCCGACACGCCCGGAATCGCCATCTTCACCGGCGCAAACGACTTTGGCGTCCAAAAGTGCATCGAATTCCTGGGTAAGGAGAACCTTCACCCGGGAGACGTGATCCTGCTGAACTACCCCTATTGGTCGTGCGCGCACACACTCGACGCCCTGGTGCTCGCACCGATCTTCGCCGAGGACCGCCTGGTCGCCTTCTCCTCCTGTCGGGTGCATCTGCTCGACCTGAAGCAGAAGGATGCAGGTTATGTGCTCGACTCGACGGACATGTCGCAAGAGGGCATCTTCTTCCCGGCCGTCAAGATCTACCAGCGCGGCAAGATGAATGATGATCTGTTCAACATCGTGAAGTTCAACAGCCGGATGCCCGAGCGCACCGTCGGTGACATCCAGGCGCAGGTCTCCGCCTGCCAGACCGGCGAGCGGCGCGTCCAAGAGATCGCCAAGAAGTATGGCGCCGATGTCCTGACCGAGGCCCTCGCCGAGATCATCGATCACGGGGAGCGGCTGTCCCGTACCGCACTCGCCAAACTTCCCAAGGGCAGCTGGACGGCCGTCGACTACTGCGACACCGACGGCATCGACCTGGACGAGAAGATCCGCATGGAGGTGACCGTCACGGTCACCGACGAGAAGATGATCGTCGACTGGACTGCGACGGACAAGGCGGCCAACGGGCCTATCAACCTGCCGCGTGGCATGACCCTGGCCGCCACGATGCTTGCCTTCAAGGCGCTCACCACGCCTGACAGCTCGGTCAACGCCGGGAACTTCCGCGCGCTCGAAGTTCTGACCAAGCCTGGTTCATTGATGGAGGCAGTTCCGCCGATGCCGACCTTCACCATCTGGCCGGGACTGCATGCCGTGGAAATCATCACCAAGGCGCTCGCGCAGGGTATGTCCGACACGGTGCCCGCCTGTTCCGGGGGTGACGTTTGCACGGTCATGGCTCTCGGCGTGAGTGCGGGGTCTGGCCAGGCCTGGATCGAGGCGACCAACGACGCGGTCGGGTACGGCGCACACGCCGAGGGCGACGGCGCGGACGGCATCATGCACCTGTCGGAGCCGGGCTGCCGCAACAATCCCGTGGAGGTTCTCGAGACCAAGGCGCCGCTGCTGATCGAAAGCTACGGCTACCGTGCCGACACGGCGGGGGCCGGCAAGCACCGTGGCGGTGTCGGCGTCCAGCGCACGTACAAGTTCCTCGAGCCGGCATCGGCGATCGTCATCAACTACAAGACGAAGACGCAGCCTTGGTCGATCGGGGAGGGGCTCCCGGGTGCGCCGAACAGCGTACTCCTTCGTCCTGACACGGACCAGGAGCAGCGAGTGGGTGTCAGCTACAACCACTTCCAGGCAGGCGAGCGCCTAGTGAACCTCACCGGTGGCGGCGGCGGCTGGGGCAACCCGTTCGAGCGCGACCCGGCGAAGGTTGCCACCGATGTCGAGATGGGCCTCGTCAGTGTTGAGCGTGCCGCCTCGGACTACGGCGTGGTCGTGGATGGCTGTTCCTTCGAGGTCGACGAAGCAGCGACCCAGAAGCTTCGTACGTCCCGTCTGAGCGCCTGAGGCGCCTGCAGGACGCCCGACGCGCGAGGTGCTCCCACCTATCGGTGCCGGCTGCCCGGCCGGCGCCGATGGGTGGGCGAACCCACGCTCCGTAGCCACTCCGGGACGTCAGGCCTTTGCCACGCAAGATCATTGATTGGAGCAAGGCTTGTTTCATTCACCCGCCCAGGGCCCGCTCGCACGGCACGTCTTGATGCTCGGGGCAGAAGAGATCGCCGCGTTGGCGGACCTCGATTCTGTGATGCAGTCGCAGGCCCAGGCGTTCATCAGCCTGGCCCAGGGATCTGCGCAGGCGCCGCCGAGATTGCTGCTGAACGGGCCCGATGATTCTGTCGCTTTCTGTTACGCGTCCCGGATTACGGCCGAGACGGGACCCGTCTGCAAGTTCGGCAGCGTGAATCCGGGCAATGCTGCCGAGGGCCTGCCGAGTGTCTCGGCGTTGGTGATCGCGTTGGACCCACGGACCGGGGAGGTCGCCGCTCTTCTCGATGGCGACGCGCTCACGGCGTTGCGGACGCCGGCTGCCAGTGCCCTGGCGATGAAGTCGCTGGCGGGCCCGAATCCGCGGCGATTGGCGGTTCTGGGAACGGGCCTGCAAGGTCAAGCGCACGTGAAAGCCCTGTGCGCGGTGCTGCCCATCACCGAGGTCACGTTGTCGTCACCCGAGCCTGCTTCCCTTTCCGCCGCGCTCGAGGTACTCAGCCGGGAGCTCGACATCGAGGTGCGGCCCGCGGTCTCTGCCGAGCTGGCGGTGCGTGAGGCCGATCTGGTCGTCACGGCGACCACCAGCCTCACGCCGGTACTGTCTGCTACCTGGTTGGCCCCCGGCACCACCGTTCTGAGCGTGGGATCGTTCGCTCCCGAGCGGCGAGAACTGGGCGAGGACGTCCTGCAACGAGCTGACGTCATAGTCGTGGATGACCCGGATGCGGCGTGGCAACAGGCTGGTCCCTTCGTGGATGCCCGACGGAACGGTGCGATCGCCACCGATCGGGTTGCCGCCCTCGGGGATGTGCTGCTGGGGCGTCACCCCGGTCGTACGGATGCTGAACAGATCGTGCTGTACAACAGCGTCGGATTGGGCATCCAGGACGCGGCAGTGTCCTGGATGATCATCGAGCGGGCCCGTGCAGCCGGGCTGGTCTCGACGCCGGAGACCCGTTAGATGCGAGTCATCGTCATCGGTGCGGGAGCTATCGGCCTCAACTGCGCCTATGCGCTGGAGCGTGCCGGTGCTGAGGTCACGATTCTCGACGCTGCTGGGGTGGGCGCAGGTGCATCCCGGCGCAACGCGGGCTGGGTCGTCCCGACGATGTCGGGTCCCGTGCCTGCTCCCGGCATCGTCCTGCAGTCCCTCCGCTGGATGGCGCGCAGAGACAGCCCCTTGCGCATTCGCCCGCGGCTGAATGCCGAGTTCGCCGGCTTCATGTTCCAGATGCTCCGCAACTGCAACGCGCGGCAGTTCGAGGCGGGCCTGAGTGCAACGCTGGCACTGAACGAACGCACTTTCGAGTTGTTCGATGCCCTGGCCGCCGATGGTGTGCCGTTCGAGAGTCATCGACGCGGCCTCTACCTCCTGTTCCAGAGCGAACAGAAGTTGAAGCATCATGCCGAGGAATTGGAAACTCTCGCCCGTTTGGGGTGGGACAGCTCCACGGTTCTCGATGCCCAAGCACTTCGCGCGGCTGTGCCGCAGGCATCCGACGAAGTGGTCGGTGGAATCGACTGTCCCGGAGAGCGCTTCATCGAACCGAACAGCTTCGTGGACGGATTGGCGGGCGTACTGGCGCAGCGCGGCGTCAAGATTTGCACCCAGGCGAAAGTGTCGGGTGTCGAGCGCGGTGCGGACGGCCAGGTCAAGGCCGTGATCGCCGGGGAACGCTGGCCGGCCGACGCCTTCGTCGTCGCTGCTGGTGCGGCTTCCGGCAGAGTGTCGTCGATGTTCAGAGGACGCGTTCGCATACAGCCTGGAAAGGGATACGGTTTCGACCTTCCGAATCCCGCCGCGTCCTTCGCCAAGGCGCTCTACCTGGCTGAGGGCAAGGTTGCGCTGACGCCCTTCGACGACCGCGTGCGCCTGTCTGGGACAATGGAATTCGGAACCGATGAATCCATCAATGAGGTGCGGGCGGACGGGATTCTCGCAACCACACGGACATACCTGTCGGGTTGGCCGGCTCCGGGCTCGACCGAGAACTCCCGGGCCTGGAGTGGGCAGCGGCCGATGACACCGGACGGCCTGCCGGTCATAGGGCCGTTGCCCGGACAACCGAACGTGGTGGTCGCAACCGGCCACGCAATGCTGGGTATCACTCTGTCGCCGGTTACCGGCCAGCTGGTGTCTGCCATGGTGCTCGACCGACGGGTGCCGCCCGAGGCGGCTGCGTTCCGGGTCGATCGCTGATGGGCCGATCCGACGGCTCCGCAGAGCGGCTGCCGCTTCTTCTCGCGCTGCACCCAGGCCCGAGGACGTGCCCAGCACTGGCCCCTTGCTCCGGTCGATCGTCCGGCCGGGAGTCGGCCTGTGAACTGTCCTTCTAACGTCTCGAGCCCGGCTCGGAAAGCAGAAGACTGATGTGCACTCTCGTCGGCCACGCCCGCGGCCCCCATTGGCTGCTGGCCAGTAACAGCGACAACCCCTACACCGTGAAGAGCCATGTCATCGGCGTCGCGGACGCGGCCCAGCCGTTCGTCGGTGCGGTGGTCCGGTGCCCCGGTGACGAGGTCGTCGCCTGGGACGGCATGGTCACACGTGGAGTCAACCGTGCGGGGTTCGCCTTCGCCTACGCCTACGTCCCGGAGGGGGCGGCAGCCCAGGAGAAGCAGGATCAGAAGCTCCCGGCGCAGACCTGGACCCACGAGATGATGGCCACCACCACGAGCACAGCCGGCGCCCTGGGATTCATGCGGGCCCGGTTGGACATCATCCTGTCCGGCAACTACCTGATGGCCGATGCGACCGGCGAAGCGGTCATCGCCGAGGTGTCGGGACGGCGGCTGAGCCTCACGCGTCCCCGCGGGGGGACGATCGCGTGTGCGAACCTCTGGCAGGCCAGCAGCGTTCCGGCGCCCGCGGGCTGGGGGGACGAGACGGCGTCCGTGGAGCGCTCCGCCCGGTCCTGGCAGCTGCTGGGTGAGGGCATCGCAAGCGCGGTGCAGGTGCTCGCCGACCACGAGGGCCTGGCCGTGAACCAGAGCGGCTGGGGACGATCGATCTGCAACCACGGTGCCGTCCGGGGCACGATCGCGAGCGAGGTGCTCGACGGCTCCACCGCGACGCTGTGGTGGTCCTACGGCTGGCCGTGCGGCCACGCCCAAGGGGGCGAACAGGTGCAGCGGCCCTCGTGGGGCCGGTTCCTCGGATTCCGAGTGGACAAGGTCCGCAGGGACGCCGAACTGACCACGGTCGACGGTCAGGTGACCCCCGCCGGCGTCCAGGCGCTGACCGCGGACGAGCTACCCGCGTGATCTCGCCCCCGTCCCCGACGATCGACCTCAACAGCGACGTCGGAGAGTCTTACGGCCGGTGGCGGCTGGGAGACGACGCCGCCCTCATCGAGGTGGTGACCAGCGCCAACGTGGCATGCGGATTCCACGCGGGCGATCCCTCCACTCTCCGACAGACCTGCGAGCAAGCAGCGGCCCGCGGCGTGGCGATCGGTGCCCAGGTCGCATATCCAGACCTGGGCGGGTTCGGCCGCAGGTTCATCGACATGGACCCGACCGAGCTGACCGACGCGGTGCTCTACCAACTGGGGGCCCTCGAGGCGATGGCCCGGGTCGCCGGCGGGCGGGTTGCTTACGTGAAGCCGCACGGTGCGCTCTACAACGCCGTCGTGCACCACGAGACTCAGGCGGGCGCCGTCGTCCGCGCGGTGCGTGAGTACGACGCCACCCTGCCCGTCCTCGGGTTGCCGGGTTCACAGCTGGTCGGACAGGCCGGCGAGGCGGGTCTGCCGACCTTTCTCGAGGCCTTCGCCGATCGCGCCTACACGCCCGTGGGCACCCTGCTTCCGCGGGGACAGGCGGGCGCAGTGATCACCGACCCCGTCGCCGTTGCCGCTCGCGTCGTCCGCATGGTCGTGGGTGGAGAGGTCGAGGCGGTGGACGGGACCGTGGTCCCCGTGCGCGCGGACTCGATCTGCGTCCACGGCGACAGCCCCGCCGCCGTGGCGATCGTCCGCGCCGTGCGGGAGGCACTCGACGATGAAGGCGTCAGCCTTCGGGCCTTCGCGCCGTGACCGGTGCGACTCCCCGGGCCGGGGCGCCACTCGCCGCCCATCCCGGGTCAACCGTTGCCGCACCGGTCCCGCCCATGCGTTTCCTGCCGTGCGCGGACGTAGGCGTCCTCGTCGAGCTGCAGAGTCTCGACGCCGTGCTGGCCCTCCACCAGGCACTGGTCGACGACCCTCCTGAGGGGGTGATCGACCTCGTCCCAGCCGCGCGCACGCTGCTGCTGCACCTCGACCCCGGACGTACCAGCGTCCAGGCCGCGACCCGCGCGGTCTCCGAGCGGAGGCCGGCCCACCGGGCCCGATCCGCGGCGCGAAGCGTGGAGATCCCGGTTGTCTACGACGGCCCCGACCTCGACGTCGTGGGTGAGCTCACGGGGCTCGGCGGCCGCGGAGTCGTGGAGGCACACACCGGGCAATCCTGGACGGTGGCATTCGGAGGGTTCAGCGCCGGGTTCGGCTATCTGGTCGGCGAGGACACGCGGCTACACGTGCCGCGCCGAGCCACTCCGAGGGTCAGCGTGCCTGCCGGCGCGGTCGGCCTCGCGGGTGAGTTCAGCGGCGTGTACCCGAAGGCCTCACCAGGGGGGTGGCAGCTCCTCGGCCGCACACCCGTGCAGATGTGGGACCTCCGCCGGGATCCGCCCGCGCTGCTCTCGCCGGGTACCCGCGTCCGATTCGTCGAGGTGTCCCCATGAGCAACCCCGCCACGATCGAGGTGCTGAAGCCTGGCCCACTCACCACCGTTCAGGACCTGGGGCGTCCCGGACGTGCCTCGTGGGGAATCGGTCGGAGCGGAGCCGCGGACCGCGGGTCCCTGCGGCTGGCGAACCGGCTGGTCGGCAACGCCGAGCACGCAGCAGGGCTCGAGGTTCTGCTCGGCGGACTCGAGCTGCGTGCCGACCACGGCATGGTGGTGGCTCTGACAGGCGCCCGGTGCGCCGTCACGATCGGCCGACGGGCCGGCGATCACAACACGGTGCTGCAGGTCCCGGCCGAGTCCGTGCTCCGACTGAGCAACGCGTCCGCGGGGATTCG
>JAOPWJ010000169.1 GCA_025965715.1 Blastococcus sp. | reverse complement strand
CGCCCACCCCCACACCCACACCCACGCCCACGCCCACGCCCACGCCGACGCCGACGCCGACGCCGACGACCACACCATCGGGCACAGAAGCCGTGGCCATCTCAGTCGGCCATCTCAGTTCGCCATGTCCACGAAGCGGCTGTAGTGACCCTGGAAGGCGACCGTGACGTTCGCGGTGGGGCCGTTGCGGTGCTTGACCAGCATGATGTCGGCCTCGCCGGCCCGCGGTGACTCCTTCTCGTACATGTCCTCGCGGTGGATCATCATGACCATGTCCGCGTCCTGCTCGATCGAGCCGGACTCCCGGAGGTCGGAGAGCATCGGCTTCTTGTCCTGACGCTGCTCGGAGCCACGGTTGAGCTGACTCATCGCGATGACCGGGACCTCGAGCTCCTTGGCCAGCAGCTTCAGCGCACGGGAGAACTCCGAGACCTCCTGCTGGCGGCTCTCCACCCGCTTGCCCGACGTCATCAGCTGCAGGTAGTCGATGACCACGAGCTTGAGGTCGTTGCGCTGCTTGAGCCGCCGCGCCTTGGCCCGGATCTCCATCATCGTCATGTTCGGTGAGTCGTCGATGTAGAGCGGCGCATCGGCGATCTCGCCCATCCGGCGGGCCAGCTTGGACCAGTCCTCGTCGGACAGCGTGCCGGCCCGCATGTGGTGCAGCGGCACCTTCGCCTCCGCCGACAGCAGACGCATGGTGATCTCGTGCTTGCTCATCTCCAGGGAGAAGATGGCGGCGGGCATGTGGTGCTTCACCGACGCCGAGCGCGCGATGTCGAGGCCCAGGGTCGACTTGCCCACGCCGGGTCGGGCCGCGATGACGATCATCTGGCCGGACTGCAGCCCGTTGGTGAGCTCGTCGAGGTCGCGGATTCCGGTGGGCACACCACGGCTGACGCCGCCGCGGGAGGCGATGGCGTCCAGCTCGTCCATCGTGGGCTGGAGGATGTCCTCGAGGCGGGAGTAGTCCTCACTCATCCGCTTCTCGGTGACGTCGTAGATCTCCTGCTGCGCGCGGTCGACGATGTCGTCGACGTCGCCCTTGCCGCCCGCGGCGCCGTAGCCGAGCTGGACGACGCGGGTGCCGGCCTCGACCAGCCGCCGCAACACTGCCTGCTCCGCGACGATGGCCGCGTAGTAGCCCGCGTTGGCCGCCGTGGGCGTCGACGCGATCAGGGTGTGCAGGTAGACGGCGCCACCCATCTTCGACAGCTGGTCCGTGCGGTTGAGCTCGGCCGCCACCGTGATGGCGTCGGCCGGCTCACCGCGCCCGTAGAGGTCGAGGATGCAGTCGAAGATGACCTGGTGCGCCGGCCGGTAGAAGTCGGTGCCCTGGAGCGCCTCGACGACGTCGGCGATCGCGTCCTTGCTCAACAGCATGCCCCCGAGCACCGACTGCTCCGCGGGAATGTCCTGCGGCGGCTGCCGGTCGTAGGCCGGCGCCGTCGGTGAGGGCCGGCTGAAGTCGTCGGCCAACGCCACGGGGTTCCTCCATCTCCTTGCAGGCGCGCCCGCACCACCACTCCGTGGGGAAGCCGGGAGTTCGTCGAGCGTCGCCGGGCCGAACGTCTGTTCGGCCATTGCTACCGCCGGGCACTGACAGATTGCGCGCCCGGCGGCAGCTGAGGAGCACGTTAGGAAGCTGGAGGGGGCGGCGTCCAACACGCGTGTGCACCGCGATCTGCACAACTTGTGGACAAGTCGGTGGACGGAGGCGTGTCGACATGTGGAGACGCCGGGGGATCTGCGCGGGGCCGATACCCGCATGGGCCTTCCCACCAGCGACGGAGCCGCCCACCGGCTGTGGACGGCAGAAAGTCGACAAGAAATTTTGCGTGCCGCATCACGTGTCACAGCCGCGTGCGCGCCATGGCCGGCCGGGCGCGGTGTGTACGACGAAGGAGTGCCCCCAGCACTGGCGGGAACTGACAGGCGCCCCGCCAGGGCCGTCGGTGGGGCCGGCGGCGCACCGGGTGCCCCCAGCAGGCGCACGGGGCGCTGAGCGGCCCTCAGCGGGCTTGCGGACGCCGCGAGGGGCGCCGGACCGGAGTCCGACGCCCCTCGCGGGTGGTGCTGTGCAGAGTGTGCCCTCAGGCGGGGACGACCTCGATCGTCAGCGAGGCGCTGACCTCGGCGTGAACCCGCACCGTGACGGTGTGCTGGCCGGTCGTCTTGATGCTGCTGGGCAGCTCGATCCGCCGGCGGTCGAGCTCCGGGCCACCGGCGGCGGTGACCGCGGCGGCGACGTCGGCGGTGGTGACGCGGCCGAAGAGACGACCGCCCTCCCCGGCACGGGCGGGCACGCGGACGGTCAGTCCGGACAGGCGCGAGGCGACGGTCTCGGCCTCCTCGTGAGAGCGCACGTCGCGTGCGGCGCGCGCCCGACGGAGGGACTCGACCTGCTTCTCGGCACCCCGGGTGGCCAGGATGGCCAGCCCGCGGGGCAGGAGGTAGTTGCGGCCGTAGCCGCCCTTCACCTCGACGCTGTCACCGGAGGAACCGAGGCCGGTGACCTCCTGGGTGAGGATGAGCTTCATCGTGCTCATGATCAGCGCGCCGTCGACGTGTAGGGCAGCAGCGCCATCTCGCGGCTGTTCTTCACAGCGATCGCGACATCACGCTGGTGCTGGCTGCAGTTGCCGCTGACGCGGCGGGCACGGATCTTGCCGCGGTCGGAGATGAACTTCCGCA
>JAOPWJ010000101.1 GCA_025965715.1 Blastococcus sp. | reverse complement strand
GGGCGCCCTGCTGGGCATAGCCCGGCGGAGGGGCGTAGCCGGGCGGCGGTGGCTGTCCGTAGCCGGGCGGGGGCTGCTGGCCGTAGCCGGGCGGGGGCTCCTGGCCGTACCCGGGCGGGGGCTGCTGGCCGTAGGGCGGCTGACCCGGCGGCTGCTGGCCGTAGCCGGGCTGCTGCCCGGGCTGCGGAGGCTGACCGCCCGTGGGCGGCTGCGGAGGCTGACTGGCGGTCATCGCAGGGCTCTCCTCGCAAAGCGTCGGGTGTGCGCAGCGCATCGTGGCCGTCCGCGACACCGGGGCGCAACCGTGCCGCGCCCGGTGTCCCCCGACCGTGACCGTGCCGCCCTCCCCCGCGCGCTGCCCGGTGGCCTCCACAGCAGTCACCGGGCAGGCGAAGGTGCCCGCACAGGCGTGCGCGCGCCCCTGGAGGGCGCCTCTCAGCCGCCGACGATCTCCCGCATGAGTCGCGCCGTCTCCGACGGCGTCTTGCCCACCTGCACACCAGCGGCCTCGAGGGCCTCCTGCTTGGCCTGTGCGGTGCCGGCCGAACCCGAGACGATGGCGCCGGCGTGGCCCATCGTCTTGCCCTCGGGCGCGGTGAAACCGGCGACGTAGCCGACGACAGGCTTGGTGACGTTGGCCTTGACGAAGTCGGCAGCCCGCTCCTCGGCATCCCCACCGATCTCGCCGATCATCACGATGGCCTCGGTCTCGGGGTCGTCCTCGAAGGCCTGGAGGCAGTCGATGTGCGTGGTGCCGATCACCGGGTCGCCACCGATGCCGACCGCGGTCGAGAAACCGATGTCCCGCAGCTCGTACATCATCTGGTAGGTCAGCGTGCCCGACTTGCTGACCAGGCCGATCCTGCCCTGCTTGGTGATGTTGGCCGGGATGATGCCGGCGTTGGAGCGTCCGGGGCTGATCAGTCCCGGACAGTTGGGGCCGATGATCCGGGTCGCGCCGCCCTGGGCGTGCGCCCAGAAGTAGGTCGCGTCGTGCACCGGGATGCCCTCGGTGATGACCACGGCCAGTCCGATCTGGGCGTCGATGGCCTCGATGACGGCGGCCTTGGCGAACGGCGGCGGCACGAAGATGACGCTGACGTCCGCGCCGGTCTCCTTCATGGCCTCGGCCACGCCACCGAAGACCGGGACGGTGGCACCCTCGAAGTCGACGCTCGTGCCGGCCTTGCGCGGGTTCACGCCGCCCACGATGGCCGTGCCCGAGGCGAGCATGCGCTGAGTGTGCTTGCTGCCCTCCGAGCCGGTCATGCCCTGGACGATGACCTTGCTGTTCTCGTTGAGGAAGATCGACATCTCTGCGTGTCCTGTCAGGAGTGGAGGAGCGGGCCGGCCCCCTCCGGAGGCTCACCCCGAGCCTGTGAGGGGTGAGAGGGACGGGGTGTTCTCAGGCGGCGAGTTCGGCGGCCCGGCGCGCGGCGCCGTCCATCGTGTCGACCACGGTCACCAGGGGGTGGTTCGCCTCGGCGAGGATCCGCCGGCCCTCCTCGACGTTGTTGCCGTCGAGCCGGACGACGAGGGGCTTGGTCGCCTCGTCACCCAGGATGCCGAGCGCGGAGACGATGCCGTTGGCGACGGCGTCACAGGCGGTGATCCCGCCGAAGACGTTCACGAAGACGCTCTTCACGGCAGGGTCGGACAGGATGATCTCCAGCCCGTTGGCCATGACCTCGGCCGAGGCGCCGCCGCCGATGTCGAGGAAGTTGGCCGGCTTGACCCCGCCGAACTCCTCACCCGCGTAGGCGACGACGTCGAGAGTGCTCATGACCAGGCCGGCGCCGTTGCCGATGATGCCGACCTCGCCGTCGAGCTTGACGTAGTTGAGGTTCTTCTCCTTGGCCCGCGCCTCGAGCGGGTCGGCGGAGGCGGCATCCTCCAGCGCGGCGTGCCCGGGCTGCCGGAAGCCGGCGTTCTCGTCGAGGGTGACCTTGGCGTCCAGGGCGAGAACCGTGCCGTCGGGCGCCTTGGCCAGGGGGTTGACCTCGACCAGGGTGGCGTCCTCCGTGGCGAAGGTCTCCCACAGCTGGACGGCGATGGCGATGACCTGGTCGCGGACCTCCGCCGGGAAGTTGGCGGCATCGACGATCTCGGTCGCCTTCGCGGTGTCCACACCTGTGGTGGCGTCGATGGGGATGCGCGCCAGCGCCTCGGGCTTGGTGACCGCGATCTCCTCGATCTCCATGCCGCCCTCGACGGACGCCATGGCCAGGAAGGTGCGGTTGGAGCGGTCGAGCAGATAGGAGAAGTAGTACTCGGCCGCGATGTCGCTGGCCTGGGCAACCATCACCTTGTGCGTGATGTGCCCCTTGATGTCCAGGCCGAGGATGTCCTGGGCGCGCGCCCGGGCGTCGTCGGGATTGTCGGCGAGCTTCACGCCGCCGGCCTTGCCCCGGCCGCCGACCTTCACCTGCGCCTTCACGACGACGGGGGTGGCGATCTCCCGTGCGATCGCCTCGGCCTCGTCGGGCGTCTCCGCGACGCCGCCGGGAAGCACGGGCACGCCGTGCGAGGCCAACAGGTCACGGGCCTGGTACTCGAAGAGATCCACGAACAGGCACCGTAGCTCGCCCGTAACCTGCTCGCCGCCCCGGGCGTTGTACGCGGGGGGAGGTGGTGGGGCGCATCACAGGATGCGCCACCCGAAAGGGCAGTTCAGACTGCCGCTCGAGTCCGCACCACCCGCCCTCGACGACGAGGAGTCACTCGTGCGACGCGCCGCCACCCTCACGCTCACCACCGTGCTGACCGCAGCTGGGATGGTCACACTGGCCCCGCCCGCGTCGTCCGCCGCCGAGATCGTCCCCCGCGAGCTGACCATCACGGTCGAGCACCTGGGCCCGGAGGACGTGTCCTGTGAGATCGACGCCGACCTCTACATCCCGGCCGGGGTGACGGCCTCGCGCCGGGCGCCGGCGCTGCTCGTGACCAACGGCTTCGGTGGCACGAAGAAGGACCAAGCCGACCTCGCGCGAGGCTTCGGCGACCACGGGTACGTGACCTTGTCCTACACCGGCATCGGCTTCGTCGACGGCGACGACTGCCCGATCACCCTGGACGACGTCGAGCACGACGGCGCGGCCGCCAGCCAGCTGCTGCGCTTCCTCGGTGGCGACCGCAGCATCGTCGCGGTCGACCAGAGCACGGGCGCCCGGGTCTACGTCGACCAGGTGATCCGCCAGGACTCCCGCACCGGCACTCCGAACGACCCCGCGGTCGGCATGACCGGCGGCTCCTACGGCGGCCAGATCCAGTTCGCGACCTCCGCCTACGAGCACCAGCAGGGCACCGACCGGGTGGACGCGATCGTCCCGCTGATCACCTGGAACGACCTCTCCTACTCACTGGCGCCCGAGAACAGCTCGCTGCCGGGCGGAACGGCGCGCAGCGGATCGGTGAGCTCCGCCAACACCGGCGTCTTCAAGTACCAGTGGGCAGCGCTGTTCACCACGCTCGGCGTCGAGAACGGCGTCGAGGACCTCCCGGCGTCGTTGACCGACCCGACGCGCTGGACCGCCTTCGTCGACGCGAACTGCGGGAACTTCGAGCCCGAGGTCTGCCGGGCGCTGCTGGAGGCGGGCACGCTCGGGTATCCCAGTCAGGAGTCCATCGCGTTCCTGCGCTCCAACTCCGTGTCCAGCTACATGTCCGACGTGCGCGTGCCCACGATGATCGGCCAGGGCCAGGCGGACACGCTGTTCAACCTGCAGGAGTCGGTCGCCACGTACCGGGCGCTCAAGCGGCAGGGAACGCCGGTGTCACTGACCTGGCAGTCGTGGGGGCACAGCGACTCAGCGCCTGCGGCCGGGGAGCTGGATATGCGGCACCCGGAACGGTCCTACGAGGGCCGGCGGGCTCTCGCCTGGTTCGACTACTACGTCCGCGGCCAGGGCACCCGGCCGCCACTGAACTTCTCCTACTTCCGCGACTGGGTCTTCGACGCCACCGGCGACGCCACCAAGGCCTACGCCACCGCGGCCGCCTACCCGGTCGGCACGTCGAAGACGCTGTACCTCTCGGGCGGCGGCGACAACGGCGCCCTGGTCGACAGCCGGAGCAAGGTCGTTCCCGGCGAGAGCGTCTACCGCAGCGCCGGCCCGATCGGACCCAACTACACCGAGACGTCGGGCCTCGACCAGTCCCAGCCGGTCACCGATGCGCCCGGGACGGCGATCCGCTTCTCCACCGCGCCGCTCGACCGGGCGATGACCGTCGTCGGCTCACCCCGGCTCACCGTCCAACTGGACGTGCCTCTCGGCGCCGGGACGCAGACCGCCGGAACCCCCGGTGAACTGGTCGTCTACGCCAAGCTCTATGACGTCGGTCCCGACGGCGCGATCGAGTTGCCGCACCGCCTGATCTCGCCGGCCCGGGTCGCCGACGTCACGAAGCCCGTCTGCATCGAGCTGCCGGGGATCGTGCACCGGTTCGCCGCCGGGCACCGGCTCGCCGTGGTGCTGGCCGGCGGCGACCTCGCCTACCGCGGGTCCTCGCTCCCCCAGGAGGTGACTGTCTCGACCGGCGGCTACTCCACGCAGCGACTGGTCCTGCCGGTCACCGCGTAGTACCCGTGGAAGGACCTCGTCCCCGGCGCCGCGAGCTCGCGGCGGCGCCCAGGACGCGGCCTCAGGTGGTGGCCGGGGCGCCGACGTGCCCGCGGACCCAGTCGACGATGTCGGTGGTGGTCGCCCCGGGCGTGAAGATCTTCGCGACGCCCATCCGCTCGAGCTCGGGCAGGTCATCGTCCGGAATGATGCCGCCGCCGAACACGACGACGTCGTCGACCTCCCGCTCGCGCATCAGCTCCGTCAATCGGGTGAACAGCGTCATGTGGGCGCCGGAGAGGACGGAGAGGCCCACCGCGTCGGCGTCCTCCTGCACGACGGTCTCCACGATCTGCTCCGGCGTCTGGTGCAGGCCGGTGTAGACGACCTCCATGCCGGCGTCCCGCAGCGCGCGAGCCACGACCTTGGCGCCCCGATCGTGCCCGTCGAGCCCCGGCTTCGCGATGACCACCCGGATGCGTTCGTCCACCATCCGGTCAGTCTAGGAAGCCGAATGCGACCTTGGTCATGGTCGGCCCCGGCGAATTCGCCAGGCCACCGCGGCCAGTCCCGCGTATGCCGCAGCAAAGAGCACCAGTCCCACACCGGGCAGCGTCCATTCCAGATCCGGCGAGTGGAGGGCGTCGCGTGCTCCGAGCAGACCGGCCGAGAGCATCACGACGGCGAGAGCCAGCAGTCCGCCGACCGCCGCCAGGCGGGGCCGCAGCGACGGGGCCACGACGGCGCACAGCACGACGGCGCCGGCCAGCAGCAGACCGCCCAGCAGCGCGAGCCCCGGGCGTTCGAGCAGCGCCTGCGGGCCCTCCCGTGTCACGACGGTCTGCATGCCGGTGACGGGGTCGGTGGTCAGCCGGTCGGGGACGTCGGCCGCCGGGAGGGAGAGGCACAGGACGGTGGCCACCCCCAGCAGCACCGCGGCGCCGGCGAGGCCGGAGCGCACCGCATCCAGGCTCCCGCCGTCCTCCATGACCGTGCGCCCCCAGGCGACAGCGGCCACGCAGGCGGCGAGCACAGTGAGGGCGAGGGCGAGGAGGCCCAGCACCCAGCCGGGGCCGGCCCCCACGCTGCTGGTGAGGACGCGTTCACCGGCGAGCACCTCCACGGCGGGCCGGGAGGTCGAGCTGCTGCCCCTGTACACCTCGATGAGGAACTGGCCGAAGGCCAGCGAGCCGGCCACACCGGCGTAGGCGAGCCCGAACTTCGGCACCCGACCGCGAGCCAGGCCGGCGCCGACCAGCAGATGGGTCAGCGGGACGACGAGGCAGATCAGGGCCGCCCCCACACCCGACGCCTGGGACAGCGCCCGCCCGCCGACGACCAGGTACGTGGGGAAGGGGGCGATTGCCCCGGCGAGCCCGGCGAGCAGGAGCAGGACGCCGGTCGCCCGGGCCGATCCAGGCACGGTGCCGACCACCAGACCGTCCACCGCAGGTGCGGGCACGAACCGCACCGGTTCACCATTGCGCCGGCCCGTCGCGCTGACGTTGCCGGCCCGCTCGCGGGCGCTCCGGGAGCCCGCCGACGGCGAGGCCGCACCGCGCCCCCGCCGACCCGACGCGGCGTCGCGGAGGGGCCGGGTTCGGCCATCTCGGGCGGGCACGGTTCCCCCTTCGGCACTGTGGTCACGAACCGGCCTCGGTGGCCTTTCCTCCGCGACGCCCGTGTGACCGGTCTCACACAGGGGCATTACGGTCCCGTGAACCGGAGCACCTCCAGGGTGCACCGCCCACCAGCGAGGTCGAATCCCGAGCCTGCCGCCGGTCGGAGCAGACGGGGAGGATTTCGGCCAATGCACTCATCGAGTGGCTCCGGCGCGTGTCCAGAGTCCCACACCGAGACGCCTCCGGGCGGGGCGCCACGAGTGCGTCTGCGCGCACTGTGCACCCCCGCGGTGCTCACCGGCGGGCTCACGGAACTGGCCTGGGCCGGAGCCCACATCCTGATGTACCCGTTGGGCGCGCGGACCGAGGCGCTGCGGACCGACGCGCGGAGCCGGCCCGGGGATCAGCCGCCCGGCGTGCGTGCGCTCTTCGCCGGGGATCCGCTCGCCGCCCGGATCCCCGTGATCCTCGTGCACGGCCTGATCGACAACCGCTCGATCTTCACGGTGATGCGCCGCAGCCTGCGCCGGCGTGGGTTCGCGCACGTCTGCTCGTGGAACTACAGCCCGCTGCTGGCCGACGTGATCCGGGGTGCCCGCGACCTCGGCGAGCACATCGAGCGGATCTGCCAGCAGACCGGCCACGACCGCGTGCACGTGGTCGGTCACAGCCTGGGCGGCCTGATCGCCCGCTACTACGTGCAGCGCATGGGCGGCGACCAGCGGGTCGACTCACTCGTCACCCTGGGGACGCCCCACTCGGGCTCACTGCTCGCCCACGTGCTGCCCACTCCGCTCGTGCGGCAACTGCGTCCCGGCTCACCGGTGCTCCAGGAGCTCGAGGAACCGGCGCCGGGCTGCCGCACCCCGGTGACCGCGGTGTACAGCGACCTGGACCAGGTGGTCCTTCCCACCGCGTCGGGCCGGTGCGATCACCCGGACCTGATCACGCGCAACGTGCTCGTGCGCGGCGTGGGGCACATGTCGCTGCCGATCCACCGGGCGGTGGTCGACGAGGTCGCGGCCACGCTCGCAGGTCTGCGGTCCGCCGGGTGCCCCCCTCCGACGCGGCAGGCAGCCGTGGCTTGAGTAACCCAAATCATTACTCTTCGTACATCTCGCGACACGTGCGGTGTGGTGCTTGGACCCGTCCTGACAGATCGTTACGGTTCGATCACGGCGCCGGTGCCAACCGGCGGACGCCGCGTCACTCGACGTCCACAGCCGCCGTCGCTCCCCCGACGGGTCACCTCCGGGTACCGGCCAGGGAAGCGTTCGTCCCGGAAGGCCCGTCGTGTCGCGCAGCAGTGCCGCCCAGGTCCTCGACCGGCCGCAGCCCGACGCCGACCTCGACGCGCGCGACACCGCCTCGCCCCGGACGTTCATCCCGGCCGGCTTCCGCCCCTTCGCTCACCGCTCACGCGATGGTCGCGCGTCGGCCCCGCGCCCGGCACTTCGTCGCCGGCTGCCGCATCCGCCGGGCCGGCGTGCGCCCCTGTGGTTCGCCGCCCTCGTCGCCGGCGCCCTGCTCGCCGCCGTCCCCGGGCTGACCGCCGGGCCCGACGAGGTCACGATCAGCGCCTCCGACTACGGCCTGAACGGCTCTGCCGACGTCAACTTCGCCGGCGGGATGGAGGACGCCGGTGTGCGCCGCGGCATCACCGAGGCCGAGGCACAGGCCCGACTGAACGAACTCGCCGCCTCCCGCGCCGCGCGCGAACCGAAAACCGTCATCCCCACGCAGGGCCGCCTCAGCACCTGCTTCTGCATGCGGTGGGGCCAGATGCACTACGGCATCGACCTGGCCGCGCCGCTGGGAACGCCGATCGTCGCCGCAGCCGACGGCGTCGTCCTCAAGGCGGGCCGGGCGTCGGGCTACGGCAACGCGATCTACATCGAGGACACCGAGGGCTTCGTCCACGTCTACGGCCACATGCGGTACTGGGACGTCGAGGTCGGCCAGGTCGTCCATGCCGGCGAGCAGATCGCCACGGTCGGCAACGAAGGCCGCTCGACCGGACCCCACTTGCACTGGGAGGTCCGCCGCGACGACATGCACGGCAACCCCCTCGACCCGCAGGACTGGCTCGCCGACCACGGCGTGCATCTGTAGCTCAGTGGCCCGCCGGGCCCCTGCCCCCGCGAGCTAGAGCTTGACGAGGGGCGCGTAGCGGAGGACGAGGCGCTTGGTGCCGCCGGAGCCGAAGTCGACGGTCGCCTGCGCCTTGTCGCCGGCGCCGGTGACCTCGACCACGGTGCCCAGCCCGAAGGCGTCGTGGCTCACCCGGTCGCCCACGTCCACGGAGATGACCGGCCGGTTGCCCGCCCCACCGCGCAGGCCCCCCGTCGACAGTCCCGTCGCGGCCACCCGCGACTGCGCGGAGCTGTAGCCGTTGGGCGCCGCAGGGGCCGGCTCCAGCCGCGCCCAGTGCACGGTGTCGGCGGGCAGCTCGTCGAGGAAGCGCGACGGCGGGTTGTACGCCGGCTGCCCCCAGCTGGTGCGCACCTGCGCCCGCGAGAGGAACAGTCGCTGCCGCGCGCGGGTGATGCCGACGTAGGCCAGCCGGCGCTCCTCCTCCAGCTCCCGCGGGTCACCGAGGGCGCGCAGGTGCGGAAAGACGCCGTCCTCCAGGCCGGTCACGAAGACCACCGGGAACTCCAGGCCCTTGGCGGTGTGCAGCGTCATCATGGTGACCACGCCCGCGTCGTCACCCGTCACCGGGATCTGATCGGCGTCGGCCACCAAGGAGACCTGCTCGAGGAACTCCGTGACGGTTCCGCCCGGGCTGGCGGCCTCGAACTCGGCGGCGACGGAGATGAGCTCGTTCAGGTTGTCGACGCGCCCCTCGTCCTGCGGGTCGGTGCTGGCCTGCAACTCGGTGAGGTAGCCGGTGCGGTCGAGGATGCTCTCCAGCAGGGCCGCCGGACCCGAGCCGGTCTGGACCAGCTGCTCAAACTCCTCCAGCAGCGCAACGAACTCCTGGATCGCCTTGAGCGAGCGGGTGGCGAGCTCGCCCACCTCCGAGCACCGTCGGAGTGCCGAGGCGAACGGGATGCGCTCGCGGTCGGCGAAGTTCTCGATGCACACCTCGGCCCGCTCGCCGATCCCCCGCTTGGGCGTGTTGATGACCCGGCGCAGGCTCACGATGTCGGTCGGGTTGGCCACGACCTTCAGATAGGCCAGGGCGTCGCGGACCTCCTTGCGCTCGTAGAAGCGCACACCCCCGACGACCTTGTACGGCATGCCGACCCGGATGAACACTTCCTCGAAGACCCGGGAGGCATTGTTCGTGCGGTAGAAGACCGCGATGTCCTTCGGCTGGGCCGTGCCCTCGTCGACCAGCGCGTCGATCTGCTCGGCGACCCAGGCCGCCTCGTCGTGCTCGTTGTCGGCGACATAGCCCTCGATCAGCTCGCCGTCGCCGGCGTCGGTCCACAGGTTCTTGGCCCGACGGCCGGTGTTGCGTGCGATGACCGTGTTGGCGGCCTTCAGGATGCGCTGGGTGGACCGGTAGTTCTGCTCGAGCAGGATCGTGGTGGCCTGGGGATAGTCGCGCTCGAACTCGTCGATGTTGCGGATCGTCGCCCCGCGGAAGGCATAGATCGACTGGTCGGCGTCACCGACGACGCACAGCTCGGCCGGCGGCACGGGACCCGCGCCGGTGCCCACGAGCTCGCGCACCAGCACGTACTGGGCGTGGTTGGTGTCCTGGTACTCGTCGACGAGGACGTGGCGGAACCGGCGACGGTAGTGCTCGGCGACGTCGGGGAACGCCTGCAGCAGGTGCACCGTGCTCATGATCAGGTCGTCGAAGTCCATCGAGTGGGCTTGACGCAGCCGCTGCTGGTAGAGCCGGTAGACCTCGGCGAGCACCTTCTCGGGCGCCGTCTGCGGAACGAAGCTCTCCTCGTCGATGAGCTCGTTCTTCAGGTTCGAGACCTGGGCCGCCAGGCTCCGGCCGGGATACCGCTTGGCGTCCAGGTCGAGGTCGCGGGCCACCATGGTCATGAGCCGAACCGAGTCGCCCTGGTCGTAGATGGTGAACGACGACTTCATGCCGAGCTTGGCCGCCTCGGCGCGCAGGATGCGCACGCACATCGAGTGGAAGGTCGACACCCACATCGCGCGGGCGCGGGGGCCCACGAGGTGCGCGACCCGCTCCTTCATCTCGCCCGCGGCCTTGTTGGTGAAGGTGATCGCGAGGATCTCGCCGGGCTGGACGCCGCGCGCGCCGAGCAGATAGGCGATGCGGTGCGCGAGCACCCGGGTCTTGCCCGACCCCGCGCCGGCGACGATGAGCAGGGGACCGCCCTCGTGGACGACGGCCTGGCGCTGCGGGCCGTTGAGGTCGGCGAGCATCCGCTCGAGTTCCCGCCCGATGGATCCCGTGGCGGTGCGCTGCAGGGCCTCGGTTCCGGGCAGGGACTGCTGCGGCCCCGGCGGGGCTTCCTGGACGCTGCTCATGACCACATCACTGTAAGCCGGTCGGGTGACGCTTCCGCGCGTCGTGGCACCCCCGCCCCACCGGCCCCGGCGCCACCGCCAGGCTTCCCCGGCTGCCCCAGCGACCGGCCGTGGCGCCCGGCGCCACTCCTGTGGCAGACTCCGGCGCGTGCTCGCCACGGTCAGCTTTTTCTACGGTCACCGGGATCCGGTGTCCGTCACCGCTGGCTGAGCACACGCCGCAACAGACGCCCCGGGCCCGAAGAGCCCGGGGCGTTCTTCGTTCCCGGGGTCCGACGGCCACCACGCTTTCGAAGGGAACCCGGATGAGCCCCCTCACCGCCTCACCCGCCGCCGCCGGCGCGGCCGACGCCGTCGACGCCGCGGAGAGGATCGGCCAGCTGCGCGGCGCGATCGATGCCTGCGACGCCGAGATCATCGCGCTCGTCCAGCGCCGACTGGCCATCTCGAGGGAGATCGGCAGCGTCCGCGCCGCCAGCGGGGGCACCCGGCTCAACCTCTCCCGCGAGCAGCAGGTGCTCTCCCGTTTCCGCGCGGCGCTCGGCCGGGACGGCGCGACGCTCGGCATGCTGCTGCTCCGCCAGGGCCGCGGCCGGCTCTGAGACAGGACCTCGCCGCCCCCCAACGCTCGACGCGAGTGCTCGGCCTGCGCGCAGTCCTCCTGCGGGGTGCCCGACGAATCGGCGTGGGCGGAGAGGTTCGGCCTGGCCACGCACGGAGCGCGGGTCGCAGACCCAGGCCGACGCGATCGACGCCGCCCGCTGAGCCGGGGGCCCTGCGCGAGGCCGTCGGCAGCTGAACGGCCGGGGGCGAGGACCTGGCCGGGGCGAGGACCTGGCCGGGCCGCCGCTGTATCCCGGCCGCGCCCGCAGCGCTCTGCCCCTCGACAGTCCACGACGGCCCGCGCACGCCTCGCCGTCCGGTCCGGAGAGCGGAGGCACCATGCCGCAGCACGCCCCCGAGTTTCCGTTCGGCTTCCCACTGCCGAAGAACGTGGCTGCGCACATCCGCGCCACTGCCGCCGCCGTCGAGCGGCCCCGCCGCCCCCGCCTGGCCCCGATGGTCTGGCGCTCCGACGACCGGTCGGCCGACTGACAGACCGGGCACGGTGCAGCGCCGGCCCGCCGTGACCCCGCGGTCCTGCGCTGAGCACCGGGTCGCCGGGTCGCCAGGTCGCCGTCGACCTGATCAGCGACCGCGAGCAGGGCCGAGGCGGGCCGGCCCGATCGCGGGCGCGGACACGGTGGCCCGCCTCCCGCGGGCTCGCAGGCCCCCTGCCGTGAGAACCCTCGTGGGAAGTGGGCTTCTTCTAGGCTCCGGCGGTGACCATGCCTCCCCCGCCACGGCCCGCCGAGAAGGTGGAGCGCGTGCTCTGTGTCCTCGCTCATCCCGACGACGTCGACTTCGGCAGCGCCGGAACGATCGCGGGCTGGACCGCGGCAGGCACCGAGGTCACCTACTGCATCGTCACCGACGGCGACGCGGGCGGTTTCGACGACACCCCGCGCGACCGGATGGGCCCCTTGCGCCGGGCCGAACAGCGGGCCGCGGCGGCCGAGGTCGGCGTGACCGACGTGCGGTTCCTCGGCTATCCCGACGGCCAGGTGGAACTCACGCTGGAGCTACGTCGCGACATCACCCGGGTGATCCGCCAGGTCCGGCCGCAGCGGGTGCTCACCACGTCGCCGGAGCGGTGGTGGGACCGCATCGGCGCCAGCCACCCCGACCACATGACGGTCGGCGAATCGACCCTGCGGGCCGTCTACCCCGACGCGCGGAACCCCTTCGCCTTTCCCGAGCTTCTGGACGAGGAAGGGCTGCAGGCGTGGACGGTCCAGGAGGTCTGGCTCGGCGCCAGCCCCCGGGCCGACCACGCCGTCGACGTCACCGCCCTGGTCGCGCAGAAATTCGCCGCGCTGCGGTGCCACGTCACCCAGGTCGGTCAGAACCCCGACCTGGAGACGATGGTGACCGGGTGGATGGCGATGACGGCGAAGTCGCTCGGCCTGCCCGAGGGCCGGCTCGCCGAGGCCTTCCACGTCGTCCACACCGCCTGAGCGGCTCCGCAGCTGGGAAGGTCTGCCGATGGCCGAGGACCGCTGGCAGGAACTCGTGGCGGGCGCCGAGGGTGGCGACGTCACGCCCGGGACGATGTTCGGCTCGGCGGGGCTGCGGACGGGCCGGAAGTTCTTCGCGATCTGGTGGCACGACCAGCTCGTCGTCAAGGTGCCTCCGGCCCGGCTGCGCGAGCTCGTCGAGGGCGGCCACGGGCAGCCGTTCGAGCCGGTGGAGGGCCGCCGCATGAACGGCTGGATCGTGCTCGGCGACTCGATCGACTGGACGCCGGTGGTCGAGGAGTCGCGGGCCTTCGTGGCCGCGCAGAGCGCCTGAGCGTCAGAGCAGCCGGTTGGTCGCCGCCCAGCGGGTGAGCTCGTTGCGGTTGGACAGCTGCAGCTTGCGCAGGACGTTGGAGGCGTGGGACTCGACGGTCTTCACCGAGATGAACAGCCGCGACCCGATCTCGCGATAGGTGTAACCGCGGGCCAGCAGCTGCATCACCTCCCGCTCGCGGGCACTGAGCAGGTCCAATCCCGGGTCGGTGGCCTCCTCGGCCGGTTCGGCGGCCGGAGCCCCGGCGGCCGAGAAGGCGTCGAGCACGAAGCCGGCGAGCCGCGGGCTGAAGACGACGTCCCCGTCGGCGACCCGGCGGACGGCGTCGAGCAGGTCGGGACCGGAGATCGTCTTGGTCACGTAGCCGCGCGCGCCGGCCCGGATGACCGCGATGACGTCCTCCGCGGCATCGGAGACCGACAGCGCCAACCAGTGGACGTCGGGCAGCTCGGTGCGGAGCGTCTCGAGGACCGCCCGCCCTCCACCGCCGGGCATGTGGACATCGAGCAGGACGACGTCGGGGCGGGCCGACCGGATGCCGTCCACCGCGGAAGGCACGTCGTCGGCCTCGCCCACCAGCGTCACCTCGGCGCCGATCTCGGCGCGCACCCCGGCCCGCACCATCGCGTGGTCGTCGACCACGAAGACCCGGATGCCCACGCTTCTTCCTGGTTCGCTACCGCTCACGACGCCGCCCGTGGCAGCACGAGCTCCACCTCCGTGCCCTCACCCGGTGCGGACCGGATCTCCGCGGTCCCGCCCAGGCGCGTCAGACGGCCAGCCACCGAGTCACGCAGGCCCCGTCGGTCCGGCGGCACCGCGCCCGGCTCGAATCCGGCGCCGCGGTCGCGGACGAAGACCGACACCCGCTCGGGGGTCACCTCGGTATAGAGGTCGGCCGCGGTCGCGCCGGAGTGCTTGGCGGCGTTGACGAGTGCCTCCCGGGTAGCGGCGCCGAGCGCGGCCAGCGCCTCGTCCACCGGGGCGTCACCCACCACCACGGGGTCGACGGTGAGCGCGTGGTCGGCCTCGACGTCGGTGACCATACCGGCCACCAGGCCGGCCCAGGTGCCGCCCTCGCGGACCACCTTGGGCTCGTAGAGCCAGGCCCGCAGCTCGCGCTCCTGACCGCGCGCCAGGCGGCTGACCGCCTGCGGCTCGTCGGCATGCCGCTGGATCAGGGCGAGGGTCTGCAGCACCGAGTCGTGCAGGTGGGCGGCGACCGCCGCGCGCTCCTCCGAGCGGATCCGCCCCGCGCGCTCCTGCGCCCGCGAGTCCAGCAGGCGGCGCCAGAGCGGTGCGGTGACGAGGACGACGCCGATCAGGATCACCAGGGTGGCGGCGAACCCGTCCCGGGCCGCCGTCAGCTGATCGGTCCGGGCCAACAGCAGCACGACGCCACCCGCAGCCAGGGCGACTCCCCCGGCCAGTGCCCAGCGGACGCCGGGAAGGTCGAGGGGACGGTCGGCGTCCAGCTGGCGCCAGATCACCGCCAGCCCGCCGACGGCGAGGATCAGCGGCAGGACGACGTCGCTGCTGCCCCAGGAGAGGAACTGGCCCAGCAGCGCCGCCGCGACGGCGGCCATGACGATGATCCCGATCCACTGCCGGCGGGTCCGCGGCCCGCCACGGGGGCGTTCGGCGGCCGCCTGTTCCTCCCAGGCGGACGTGGCCACCGGCATGGTGAGCCAGAGCAGCATGTAGGCGACGATGCCGATGCCGGCGGGCGCGAGGACGGCGAAGGCCACCCGGACCATCAGCGGGTCCTGGCGCAGGTGCGCCGCCGTTCCCGCCGCCACGCCCGCCACCACCCGGCCGGCGCGGGGGCGCGCGAGCGGTGGGCGGGGCAGCGCCCCGGGGACGAGAGTGGTCACGAGACCGATCGTCGCACCGGCCGGCCCTGACCCGACACGGGGAATCACCCCGGACGTGGAACCAGGGTCGGATGGGGGCCTTCCCTGATGGTTCCGGGGAGCCGGGGTTGGCAGGCTCCTTGCCATGACCTCGGCACCGCCCCCCGTACCTCCCGCGTCTCCGTCCCTCGATCCGCCCGTCTGGGCGCCACCGCCACCCCCGCCCGGTTTCCCGCCCCGTCCGCAGCTCCGCCGGAGCCGTTCCGACAAGATCCTCGGCGGGGTCAGCGGCGGACTGGCCGAGTACAGCGGCATCGACGCCCTGCTGTGGCGGGTCGGCTTCGTCGCCCTCGCCCTGGCCGGCGGCACCGGCGTGATCGTCTACCTGCTCCTGTGGCTGCTCATGCCGGCCGACCCGATCGGTGCCCCCGGTGCGGCCCGCCGGCCGGCCGGGCGGCGGATGGTCCAACCCCGCTCGCCGGTACCCGGGCTCACCGTGGCCGGACTGCTCATCGTGGTCGGCGCCATGGCTCTGCTCGATCGGTTCACCTGGGTGAGCATCGGTGCCACCGGCTTCCTCGGCGCCGCGCTGCTGGTCGTGGCGACCGGATTGATCGTCGCGGCCTTCACCGGCGGCCGGACCGCCCGCGGCGGGCTGATCGCCCTCGGTGTCGTCCTGTCGGTGGCGCTGACCGCGGCGTCGACGGTCGACTGGCGCGGTTCGTCGGAGGACGTGGGCGACCGTGTCTACCGCCCCACCACGGTCGCGGAGGTGCGCGATGTCTACCGCGGTGGCCTCGGGGACTTCACGCTCGACCTGACCTTGCTCGACATCAGCGACCTCGAGAACCCCGTCAGCGCCGAGGTCCAGCACGACATCGGCGACGTGCGGGTGATCCTCCCGCGCGACGCCGACGTGCAGGTGAGGGCGGAGGTCGACCTGGGCTCGCTCGACGTGCTCGAGTCGGGATCGGTCGACAAGGGCTTCTTCCCCGGGGACGGCCCCGGGGCATGGGTCGACGACGGCGCCGCCGAGTTCGACCTGGTCATCCGGAACGGGCTCGGAGACGTGGAGGTGTCCCGTGGCTGACTACAGCGAGTTCCCGACCACGCCGACGGCCTGGCAGGACGCGCAGGCACAGGACTGGCAGACCGTCACTCCGCTGGACACCGAGGACCCCGCGCCAGCGCGCCGACCGGTCGACTTCACCGCCCTCGTCCCGGGAGTGCTGTTCGCCGTGCTGGCGATCAGTCTCATGCTCGGCGTGGCACTGCCGCAGGCGTTCGTCGGCGGGGGCCTGCTCTGGGTCGTCCTGGTCGGCGCCGGGATCGCCCTGCTGATCTCCGAGCTCCGCAAGGCGCGCCGCAGGCACTGAACACCGCAGGGGCGGGCCGCGAAAGGGCTCGGGAAGCCACGGCTTCCCGGGCTCTTTCGCGTAACGACGTCCCGCGGTCCGTTGCGCGGGGACGACGACCGACGCACGGTGTCCACATGGCAGGACCCGGCCGGCGGTGCGCGTTCCTCGTGCTGATCGTCGTCCTGGCCGCCTGCGCCGACCCGGCAGGCAGCAGGGAGCCGGCCATTCCCGCGACGCACCTGTTCGGCGAGTGGGAGCTGGTCGAGGGCTTGTCCGGCGACACGCAGCTCCCCCAGCCCGCGGGACGAAGGGCGACGATCACCGTCGACGCCGACCATGTCGGCGGCACGTCGTTCTGCAACAACTACGGCAGCAGCTACCGGGTGAGCGGCAGCCGGTTCATCCTGCACGGGCTCGGCGGCACGGACATGGCCTGTGAACCCGACGTGATGACGGCGGAGACGGCCTACCTGAGGGCACTGGCCGCCGTCGAGGACGCCACCGTCGAGGACGAGGAGCTTCGGCTCACCGGAGGAGGCACCCTCCTGCGGTACCAGCGGGTGCCGGCGGTGCCGGTGAGCGACGTCGTCGGGACCCGGTGGGTGCTGGAGACGCTGGTCGACGGGGAGATCGCCGGTTCCGTGGCGGGCGAGCCCGCTGTTCTCGTGCTCGCCCGGGACGGCGGCCTGTCGGGTTCCACCGGCTGCCGGGCCTTCTCCGGCCGATGGGCCGGCACCGGCGACGCACTGGCCTTCTCGGAGTTGCATGCCGAGGGCGCCTGCCCGGCCGACGTCCGCAGCCAGGACGAACAGGTGCTGGCCGTCCTAGACGGCGGGGCGACGACGTCGGTGGACGCCGACCGACTCACTCTCACCCGCAGCGACGGGCTCGGGCTGGTCTACCGAGGGAGCTGAGCGGGCCAGCGGGGTGCTCACTCCCATTCGATGGTGCCCGGCGGCTTGCTGGTGATGTCGAGGGTCACCCGGTTGACCTCCGGTACCTCGTTGGTGATCCGCGTGGAGACGCGGGCCAGCAGGTCGTAGGGCAGCCGCGTCCAGTCCGCCGTCATCGCGTCCTCACTGGACACCGGACGCAGCACGATCGGATGACCGTAGGTGCGGCCGTCGCCCTGCACACCCACCGAGCGGACGTCGGCCAGCAGGACGACGGGGCACTGCCAGATCTCGCGGTCCAGGCCGGCGGCGGTGAGCTCCGCGCGCACGATCGCGTCGGCCTTGCGCAACACGTCGAGCCGCTCCTGGGTCACCGCGCCGACGATCCGGATGCCCAGGCCCGGGCCGGGGAACGGCTGGCGCCACACCATCGACTCGGGCAGCCCGAGCTGGGCGCCGACCTCGCGGACCTCGTCCTTGAACAGCGCACGCAGCGGCTCGACCAGCGCGAACTGCAGGTCCTCCGGCAGGCCGCCGACGTTGTGGTGGCTCTTGATGTTCGCCGTCCCGGTGCCGCCACCGGACTCCACGACGTCGGGGTAGAGCGTGCCCTGCACGAGGAAGTCGATGGTGTCGCCGTGCGCCTTGGCATCGCCGACGACGTCGAGCGCCGCCTGCTCGAACACCCGGATGAACTCCCGGCCGATGATCTTGCGCTTGTCCTCGGGGTCGGAGACCCCGGCCAGCGCGCCGAGGAACTGCTCGCGGGCGTCCACCACGCGAAGGTCGACCCCGGTGACGGCGACGAAGTCACGCTCGATCTGCTCCGTCTCGCCCTCGCGCATCAGCCCGTGGTCGACGTAGACGCAGGTGAGCCGGTCGCCGATGGCGCGCTGCACCAAGGCCGCGGCCACGGCCGAGTCGACCCCGCCCGACAGTGCGCACAGCGCCCGGCCCCCGCCGATCTGCGCGCGGATCCGGTCGATCTGCTCCTCGACGACGTTGGCCATCGTCCAGGTGGGCTCGAGGCCCGCGATGTCGAACAGGAAGTGCTCGAGCACCGTCTGCCCGTGCGCGGTGTGCCGGACCTCCGGGTGGAACTGCACCCCGGCGAGCCTGCGGTCGACGTCCTCGAAGGCGGCCACCGGCGCACCCGTCGAGGTCGCGGTGACGGTGAACCCGGGCGGCGCCTCCGACACGGCGTCCCCGTGGCTCATCCAGACCGACTGCTCGACCGGCAACGTCCCGAAGAGCCGGCCCTGCGTGGTGACGGTCAGGGGCGTACCGCCGTACTCCCGGTCGCCGGTGTGGGCCACTGCTCCGCCGAGGCTCTG
>JAOPWJ010000093.1 GCA_025965715.1 Blastococcus sp. | reverse complement strand
CACCCTCAGCCGGATCGTCATGGGGCCCGACGGCCAAGTCCTCGACGACGGTCGAAGCGCACGCATCGTCCCGCCCGGCCTGCGCACGGCGGTCCACGTGCGGGACCGGCACTGCGTCTTCGCCGGAGGCGAAGCCCCCACCCCCTGGTGCGACGTCCACCACGTGGCCGAATGGGTGCTCGACGAGGGCGAGACCAACCTCGAGAACTCAGCGCTTCTCTGCGAACGGCACCACACCACGGTCCACCACGGCTTCGGGGTCGAACGACAACCCGACGGCCGATGGTGCACCTGCCGCCCCGACCACACCGAGATCCCCCTCCCTCAACCGCTCCTCGTTCGATGACGGGTGGGGCGGTTGGCGGTGGGCCGGTCGGGCACCTCGACGACCTGCCGGCGCCAACGCGCAACAGTGGCCCCCTTCCCGGCGGGGAGGGGGCCACTGTCGTCCCCGCCTCAGCGGGGGTCGTCGCCCGGACGGCCCACCGGGGGTGCGACGGACGTCGGCGCGGCGGCGCCGACCGACTCGGTCGCCTGCTCGCCGGCGTCGTCCTGGTCGCTCGTCGCCGTCCCCGCCGCAGCGCCCTGCCGGGCCTGGATCCCCGAGACGTTGCTGAGGGTCAGCTGCGGCAGGAACCACAGGACGAAGAAGCCGATCGCCACCACGGCGGCGGCCACGAGGAACACCAGGTCGATGGAGTCGGAGAAGCCGACCTTGAAGGCATGCACGATGGGTGCCGGCGCGGAGGAGATCTGCGTCGTGTCGCTCAGTGCCTTGTCCAGGTCGATGGAAGCGGTGGCCTGGGTCAGGCCGGCGTCCCGGAAGGCGTTGCCGATGTCGGTGGGCAGCCGGGTGAACAGCAGCGACAGGAAGGCCGCGACCCCGATCGTGCCGCCCATCTGCCGGAAGAAGGTCACCGAAGAGGTGGCGACGCCCATCTCGTCCGGGCGCACGGCGTTCTGGACTGCCAGGATCACCGGCTGGAAGTTGAAGCCCAGCCCGAGGCCCAGCAGGATCATGAACGGCACGAGCGTCCACACCGAGGTGTCGGCCCCGATGATCAACGACATCGACACCAGCGCGATCACCATGAAGACGATCCCGACCAGCGGGAAGATCCGGTACTTCCCCGTCTTCGAGATGATGATGCCGGAGCTCACGGCGCCGGTCATGATGCCGCCGACCAGCGGGATCATCTGCAGGCCGGCCACCGTCGGGCTGGAGCCGTGCACGATCTGCAGGTACTGGGGGAGCAGGAGGATGCCGCCGAACATGCCGGCACCGAGAACGACGCTGCCCACGCTGCTGACCGCGAAGCTGCGGTTGCCGAACAGTCGGAGCGGCAGCAGGGCGTCGTCCTTGTAGGCGCGCTCGGCGAGGATGAACGCGACCAGCCCGATGGTGCCGACGGCGTAGCAGAGCAGCGCCCGGCCGGAGTCCCAGCCCCACGTGCGGCCCTGCTCGGCGACGATCAGCAGCGGCACCAGGCAGACGACGAGCGCCAGCGCGCCGGGCCAGTCGATGCGGTGGTCGCGGCGCTGGTGCGGCAGGTGCAGCACCCGCATGACGACGAGGAAGGCCGCGATGCCCAGCGGCACGTTGATGTAGAAGATCCAGCGCCAGCCGGTGATACCGAGCAGCGAGGACTGGCCGGCGAGGAATCCACCGATGACCGGCCCCAGGACGCTGGAGGTGCCGAACACCGCCATGAAGAAGCCCTGGTACCGGGAGCGCTCACGCGGCGGCACGATGTCGCCGATGATCGCCAGCGCCAGCGACATGAGACCACCGGCGCCGATGCCCTGCAGGGCGCGGTAGGCGGCCAGTTGATACATCGAGTCGGCGAGCCCGCAGAGCATCGAGCCCAGGACGAAGACGCCGATCGCGAAGAGGTAGAACGGCCGGCGTCCGTAGAGGTCCGACAGCTTCCCGTAGAGCGGGGTGGCGATCGTCGAGGTGATGAGGAACGCCGTCGTCGCCCAGGCCTGCAGGTCGTAGCCCTGCAGGTCGTCGGCGATGGTGCGGATCGCGGTGGAGACCACGGTCTGGTCCAGGGCCGCCAGGAACATGCCGAGCATCAGCCCGGCGAGGATGGTGACGATCTGCCGGTGCGTGAAGGCGCCGCTGGCGTCCGGCGCCGCGGCCGCCGCGCGGGCGCCCCTGCGGTCGGCCGCGCTCCGGCGGGTGGAGTGGGTCATCGCTTCTCTCTCGGTGCGTCGGACGTGGGCAGGGTGGCGGCGAGGTCGTCGACCAGTCGCCCGAAGAGGTGGCCGAGCGTGGCGAGCTCGGCCTCGCTCCAGTCGGCGGTGGCGCGTTCCAGCAGGGCCTCGCGGTCCCGGCGCAAGGCCTCCAGGGCGGCGTGGCCCGCATCGGTGACGACGAGGCGGCTGGCCCGCCCGTCCGACGCGTCAGCGACCCGCTCGACCAGTTTCTGCTCGACCAGTGCCGCGACGTGCCGGCTGACCGTGGACGGGTCGGCGTGCACCAGGTCGGCCAGCGCGCCCTGGCGCAACGGGCCCAGTCGGACCAGCGGGAACAGCAGCACGAGCGGTGCCCGGTCCCGCGCGTCGGCGGCCAGTGAGTTCTTGATCGCGTGAACCAGCCGCATGAAGCGCGGGATGTGATCGGAGAGCGTGCTCACCTCGGCACGGCGGCCCACCGAGGCGGACGGAGCCGATGCGTCGGTGGTCATGGTGCCTCTCGGTGGCCTGCGTCGGGATGTTGTGCACGGTACAAGCCGTTGCAGGATGCAAGCAACAAGTTGCGGTCTACACGGAATGTGATCTGGCCGACGTGTCCGAGCCTGGGACGGGCAGTGCGATCCTGGAGCCCGTTACCCCCACATTCTCGAGAGGAACGCGAGCCCCGCCGTGAGTGCCCCGCAGGACGAGCTCCGCGACCGCCTGTCGGCGCTCACCCTGGCCGACGAGCACCGGCTGGGGCGCCGGCTGGACGGCCTGCGCCGGACGCGGGATCCGCAGGCCCGCGCCCGTCAGCGGGAGCGCATCGCCGCCGACGTGGCCGTGGCGGAGGAGCGGATCGCCCGGCGGCGGGCCGCCGTCCCGGTGGTGAGCTTTCCCGACGAGCTTCCGGTGAGCCAGCGGCGGGACGACATCGCCGCCGCCCTGCGCGACTCCCAGGTGGTGGTGGTCGCCGGCGAGACGGGGTCGGGCAAGACCACCCAGCTGCCGAAGATCGCCCTCGAGCTGGGCCGGGGGGTGCGCGGCCGGATCGGCCACACCCAGCCGCGCCGGATCGCCGCGCGCAGCGTGGCCGAGCGGATCGCCGAGGAGCTCGACTCGCCCCTGGGTGAGACCGTGGGCTTCAAGATGCGGTTCACCGACCAGGTGAGCGACTCCACGCTGGTCAAGCTGATGACCGACGGTGTCCTGCTGGCCGAGATCGCCCACGACCGGATGATGCGCCAGTACGACACGATCATCCTCGACGAGGCCCACGAGCGGAGCCTCAACATCGACTTCCTGCTGGGCTACCTGGCCCAGCTGCTGCCCCGGCGCCCGGACCTGAAGTTGGTCATCACCTCGGCCACGATCGACGTCGCCCGGGTCGCGGCGCACTTCTCGGGCGCCCCGGTCGTCCAGGTCAGCGGGCGCACCTATCCCGTCGAGGTCCGGTACCGCCCGGTGGTGGATCCGGACGACGAGGACGCCGATCCGGACCGCGACCAGGTGTCGGCGATCGTCGACGCCGTCGACGAGCTGGTGGCCGAGGGGCCCGGCGACATCCTGGTGTTCCTGGCCGGTGAACGGGAGATCCGCGACACCGCCGACGCCCTGGCCGAACGGGCGCTGCCCCATACCGAGATCCTTCAGCTCTACTCCCGCCTGTCGGCGGCCGACCAGCACAAGGTGTTCGCGGCCCACACCGGCCGGCGGGTCGTGCTCGCCACCAACGTGGCGGAGACCTCGCTGACCGTTCCGGGCATCCGGTACGTCGTCGACCCGGGGACGGCGCGGATCTCCCGGTACAGCCTTCGCACGAAGGTCCAGCGGCTGCCGATCGAGGCGATCAGCCAGGCGTCGGCCCGGCAGCGGTCAGGGCGCTGTGGCCGGCTCGGGCCGGGCATCGCGATCCGGCTCTACACCGAGGCCGACTTCGAGGGCCGTCCGGAGTTCACCGACCCGGAGATCCTGCGCACCAACCTCGCCTCGGTGCTGCTGCAGATGGCCGCGCTCGACCTCGGGGACGTCGAGGACTTCCCCTTCGTCGACCCGCCGGACCGCCGCGCCGTCGCCGACGGCGTGGCGCTGCTCGAGGAGCTGCACGCCCTGGACGCGCACGGGAAGCTCACCGACACCGGTCGGGCACTCGCGGCTCTCCCGCTGGATCCGCGGATGGCCCGCATGGTGGTCGAGGCGGACAAGTACGGCGTGCTCGACGAGGTGCTGGTGATCGCCGCGGGTCTGACCATCCAGGACCCCCGTGAACGTCCGTCCGAGCACCAGCAGGCGGCCGATCAGCTGCACGCCCGCTTCGCCGACGACAACTCCGACTTCCTCGCCCTGCTCAACCTCTGGCGCCACCTCGGCGAGCAGCAGGAGGCGCTGTCGGGCAACCAGTTCCGCCGCACCGTCAAGCGCGAGTTCCTGCACTACCTGCGCATCCGCGAGTGGCAGGACCTGCACGGCCAGCTGCGCGGCACCGCCCGGCGACTGGGGATGACCGTGGGGGAGCCGGCCGCCGAGCCCGACGAGCGCGGCATCCACACCGCGCTGCTGGCCGGGCTGCTGTCGCACGTCGGCCTGCAGATGGAGCCGGCGAAGGACCGCAACGGCAAACCGGGACGTCCGGGCCGTGAGTACCTCGGCACCCGCAACACCCGGTTCGTGATCGCTCCGGGCACACCGCTGGCCAAGAAGCCCCCGCGCTGGGTGGTCGCCGCCGAACTCGTGGAGACCAGCCGCCTGTTCGCCCGTACGGTCGCCCGCATCGATCCGGAGACCGTCGAGAAGCTAGCCGAACACCTGGTCAAGCGGCAGTACTCCGAGCCGCGCTGGGATGCCAAGCGCGGCTCCGTCGTCGCCACCGAGCGGGTCACCCTCTACGGCCTGCCGCTCGTCGTCGGCCGCCGGGTGCAGTACGGCTCGATCGACCCGGAGGTCTCTCGGGAGCTGTTCATCCGGCACGCCCTCGTCGCGGGGGAGTGGACGACGCACCACCGCTTCTGGACCGACAACCAGCGGGCCATCGAGCAGGTGGCCGCCCTCGAGGAGCGGGCCCGCCGGCGGGACATCCAGGTCGACGACGAGACCCTCTTCGAGCTCTACGACGCCCGCATCCCCGCCGACGTCGTCTCCACCCGGCACTTCGACCGCTGGTGGAAGAACGCCGGGCGTGACCGGCCGGACCTCCTGGCCTTCACGCCGGAGATGCTCACCAACGCCGCCGCCGCGGGACAGGTGCGCGTCGAGGACTACCCCGACGAGGTGCACCTGTCCCAGGGGCTCACCCTGCCGCTGTCCTACGCGTTCGCTCCCGGCACGGCCGAGGACGGCGTCACCGTCGACGTTCCACTCGCCGTCCTGGACGGCGTTGCCTCGCGAACTTCGGGGGAGTCGCTGGCCTTCACCGTCCCGGGCCTGCGCGAAGAATTGGTGACGGCGCTGCTGCGCACCCTGCCCAAGCAGTTGCGCCGGGGCCTCGTGCCGATCCCTGACCGCGTGCGGGACGTGCTGCCGAACATCGACCCGGGGGAGCCGCTGCTGCCGGCGCTGGAACGGGAACTGCGCCGCGCGACGGCCGTCACCATCCCGTCCGACGCGTGGGCGCCGGAGCAGGTGCCCGACCATCTCCGGGCGACGTTCCGCGTGCTCGACGACCAGCAGCGACCGCTGGCCACCGGCAAGGACCTGGCCGCACTGAAGGCGCAGGTTGCCCCCAAGGCCAGGGCCAGCCTGGCGCGGGCCGCCGTGGACCTGGAGCGCACCGGTCTCACGTCGTGGCAGTTCGGGACCCTGCCGCGCACGGTCGAGGTGCAGCGCGGCGCCCACGTGGTGACCGCCTACCCCGCCCTGGTGGACGAAGGCGTCACCGTCGGCGTGCGGGTCGTGCCGACGGAGACCGAGGCCCAACGCCTGAGCCGGCGCGGTGCCCGGCGCCTGGTGGTCCTGGTTGCGGGCTCGCCGGCCAAGCAGGTCGTCAAAGGCTTGTCGCCACGCAGCCGGCTCGCGATGCAGTTCAACCCGGACGGCGAGATCGGCGACCTGGTCGCGGACTGCGTGGAGGCGGCTGCGGACGAGCTGATCGCCGCCGCCGGGGGTCCGCCCCGCGATGAGTCGTCCTTCGCCGCGCTCGTCGCCACCGCGAAGACCGATCTGCACCGGCTCACGGTGGACACCGTGCAGAAGGTCGAGACGGTGCTCACCCATGCGCGCGAGGTGGCGGTGGCCATCGGTGCGGCCCCCGGACGACGCGTACCCGAGTACGCGATCGCCGACCTGCGCCGCCAGATGGGCGGCCTCCTGCACCGGGGGTTCGTGGCCACCTCCGGACGCAGGCGGTTGCCCGACATCGTCCGGTACCTGAAGGCGATGGCCTACCGGCTCGAGAAATTGCCGGCCAACGCGGCCCGCGACGAGCTCGGGACGCGCCAGATCGAGGCGGTCACGGCCGAGTACGAGCGGCTCCGCGCCCAGGTGCCGCAGACGGGCGCCCCCGACGATCCGGTCGTCCGCATCCGGTGGATGGTGGAAGAGCTGCGCGTGAGCCTGTTCGCCCAGGGGCTCGGCACTCCGCGACCGATCTCCGAGCAACGGGTCTACAAGGCGATCGACCAGCTCATCGCGTGACCAGGCTCGGGGCGGATCCCGGAGCGGGGCCGGTCAGGGGGAGGAAGCTTCTCCCTCGTCACGCTCACGCAGCAGGGCCGAGATGCGCTGCCGGGTCACGCCGAACAACGCGGCGATCCGATTGATGCTCACCAGTTCGCCCTGCAGGGCGGAGGCCTGCTCGCGCCGCCAGGCATGACCGGCGGTGGCAAGAGTGGACAGCACCGTCGAGACGCTCTCCACCACCAGCGGTCGTTCCTCACCGCTGACGATGTCCAGCCACGGGCGTCCGGCCCGCCGCTGAGCGCGTAGCGACTCCGCCCGTGCGCGCGCCCGCTCCAGCTCCTCGACGCACCGGTCCATGGCCGCGACCAGGTCGTCGAGCGCCCGCCCGGCGGGGTCGGTCGCCGAAGCGGAGCCCGGGGCGGTGTCCGGCTGGGTCACGAGAGCTCCTCGGTCGGAAAGGTCCGTCGGTGGGACGCGACCGGCTGAACAAGGGTGGCATGCAGTGGTTGGTACGTGCAACCCCTATGACACGCAACCTGTATGACATGCAACGGGGCTTGCGTTCGTGGCAGCGGCAGTGTTCTGTTGTGCGCAACGTAACCGCGCCTCTTCCCGACGTCCGCGGTCGGTGCTCCCCCAGCCGACAGAACGGAACATCGCATGTCCACCCTCACCGCCGGCATCGATCTGCTGCCCAGCGCGCCGAGCATCCCGGCGGCCCGGCACCTGGTCCTCGAACTGCTCCGCGCCTGGGGCGCCCCGCATGACCGGGACGACGCCGCCCTGCTGGTCACCGAACTGGTGGCCAATGTCGTCGACCACGTCGGCGGTGAGGCCTGCCTCACGCTGGAGCTCACCGCGTCCGAGGGATGGCTGCGGATCGGCGTCCTGGACGGCTCCTCGGTGCGGCCGGTCGTCGAGGAGCTGTCGCAGGACCGCCCCCGAGGGCGCGGCCTGCTGATGGTGCAGGCGATCGCCGACCGGTGGGGCAGTGAGGACCATCGGGGCGGCAAGCGGGTGTGGTTCGAGCTGCGGCCGGCCACCGGGAGGTTCGGCGGCTGAGCAACGCTGGTTTGCCGCGCTCCGCGACCGGGGACGGCTGCAGCGGACCATGTGTCAGCACCAGCGAAGGGACACCGTGTGATGAGCGAGCCGGGCAGCGGCACCGAGGCGGCGGGAGCGGGCCTCTCCGACGAGGAAATGGTGGAGGTCGTCGCCGGACAGACCGACAGCGCGTCGGAGAACGCCGACACCGCCGGCAGGGACTGGAACGGCGACCCCAGCGACGCCCCAGCGCCGCAGTGACGACCGGACGGCACCGGGCCGGTTGCCGGTGCGCCGCCGGACCAGCTCACCGGGCGTCGGCGGGTCGCCGAGCCTGACGGCCAGGGTGCGGATCTCCGGGTCAGTCGTGCTCCGGAGATCCGCGACCTGCGGACTCGGCGGGGGTACGAGCAGCCGTCGGTGACGCTCCGCCGACCTCCGGGGTGTCGAGGACCGCGTCACGGGCCGCACCCCATCCCGCCCAGGTCATCGGGATCAGGGCCACCAGCAGGACGACGACGGGCCAGGACCACCCGCCGGTGAGGTCGCGCAGACCACCGAGCAGGGGTGGGCCGGCCGCGGCGAGGAGATAGCCGAGGCACTGTGCCACCCCGCCCAGCCGGGCCGCGGTCATCGGCGTGGAGCTCCGCAGCACGATGAGGGTCAATGCCAGCGCGAAGCCCGCCCCCTGCGCCAGACCGAAGGCGGCCACCCAGACCAGGGTTGCGGTGTCCGGCGCGGCGAGCAGTCCCCCCAGGCCGACGGTGTAGAGCGCAGCGACGGCGAGGATCAGGGGCCGCTGGGTGCGCATCCGTCCGGCTTGCGCCGGCGCGAGGAGTGCCCCCGCCGCGCCCACCACGTTCGCGAAGCCGAGCAGGAGGCCGCCCTTGGCCACCGGCACCCCGGCGTCGGCGAGCAGCGTCGGCAGCCAGGCGGCGATCGAGTAGAACTGGACGCTCTGGAGCCCGATATAGGCCGTGACCTGCCGGGCGAGCGGCTGCCGCAGCAGCGCCCATGAGCCGGCCCCGGTCGGGGGTGGCCCGGACCGGCGACGCTCATGGCCCGTGCCGGCCACGGGCAGCCAGAGGGCGAGTGCGGCCACGGCCAGCACCAGCCACAGGCCGAGGGCTTCCCGCCAACCCACCCCGAGGGCTGCGGCCAGGGGCACGGTGACCGCCGCGGCGGCGGCGGCCCCCAGGTTCAGGGATGCCGAGTACAGACCCATGACGGCGCCCGGACGGCGGAACTCACGCTTGACGTAGGCGGGGATCAGCACGTTGGCCAGCGCGATCGCCGCTCCGGCCAGCAGGCTGCCGCCGTACAGGAGGGCGACCGGGGAGAGCAGCCGCAGCGCGATGCCGGCCGCCAGCAGCGTGAGCGAGGCGGCAACAGCCGTCTCCAGGCCGACCCGACGGGCCAGCCGGGGCGCCACCGGCGCGAACGCGCCGAAACAGAGCACCGGCACCGCGGTGAGCACGCCGGCGAGCGCCGCGGACAGACCCGTGTCCGCCCGCAGGTCGCCGAGTACGGGTGCGACGGCGACGACGGCCGGCCGCTGGTTCAGCGCGACCGCGACGATGGCGACGACCAGCAGGACCGTCGCCGTCCGTGACCGGGAGGTGCCGGCCGTGCCCGCGTCGTCCATCGGTGTCACCCCACCACACCGGCAGTCAGGCCCCCTCCCGGGTAGTACCCCGGGATCTTCGAGGGGTGGGGAGGAGGGGGCCTTGCACTAGCTGGGCGTCGTCAGCATCCCCGCGCCGACGGTGGCGTTGGTGGCCTCGTCGATCAGGATGAAGCGGCCCGTGACCCGGTTGCGCGAGTAGTCGTCGACGAACAATGGCTGGGTGGTGCGCAGCTGGACACGCCCGATGTCGTTGAGCCCGAGCTCGGTGGCGTCCGTGTCCCGGTGCAGGGTGTTGACGTCCAGCCGGTACTGCAGGTCCTTGACCATCGCGCGAACCGTGCGGGTGCTGTGCTTGACCGCGATCCGCTGGCGAGCGCGCAGGGGCTCGTCGGTCATCCACGAGACCATCGCGTCCAGGTCCTGGGTGACGTGCGGAGCGTTGGCCGGCCGGCAGATCAGATCGCCGCGAGAGACGTCGAGGTCGTCGGTCAGCCGCACGGTGACCGCCATGGGCGCGAACGCCTCCTCGACCGGGCCGCGTGGGCCGTCGATGGCCGCGATCGTCGTCGTCAGGCCGCTGGGCAGCACCTGCACCTCGTCCCCGGGGCGCAGCACACCGCTGGCGACCGTGCCCGCGTAGCCGCGGTAGTCGTGGAACGCGTCGGACTGCGGGCGGATGACGAACTGGACCGGGAACCGGGTGTCGACCAGATTGCGGTCGCTGGCCACGTGCACGTTCTCGAGGTGGTGCAGCAGCGACGAACCCTCGTACCAGGGCGACTTCGCCGACCGGCTGACGACGTTGTCACCGTGCAGCGCCGAGATCGGGATGACGGTCAGATCGGGCACGTTGAGCTTGGCCGCGAAGGAGGTGAACTCGTCACGGATCTCCTCGTACGTCTGCTCCGACCAGTCGACGAGGTCCATCTTGTTGACGGCGACCACCAGGTGCGGCACGCGCAGCAGCGAGGCGAGGAACGCGTGTCGGCGGCTCTGCTCGAGCATGCCCTTGCGGGCGTCGACCAGCACGATCGCCAGGTCGGCCGTGGAGGCGCCGGTGACCATGTTCCGCGTGTACTGCACGTGTCCGGGGGTGTCGGCCATGATGAACGTGCGCCG
>JAOPWJ010000051.1 GCA_025965715.1 Blastococcus sp. | reverse complement strand
GCACCCTGCTCGAGGTCATGCAGTCGGCGGCCCCGGACAGCACCGCCACGGAGCTGCGCCGCATCCTCGGCGCCTTCCTCTTCTCCGGGGACACCGTCGACCAGCGGGCCGGCACGCTGTCGGGCGGCGAGCGCACGCGCCTGGCCATGGCCACGCTCGTCGTCTCCGGCGCCAACGTGCTGCTGCTCGACGAGCCGACCAACAACCTCGACCCGGCCAGCCGCGAGCAGGTGCTCGAGGCGCTGCGCACCTACACCGGCGCGATCGTCCTGGTCACGCACGACGAGGGCGCCGTCCGTGCGCTCAACCCCGACAAGGTGATCCTGCTGCCCGACGGCACCGAGGACACCTGGAGCGAGGACCTGGCCGACCTGGTCGAACTCGCCTAGCTATGACCACCGCGGCCCTCGGGACCGCACCGCGGCCGGTTGTCCTCCCCAGTGGCGCTGAGCCGCTGCCCGTAGACCGGTCACGGAAACCGTCCGGCCTTCGAAACCGGTCCACCGCTTCGCGTTGCGGCTCGCGTCGCGGCGGCTGGTCTGGTGGGTGATCATGGGTCCGGGGATGCGGCGGTCAGCAGGGCGGCGGCACCCAGTGCGGACGGACCGCCATCACCGGGCCGACGCCGGTCGGCCATCTCCGGTGCTGACGCGGGCCGGCGGCTGACACGGAGGGGAGTCATGGCCGACTCGAACACTGCGGAACTGGGCAAGGGCAAGCGCATCACCGGTGGAGACCGGTCCACGCTGGCCGACGATCTGCGCAAGCGGTACGACGGCGGCGAGAGCATCCGTTCCCTGGCCACGTCCACGAACCGCTCCTACGGCTTCGTGCACCGACTGCTGTCGGAGTCCGGAGCGACCTTGCGCAGCCGCGGTGGTGCCAACCGGAACAACAAGAAGGCGTGACGGCGGAGGATCCCGACGGCTGGGTCCGCACGAGCAGGGACGGCGCCGTCCTGACCGTCACCCTCGACCGTGCCGACCAGCTCAACGCCCAGACTCCGGCCACCTGGGCGGCACTGGCCCGCATCGGAGAGACGGTGGACGACGAGGTCCGTGTCGTGGTCGTTCGCGGCGCGGGTCGCGCGTTCTCCGCGGGCCTGGACCGCAGGCTGTTCAGTCCCGAGCCGGGCGTTCCCGGTGGGCTCGCCGACCTCGGCCGACTGCCCATGGAGGAGGCCGAGGAGCGGATCCGGGGCTACCAGGCCGGTTTCCGGTGGCTGCGGTTGCCGGGGATCGTGTCGATCGCCGCGGTGCAGGGCCATGCGATCGGTGCCGGTGCGCAACTGGCGCTCGCCTGCGACCTGCGGGTACTGGCCGACGACGCGCAGCTGCGGCTGCCCGAGGCCACGCTCGGCCTGGTGCCCGACCTCACCGGCACGAGCACTCTCGTCGAGCTGGTCGGGTACGCGCGGGCGATGGAGATCTGCCTGACCGGCCGCGCGGTGGGGGCGCACGAGGCCCGGGCCATGGGCCTGGCGAACGTCGTCGTCCCGGCGGGGGAGCTGGAGGGAACCGTCGATGACCTCGCGGCCGCGCTGTGCGCGCCGCCGGTCGGCGCCAGCCGGGCCACGGCTGCACTGGTCCGCTCGGCGGTGCGCAACGCGCCCGAGGTGCAGGACGCCGCCGAGCGCGCCGCCCAGGTCCGGCGGCTCCACGAGCTTGTCGGAGATCGCTGACACACTCCTGCGGAACAGTCCGGGCGCCCGCGATGTTGGCCGGTCGACGACAAGGAGGCGGTGTGGACGTGGGTCAGCCCATGACGTCGATGGCCGCCATGCGGTCCTACCGGCGCGATCCCTCGGTGACGGGGCGGGAGCTGCCCAAGGGCACGGTCCGCCGCATCCTCGGCATCGCCCGCCCTTACCGGCGTGATCTGATCAGCTTCCTCCTCCTGGTGGTCGCGTCGTCGGTGATCGGAGTCATCACGCCGCTCCTCGCCGGCGACATCATCAACCGGATCGCCGGGCTGAACGGAACGGCGGCCGGGATCGTCCGCATCGCGCTGATCATCGCCGGGCTGGCCGTTGTCGATGCCGCCATCTCGCTGACCACCCGGTGGTTCTCCTCCCGGATCGGCGAGGGCGTGATCTACGACCTGCGCAGCCGCGTCTTCGAGCACGTGCAGCGCATGCCCGTCGCCTTCTTCACCCGCACCCAGACCGGCGCGCTGGTCAGCCGGCTCAACAACGACGTGGTCGGTGCCCAGCAGGCGTTCACCTCCACGCTGTCCGGCGTGGTGTCCAACGTGATCGGCCTGGTGCTCACCGCCGGCGTCATGTTCTCGCTGTCCTGGCAGATCACGCTGTTGTCGCTGGTCCTCGTCCCGCTGTTCGTGCTCCCGGCCCGCCGCATCGGCAAGCGGCTGCAGGAGATCACCCGCGAGTCCTACGGACTCAACGCCTCGATGAACGCGACGATGACCGAGCGGTTCAACGTGGCCGGTGCGCTGCTGGTGAAGCTCTTCGGACGGCCCTCGGCCGAGGCGGAGTCCTTCCGCGGCCGGGCGGCCCGCGTCCGGGACATCGGCGTGCTGTCGGCCATGTACGGCCGCACGTTCTTCACCGCGTTGACCCTCGTCGCCGCATTGGCGACGGCGCTGGTCTACGGCCTCGGCGGTGCGCTGGCCTTCACCGGGTCGCTGAGCGCCGGCGACGTCGTAGCGCTGGCCCTGCTGCTGTCGCGCCTCTACGGGCCGCTGACCGCGCTGGCCAACGTCCGCGTCGACATCATGAGCGCGATGGTCAGCTTCGACCGCGTCTTCGAGGTTCTCGACCTCCAGCCGATGATCCGCGAGGCGCCCGACGCCGTCCCGGTGCCGGCCGAGGACCGGTCCATCGAGTTCGACGCGGTCTCCTTCAGCTACCCCGCCGCTTCCGACGTCTCGTTGCCGTCCCTGGAAGAAGTCTCGCTGCCAGAGCACGGCGGACCGGTCGACGTGTTGCACGACGTCTCCTTCCGGGTGGAGCCGGGCCACCTGGTGGCGCTGGTCGGGCAGTCCGGGGCGGGCAAGTCGACCATCGCCAACCTGGTGTCCAGGCTCTACGACGTCACCGGAGGCGCGGTGCGCATCGGTGGCGTCGACGTGCGCCGGGTGACGCTCGCCTCCCTGCGCGAGGCCATTGGCGTCGTCAGCCAGGACGCGCATCTCTTCCACGACAGCATCCGCGCCAACCTGCTCTACGCCCGGCCCGAGGCGACCGAGGAGGATCTGTGGACAGCGATGGAGGGCGCCCGCATCGCGACCCTTGTCCGCTCGCTGCCCGAGGGGCTGGAGACGGTGGTGGGCGACCGCGGCTACCGGATGTCCGGCGGCGAGAAGCAGCGCCTGGCGATCGCGCGGGTCCTGCTGAAGGGGCCGGGCATCGTCATCCTCGACGAGGCGACCGCGCACCTGGACAGCGAGTCGGAGGTCGCCGTCCAGCACGCGCTGGACACCGCGCTGGCCGGCCGCACGTCGCTCGTCATCGCCCACCGGCTGTCCACCATCCGCAGCGCCGACCAGATCCTTGTGGTCGACGGCGGTCGCATCGCGGAGTCGGGCACGCACGAGGAGTTGTTGGCGCTCGGCGGGCGGTACGCCGACCTCTATCGCACCCAGTTCGCCGGCGGCGAGCGTCGAACGGTCGAGGTGGCCTGAGCACTACCGTCACTCCTGTCCCAGCAGCTCAGAAGGAGACAGTGAAGAGCGTGACCTCAGCGCACCCGCACGACGCCCAGATCCGGGCGCTCTACGCCTCGTTCCTGGACGGCTGGAACCGGCGCAGCGGAGCGGCTGTCGCGGCCGGTTTCGCCGACGACGGGGACATCATCGGATTCGACGGCAGCCATCACCGCGGCCGCCTGTCGATCGCCGCCGACCTGCGCCAGATCTTCGCCGGCCATCAGACCCCCGCGTACGTGGCGCTGGTGCGCTCCGTGCGGCCGGTGGCCCCAGGCGTCGCCGTCCTGCTCGCCCACGCGGGCATGATTCCGGCCGGCGGCAACGACCTCGACCCCGACCTGCACACGGTGCACACGCTCGTGGCCGTCGACGAGGGCAGCGGTCGCTGGCGGATCTCGCTGTTCCAGTCCACCCCTGCTGCTTTCCACGGCTTCCCCGAGGAGCGCGAGGCTCTCACCGAGGAGCTGCGGGGACTGCTCACTCCCCAGTAGCGGGTGGGACGGGCGCGCGTCGCACCCAGGTGCCCAGCGGACCCTGTCGGGGACCACGACAGCGGTACGCGGCCCGTTCCAGGGACACGACGGTCCCAGTCGTCGTTACAGTCACTGGATCGGGCCGCGCCATCCCGGGCGGACGCGCGCCGGGCCGCCGTTCCGATCGCCGCCCCGACACCGCGCCCACGACGCTGCGCCGAGCGTCCCGGCGCGCGTGGGCGCATCAGCGTCTGGCACCTGCGCGGATGGACCGGGGTGCGGCTGTTGCCGTGCCGGCGGGGACTCCGGTGCAGTCGTCGGGCTGGAGCTCGGCCGGGCCCGCCGGCTGCGGCTGGACGGGTGCTCGGCCGGCCGCTTCGGCCGTGGTCGTCCTCGTTCTGGCCCGCGATCACCTGCCCCGGTCGATGCTGCGGCTGTACCGGAAGAACGAGCCGCACTGGCGGCTGCCGCCCCGCGAGTGGAGCCGCCTGCCGCCGGACACGGGTGTTCTGTTCAGCGGGGCTTCGCGTCCTCTGCGTGGCAGGGCGACGGGGCGCTCTCCGCACTGGCCGGCGCGTCGTCGGCACGCTGGTCCCACCGTCGATCCTCGAACGCCAGGACCGGCGGCACCGTCAGTCGGCTGCGGGCGTCGCCGCTGCGTCGTAGCGGTCGAGCAGGACGGCGGCGATCCGCTCGTCGGGCAGCAGGGGAGCGGTGACCGCGTCTGCCCCGGCGCCGCGGAGCTTGTCGTGGAAGTGGCCCGGGGCCAGCAGGTAGGACGCGACGACGACACGTACAGCGCCGGCGCGGCGTGCGGCCAGCACCGCGTCGGCGACGGTCGGCTGGGCGGCCGCGCCGTAGCCCGTCGTCACCGCCCCGGCCCAGGAACGCTGGAGCAGGGCGGCGGTGTCCTCGACATCGGCCACCGAGCGGGGGTCGCTGGACCCGGCGGCGGCCAGGACGACGGCGGTCAGCGCATCGCCGGCATCGGCCCCGGCCTCGACCAGCCGGTCGCGGAGCACCGCCACGAGCCGGGGGTCCGGCCCGAGCGGCCGGGCGGGGACGGCGCCCGAGTGCCCGGCTACGGCGCCCGCGATGTCGACGTGCACGTGGTAACCGCCAGACAGGAGCAGCGGGACCACGACCGCCGCGCGGCCCTGGGCCGACAGCGAGGCCACGACGTCGACCACCGTCGGTGGCTGGACGTCGACGAACGCCGCCGTCGTGACCAGGCCGGGGCGAAGGTCCCGGGCGGCCAGCGCCAGCTCGGCGATCAACCGGCGCCCCGTGGGGTTGCGGGTGCCGTGCGCGCAGGCGATCAGCACCGGCGGCGCCTCGAGGGAGGAACTCACAGGGAGCGCAGGACGCCGCCGTCGACCGGGAGCATCGTGCCGGTCACGTAGGACGCGGCGGGGGAGAGGGCGAAGGCGGCCACCCGGCCGAACTCCTCCGGCCGTCCCACCCGGCGCAGCGGGATGCCCGACTCGGTGCGGGCTCGAGCGGCGACTGCGTCGCCCGAGGCGGCCTCGATCTCCGCGATCCGATCGGTGGCGATCGTGCCGGGAAGCAGCCCGAACACGCGGACCCCGCGCGGCCCGAGCTCGTCGGCCAGCGCCTTCGCCGTCATCGCCAGGCCGGGCCGCAGTCCGTTGGAGATGGCCAGGGTTCCGATGGGCTGGCGCACGGACGTGGACAGGACGAAGCCGATCGCCGAACCCTCGGCAAGGTGCGGGACCAGGGCCTTGACCAGCCGCAGCGGGCCGAGCAGCACGCTGTCGACAGCCCTCCGCCAGTGCTCCTCGGGGACGTCGAGCACGCTGCCCGGTGGCGGGCCGCCCACCGAGATGAGCACTCCGTCGACCCGGTCGAGCCGCTCGTGGGCCTCGGCCACCAGCCGCACGGCGGCGTCCGGGTCGGCGAGGTCGGCCGCGGCGCCGAAGGCCGACGGTGCTCCGCCCAGCTCCTCGACGGAGGACGCGACGGCGTCGGCGGACCGGGAGCTGATCAGCACCCGGGCGCCGTCGTCGACCAGGGCCCGGGCGGTCGCGAAGCCCAGCCCCCGGCTCGCGCCGGTGAGCAGGTAGCCGCGACCGCCCAGGCCGAGATCCATGCCGTCAGGCCCCGACGGTTCCGCGGAGGGACCGCAGCACGTACTGCATGATCCCGCCGTTGCGGTAGTAGTTCGACTCGCCGGGGGTGTCGATCCGGACGCGGGCGTCGAACTCGACCGCCGCACCGTTCGACGGCTGGGCCGTCACCTTCACCGTGCGCGGGACCGAGCCGTCGTTGAGCGCGGTCACGCCGGTGATCGTGAACTCCTCGTCCCCGGTCAGGCCGAGGGACTCGCGGTTCTGCCCCTCCGGGAACTGCAGCGGCAGCACGCCCATGCCGATCAGGTTCGACCGGTGGATGCGCTCGTAGCTCTCGGCGATGACCGCCTTCACCCCGAGCAGCGCCGTCCCCTTGGCCGCCCAGTCGCGCGAGGACCCGGAGCCGTACTCCTTGCCGGCCAGGACGACGAGCGGGATGCCGGCGTCGATGTAGGCGCGGGAGGCGTCGTAGATGGTCGTCGTCTCGCCGGTCAGGTGGTTCTTGGTGACGCCACCCTCGGTGCCGGGCGCCAGCTGGTTGCGGAGCCGGATGTTGGCGAACGTGCCGCGGATCATGACCTCGTGGTTCCCGCGGCGGGAGCCGTAGGAGTTGAAGTCGCGGCGGTCGATGCCGTGCTCGCGCAGGTACTTGCCGGCGGGGGAGTCGGCCTTGATCGAGCCGGCCGGCGAGATGTGGTCGGTCGTCACCGAGTCGCCCAGCACCGCGAGGGTGCGGGCGCCGGTGATGTCCTGGACCGGGGTGGGCTCGGCCGGCATGCCGTCGAAGTACGGAGGGCGCCGGACGTAGGTGCTCTCCGGGTCCCAGGCGAACGTGTCACCCTCCGGCGTCGGCAGCGCCCGCCACTGCTCGGTTCCGGCGAACACGTCGGCGTAGTCCTTGCTGAACATCTCCGCCGAGACCGCGTGGTCGATGACCCGCTGGACCTCCTGCGGGGACGGCCAGATGTCGTGCAGGAAGACGTCGTTGCCGTCGGGGTCCTGGCCCAGCGGGTCGTTGTTCAGGTCGACGTCCATCGACCCCGCCAGCGCGTAGGCGATCACCAGCGGCGGGCTGGCCAGGTAGTTCATCTTGACGTCGGGGTTGATCCGGCCCTCGAAGTTGCGGTTGCCCGAGAGCACCGAGACGACGGCGAGGTCGGACTCGTTGACGGCGGCCGACACCGGCTCCGGG
>JAOPWJ010000035.1 GCA_025965715.1 Blastococcus sp. | reverse complement strand
TTGCGGGTGGCGCTCGTGGCCGTGGCCGCCGCGGCTCTCGCCCGGGCGGCCAGAGCGGCGGCACCCACCGGCGGCGCGGCGTGCCTCGGGCCCGGGGTCCCACGGGTGACGGTCGCAGCGGACCCCTCCACGGGGGACCCCGTCGCCGCGGGCTCCGTCGCCGCGTGCCTCGCTGCGACGGGCTTCTTCGCTGCGAGCCTCCTGGCGGGTGACGGCGTCTGCCCGACCTCCGACCGCTGCGCCTTCCCCTGGCGCTGCGTCGGAATCTGCGGGGCCTCCTCCTCGGTCGATCCGTGCCCGGGAACGGGCGCGGATCCCTCGACGAGGGGGCTGTCCTGGTGGAGCGAACTCATGCACCTGACTTCCGTTGGGAGGCATTGCCGTGCACTCCCGGGGAGAGGAGGCGGGGCCCATGTAAACACGCCGTGACTGATTCGTGATCTCCGGACGGGGGTATTGACCTGCAGTTCTGTGTTCCCGGCCACAGACGTCCACGCCTGTCCTTCCGCCGTGCGTCACCTGGCCACAACGCTCAGTGAAGGGCGCGCCGCGCATGGTTGAAAGTCGCGCGATCCAGGTCACCTAGGCCCAGAAGGGCCTTCCCCGGGGTCCGAAGCCCGTCCGAACGAGGGAGTTCCCGCATGCGTGCAGTCACATGGCACGGCCGAGCCGACGTCCGGGTGGACACCGTTCCGGACCCGACCATCCAGGATCCGACGGACGTCATCGTGGAGGTCACCTCCAGTGGCATCTGCGGCTCGGATCTGCACCTGATCGAGGTGATGGCGCCCTTCATGTCGGTGGGGGACGTGATGGGCCACGAGCCGATGGGCATCGTGCGGGAGGTCGGCTCGGACGTCACCGCGGTGAAGTCCGGTGACCGCGTGGTCGTCCCGTTCAACATCTCCTGCAACACCTGCTGGATGTGCGCCCAGGGGCTGCAGTCCCAGTGCGAGACGACGCAGAACCGCGAGCAGGGCATGGGCGCCTCGTTGTTCGGCTACACGAAGCTCTACGGCCAGGTCCCCGGCGGCCAGGCCGAGTACCTGCGGGTGCCCTTCGGCAACACCCTGCCGATCAAGGTGCCCGACGCCCCGCTCGACGACCGGTACGTCTACCTCTCCGACGTCCTGCCGACGGCGTGGCAGGCGGTGCAGTACGCCGGCATCCCGAAAGGCGGCAGCGTGCTGGTCCTCGGGCTCGGGCCCATCGGGGACATGTGCACCCGCGTCGCCAAGCACCTCGGCGCCGGACAGGTCATCGCCTCCGACGACGTCCCCGAGCGGGTGGCGCGCGCCCGCCGCAACGGCGTCACGGTCATCGACACCACCAAGCAGGCCGACGTCGTCGCGCAGGTTCGCGACCTGACCGACGGTCGCGGCCCCGACGCCGTCATCGACGCCGTCGGCATGGAGGCGCACGGCTCGCCGGTCGCGTCCGCGCTGCAGAAGGCGACCGCGATCGTTCCCGACGCGGTCATGGCCAAGGTGATGACGGTGGTCGGCGTCGACCGGCTGGCGGCGCTGAACACGGCGATCGAGGCGGTGCGCCGCGGCGGCACCATCTCGCTGTCCGGCGTCTACGGCGGCGCGACCGACCCGCTGCCGCTCATGCGGATGTTCGACAAGCAGATCCAGCTGCGCATGGGCCAGGCGAACGTCTGGCGGTGGGTGCCCGACATCCTTCCGCTGCTGCTCGAGGGCGACCCGCTCGGCGTGGACGACTTCGCCACGCACCGGGTCCCCCTCGAAGAGGCGCCGCAGGCCTACATGAACTTCCGTGAGAAGAAGGAGGGCACCGTCAAGGTGCTGCTCCAGCCCTGACTGTCGATGACCCTGTGAGCAGTCTTACGCCGGTCGGCGGGCATGGCAGCCCGCCGGCCGCGCTTGCTGCGGAGAGAGTCTGAGCGCAGGGCCCGGGACGACGCAGTCCGCCGCGCCTCTTCCCGCCCGCGTCCCCTGGAGTTCCGTTCGTGCCCCGCGCTCTGCTCGCCCTGGCCATCGGCGCCTTCGGCATCGGCACCACCGAGTTCGTGGTCATGGGCATGCTGCCCGAGATCGCCGACGGGCTCGACGTCTCGGTGCCGGCCGTCGGCCTGCTGATCTCGGCCTACGCGCTGGGCGTCGTGATCGGCGCGCCGACGCTCACCGCGCTCGGGGTCCGGTTCACCACTCGCCAGACGCTCATCGGGCTGATGGTCGTCTTCGTCGTCGGCAACGCCCTGTCGGCGGTGGCACCGACCTACGAGACGCTGGCCGCTGCACGGGTGCTCGCGGCCCTGTCCCACGGCTCCTTCTTCGGCGTCGGGACGGTGGCCGCCCGCCGGCTCGCGCCGCCGGGGAAGGGCGCCCAGGCCATCTCGCAGATGGTGGTCGGACTGACCCTGGCCAACGTCATCGGCGTTCCGCTGGGCACCTTCGTCGCCCAGCAGACGAGCTGGCGGCTGGTCCTGGGCGCCGTCGCGGTCATCGGCCTGGTCACCATCGGCGGGCTGCTCGCCTGGCTGCCCAAGGACGACGCCGAGCGGGGCAGCCTCTCGGCGGAGCTGCGCGCCTTCCGGCGGGGTCAGGTGTGGTTGGTCCTGGGCCTGACGATGGTCGGCTTCGCCGCGATGTTCGCCGTCTACAGCTACGTCAGCCCGATCCTCACCGAACTCGGCGGCATCCCCACCGAGTGGGTCACCCCCGTGCTGGCTCTCTTCGGCGCCGGGACGACGGTCGGCACGCTGATCGGCGGGCGCTACGGTGACCGCTACGGCTACTCCTTCGTCGTCGCCGGCATGCTCGGGATGGCCGCCGTCCTGGTCGCCTTCGCCTTTTTCTCCCGGACGCCCGCGGCCGCTGTCGTGCTGATCACGCTCTTCGGGACCGTCGGTTTCTCCCTCGCCCCGGTCGTGCAGAACGGCGTCATCGAGGCAGCGCGCGTGTCCGGCGGCAGCCTGGTCTCGGCCGCCAACCAGGCCGCGTTCAACCTGGCCAACGCTCTGGGCGCGGCGCTCGGTGCGGCGGTGCTCTCCGCCGGCCTCGGCTACACCGCCCCGATGTGGGTGGGCGCGGTGCTGGCCCTGACGGGCGCGGGCATCGCCGTCGTCGCCCGCACGGTCGAGTTGCGGGAGCAACGTGCGGCCCTCGCCGCCCCGACCGGCCTGCCCGTCGTCGATCTGGCGGTCTCCGGTTCCTGAGCCGGTGGACAGTGGGTAGGACCGGCCCATGACGACGACGACCGCACAGAAGTCCGGCGAGTACACCCTCGGCAGCCGGCGGGTGCACCGCCTGGGATACGGGTCCATGCAGCTGGCCGGTCCGCACGTGATGGGGCCGCCCGCCGACCGGGACGCCGCCATCGCCGTCCTCCGCCGGGCGGTGGAGCTGGGCGTCAACCACATCGACACCAGCGACTACTACGGCCCGTACGTGGTGAACGAGCTCATCCGCGAGGCGCTGCACCCCTACCCCGAGGACCTGGTGATCGTCACCAAGGTCGGGGCCCGGCGCACGCCCGACGGCGACTGGCCCGAGGCGCTCTCGCCCGACGACCTGCGGCGCGCGGTCGAGGAGAACCTCGAGCACCTGGGCATCGACGTGCTCGAGGTCGTCAACCTTCGGATGCCCGGATTCGCCGAACCGGTGGAGCGCTCGCTGGCCGAGCCGTTCGAGGCCCTGGCCGAGCTCCAGCAGCAGGGGCTCATCGCGCACCTCGGGGTCAGCAACGTGACGACGCAGCAGCTCGCGGACGCGCAGGCGATCGCACCGGTCGCCTGCGTGCAGAACCACTACAACCTGGTGCACCGGCACGACGACCCGCTCATCGACGCGCTGGCCCGCGAGGGCATCCCGTACGTGCCGTTCTTTCCCCTGGGCGGGTTCACCCCACTGCAGTCGGCGGCCCTGAACACGGTGGCGCGGCGGCTGGAGACCACGCCCATGCAGGTCGCGCTGACCTGGCTGCTGTCCCGCTCCCCCAATCTGCTGCTCATCCCGGGCACCTCATCGGTGGCCCACCTCGAGGAGAACCTGGAGGCGGCCGCGCGGGTACTCGGCCCGGTGGAGCTGGAAGAGCTCGACCGGATCGGCGGCACCGGGAATCTCGATCCCGACCTGTAGGACCCGCCGACGTGAGCTCAGCGGGCGCGCTGCACCCTCGTCTCGTCGAAGACCGGTTCCACGGACTCGTAGACCCGGCCGTCGGCCCCGAAGACCAGGAACCGGTCGAAGGAGCGCGCGAACCAGCGGTCGTGGGTGACGGCGAGAACCGTGCCGTCGAACGCGGTGAGCGCCTCCTCCAGCGCCTCGGCGGAGAGCACGTCGAGGTTGTCGGTGGGCTCGTCGAGCAGCAGCAGCGTGGCGCCGGACAGCTCCAGGAGCAGGATCTGGAACCGGGCCTGCTGCCCGCCCGACAGGGAGCGGAAGAGCTGGTCACCCTGGCCGGCCAGCCCGTAGCGCCGCAACGCTGCCATGGCGCGGCCGCGGTCGACGCCGGGACGGCCCGGCTCGCCGTGCCACAGCAGATCGACCGGCGTCCGCTCCTGCCACTCGGGATGCGCGTGGGTCTGGGCGAAGAACCCGGGGACGACGCGGGCGCCGAGCCGGCAGTCGCCGGTGTGCCGGACGTCCTGCCCGGCGAGCAGCCGCAGGAAGTGCGACTTGCCCGCACCGTTCGCCCCGAGAACGCCGACCCGGTCGCCGTACCAGACCTCGGCGTCGAACGGCTTCATCAGGCCGGTCAGCTCGAGCTGCTCGGCGATCACCGCTCGCACGCCGGTGCGCCCGCCGCGCAGCCGCATCGCCACCTTCTGCTCCGGCGGGCGGTCGGGCGGCGGACCGATCGCCTCGAACTTGGCCAGCCGCGTCTGCATGGCGTGATATCGGTTCGCCATGTCCGGGGAGTTGGCCGCCTGCTGCTGCATGGTGCGCACCAGGTCGATCAGCCGCTGGTGCTCCTCATCCCACCGGCGGCGCAGCTCCGCGAGCCGCTCGTGCCGGGCGCTCCGGGCCTCGTGATAGCTGACGAAGCCCCCGCCGTGCACCCAGGCCGAGCCGCCCTCGACGGTGACCACGCGGTCGGCCACCCGGGAGAGCAGCTCACGGTCGTGGCTGACGAAGAGCACCGTCTTGCGCGTCTCCAGCAGCCGCTCCTCCAGCCAGCGCTTCCCGGGGACGTCGAGGTAGTTGTCTGGCTCGTCGAGCAGCAGCACCTCGTCGGGTCCGCGCAGGAGTCCTTCCAGGGCGAGCCGCTTCTGCTCCCCGCCCGAGAGCGTGGACAGCTCGCGGTACTTGCAGCGCTCGTACGGCAGCCCCAGCGCAGCCACGGTCACGGTGTCCCAGGTGACCTCGGCCTCGTACCCGCCGACGTCCCCCCAGTGGGCGAGGGCGTGGGCGTAGGCCATCTGCGTGCGCTCGTCGTCGGTCTCCATGAGTACCAGCTCGGCCCTCTCGACCGCCTCCCACGCCTCGCGGACGGCGGGCGGCGAGAGGTCGACCAGGAACCGCTGGACGGTGGTGTCGTCCCGCACCGAGCCGATGAACTGGCGCATGACGCCGAGGCCGCCGGTCCGTGCCACGGCTCCGGCTTCGGGCGCGAGATCGCCGGCGATGATGCGCAGGAGCGTGGTCTTGCCGGCACCGTTCTCACCGATCAGTGCGGCCCGGGCACCCTCGCCGACGCGGAACGAGACGTCGTCCAGGAGCACCCGCCCGTCAGGAAGGGTGTGCCGGATCCCGCTCACATCGACGTAGCCCACCCGGACATTCTCCCGGGACGGGCAACCGGGTTACCGAGCCGGCCGCCGGCTCAGGCCGCGGCGGCCTGCAGCCGATGGCGGGCGAGGCGCTCCACCAGCTCGGGCAGTGCGCCCTCGGGTGAGCCGCGAAGCTCCTCGCGGCAGGTGCAGACCACGATCGAGATGGAACGGAGGCCGACGTGCGGGAACTCCTGCGAGAGCCGGGACATCGCGGAGCAGACGGACGGGTCGGTGATCGTGGGCAGTGCTGCCAACGCCATGAACGGTCCTCACCAGGTGTGCCGCCGGGGCGGCAGTCGACGTTCCCCCCGCGGGGGCCGCCGGAAGGCCGGCCCGCTCGCTACGTGCAGGGATGACCTTCACAAGCGCCGGGTCCAAGATCCAGGGACGAAGGTCCCGACCGCCGTTCGCCCACGGCGTGGCGGACTCGCGACGCGCCGTCAGGCGGTGACCTGCCCGTCGTCCCCGGCGTCGGTGGCCGCCTGCGGCCTCCTCAGCTCAGCAGCGTGGAGAGGACGACGGCGCCCGCACCGAGGACCAGGGCCAGCACGAGGAGGCCCGCGACCAGCCGCCGGCGCCGCTCGGCCTCCGGGCCGTCGGCTCCGCCCATCCCCATCACGACGGGCACGCTACCTGCGGGGCCTCCGGCCCTCCCGGCCCGTGGGGGTCCGTCCTTCCCACCTGCCACGGTGACGCCATGGCCACCCTGCACGACGTCGCCCTGATGCGGCTGGTGGCCCAGCGGATCGCGGGACCGCCGCACCCCTCGGCCGCCGGCGCCGTGCGCTCGCTGACGGCGGTGCAGGGCCAGGACTACCCGGGCGCACTGACCTCGGTCGCGCTGCGCACCTCCGGCCGCCGCCGGTCCGACGTCGTGGCCGCGCTGGACGACGGCGCCGTCGTGCGGTCCTGGCCGATGCGCGGCACGCTCCACCTGGTCGCGGCCGAGGACCTGCACTGGCTGCTGGGCCTCCTGAGCCCCCGCGTCCTCGCCGGGGCGGCGACCCGGCGCGCGCGGCTGGACCTCACCGAGGACGACGTGGAGAACGCCCGCGCCACGGTCGTCGCGACACTGACCGGCGGGCGGTCGCTGCGCCGCGAGACCCTGCTCGCCGCGATGGCCGGCGGCGGCGTCGCGACGACGGGCCAGCGCGGTTACCACCTGCTCTGGTTCCTGGCCCAGACCGGAACCCTGTGCCTGGGCCCGACCGACGGCGCCGAGCAGCGCTTCGTCCTGCTCGACGAGTGGGTGCCGGCGCCGCGCCGGCTCGACCCGGAGGAGGCGCTGGGCGAGCTGACCGTGCGCTACTTCCGCAGCCACGGTCCGGCCACGGTCAGGGACCTGGTGCGCTGGGCGGGCTCCACCGTGCGCGATGTCAAGGCCGGACTGGCGATCGCGCGACCCCACCTGGCCCGCATCGAGGTCGCCGGCGTCGAGCACTTCCTCGACCCCGAGACCCCCGACCGGCTCGCGGCGTGCCGGGCCGAGGCCCGCGGGGTCTTCCTGCTGCCCGGCTTCGACGAGTTCGTGCTCGGCTACGGCGAGCGCGGCGCGGTTCTCGACCCCGAGTTCGCCGACCGCATCGTTCCCGGCGGCAACGGGATGTTCCGCGCCACCGTGATCCACGACGGCCGGATCGTCGGCACCTGGCGGTACACCGGCAGGGGTGCCCGGCGCACCGTGACCCCCACCCCGTTCATCGACTTTCCCGCTGAGGTGGCGGCGTCGATCCCGGAGGTGGCCACCGCGCTGTCCGGCATGTGACCGCAGGACGCCGACCGGCATGTGACCGCAGGACGCCGACCGGCATCGCCCTGCCACCATGGACGTCGTGGCGCGCGGGTCCTTCGCCCTGGCACGGGTGCGCGCCTCCCTCCTGGGCCCCCGGCTGCCCGCGTTCTCGGCGCTGTGGCAGACCGGTGGGCGCCGCGGCGTCACCGCCGGGATCTGCGTCGTCCTTCCCCTGGTGGCGGGCGCGGTCTGGGCCCAGCCGGCGCTGGGTACCGCCGCCTCGCTGGGTGCCCTCACCGCCATCTACGGCCACGCGCTGCCCTACCGCCGTCGCGGCCTCGTCGTGGCCGGAGTGGGGCTCGCCCTCACTCTCGCCGCCGGGTTGGGTGCGCTCGTCGGAGGGCACCCCGTGGTGCTCTCGCTCGCCGCCGGTGCGGTGGCTGCGGCCGCCGGGGTCGCCAGCGGCGTCTGGCGGACGGGCCCGCCCGGACCACTCGGAGCCATGCTCGTCTACGGCGGCTCCAGCGCCCTCGCGGGTTCCGTGGGCCTCGGATCCGCCCTCGTCGCCGCCGCGGGCGGTGCCGCGCTGGCCTGGTGCGGCTGCATGCTGCCCTGGCTGTGGGATCCCACGGGTCCCGAGCGGCGGGCGGTCGGCGCGGCGGAGCGAGCGGTCGCAGCCGTCGAGAAGGGCGGCCCATGGCCGACCCGCCCGGGCGCCGTGGCCCACGCCGTGCGCACCGCCGATGCCGCCGTCGGGTGGGCCGGCCGCAGTCGCGACGACGTCCTCGAGACGCGGCTGCGCGACATCGAGCAGCGTTTCCTCCGCGCCCTGCCGGCCGGCCTCGCAGCCGCCTCCCCCGCCCCCATGTCCCCGGAGCCGGAGAACGCGCTCCGGAGGCGGTGGTGGGAGCGGCCGCTGATCGCGAGCTCCCTGCGCATCGGGCTGGGCGCCACCGCCGCGGCTCTGACCGCCACGGCGGTCGGTCTGCAGAACCCCTACTGGGCGGCGACCACGGCGGTGGCAGTGCAGCTGGGCACGGATGCGCGGCACACCCGCGATCGCGCGGTGAACCGGGCGGCGGGGACCGTTCTCGGCGTCCTGATCGCGTGGCTGATCATCGGGGCGGACCTTCCGGTCGGCGTGGAGATCGGCCTCGTCGGGCTCCTGCAGTTCGCGGTGGAGATGCTGGTCGCGCACCAGTACGGGCTCGCCGTCGCCGTCATCACCCCGATGGTGCTCGTGCAGGTGCACATAGGGGTGCCCAGCCAGCCGGGCGTCGCACTCGTCGAGGAGCGGCTCGCCGAGACCGCCATCGGCATCACCCTCGGGGTCGTCGTCGGCCTGACCCTCTTCCTGCGCGCGGGCAGCCGTCGCCTGCCGGGGGCGGTCGCCGGCGCCGCCACGGCGGCGGTGGCGGCCGCCCGCACCGGAGCTGGCGCCGACCGGCGGCTGCACGATGCCCTGGTGGACCTGGGTGAAGTGATGACCGCCGCCCGGACGGAGCTCTTCCCGCCCGCCAGCACGTCGGCCGGGCTCGATCAGGCCCGGTCGGTTGCCGACCTGGGCTGGGGGCTCCTGGGCGCCCGCGCCCGGGGCGACGACGCGCTGGCGGCGGCCCTCGCCCTGCGGATCACCGACGATCTGACCCCCCGCGCGACGTGAGCGCGGGCCGGGCGGTCAGCTGCGGCGCTCGACCAGGAAGATCGGGATCCGCCGTTCGGTGCGCGTCTGGTAGTCGGCGAAATCGGGAAAGGCGGCCACCGCCCGCTCCCACCACAGGTCGCGCTCCTCGCCGGAGAGCTCGCGGGCGACGCCGTCCCACGGTTCTGGCCCGTCCTGCACGGTGACCTGGTCCGGCGCCTTGCGCAGGTTGGCCACCCAGGCCGGGTTCGTCGGCGCACCGCCCTGCGACGCGACCATCAGATAGGCGCCGTCGTGCTCGACGCGCATGAGCGGGTGCTTGCGCACCTTGCCGCTCGTGGCACCCCGGGTGCTGAAGAGAACCACCGGCAGGCCACGGTCGCGCAGCGTGTTGCCCTCCTGGCCGCCGGTGCGCTCGTAGAGCTCAACCTGGTCGCGGACCCACGCGCGCGGACTCGGCTCGTACTCACCTTCGAGTGGCATGGGGCGAATCTAGGACGACCGGCGGTCAGCGGCGCGCGGAGGCGAGTAGTCGACCGTGTGCGGCACGAAGTAGCTGAGGTTGTCGGTGATCAGCCCGTCGCTCTCGCGGATGCCGAGGCCGGCCGGCTCGCCGTCGACGACCCAGGCGCCCAGTACAGGGTGGTGCGGGCCGTCCACCCCCGCGAAGTCGGGCAACGGCGCGAACTCCTGCACGACGAAGCCCTCCGTCCCGTAACGGCCGGGCAGCTGCTCCGCGACCGCGCCGTCCCGGACGATGGCCACGTTGGCCCCCTCCCGGCCCCACAGCGGCTTGCGTACGTAGTCCCGCCAGGAGGAGGGCACCTCGTCGGCGAAGTACGCGGGCAGGAGCAGCTCCCCGAGCACCGGGTCGCTGCCGAACAGCTCCCACAGCACGGGCAGCAACGCCTTGGTGCTCCACAGCATCTTGTACGCCGGCTCCACCCACGTCGTTCCGCCGGGACGCATGCCGTCGGCCAGGACGGCGGGACCGAACTCGTCCTCGATCAGCCACTCCCAGGGGTAGAGCTTGAAGACGACGTCGAGGTGGCGGCCCTGCTGGTCGTAGAACCGGCCGTCACCGTCGTCGAGCACGATGTCCTCGACGATCAGCTCGACCGCCTCGTAGCCGGCCTGCACCACGGTGTCCATGAGGTAGGCGACCGTCATCCGGTCCTCGCCCGAGGTCTCCTCGCTGGTCCATGCCAGGTGCACCCTCGGGCGCACGCCGGTGCGCCGTTCCCACTTGAGCAGATTGCGCCGCCAGGCGGCGACGAGCTTGTCGTGCAGGGCGTTCCACTGGTCACGGCCCTGCCCGGTGAACAGGTGCCAGTTCCACTGGGTGACGGCGGACTCGACCAGCCCGGTCGGGGTGTCGGCGTTGAACTCCAGCAGCTTGGGCGGGCCCTCGCCGTCGTAACGCAGGTCGAAACGGGCGTAGATGCTGGGCGGCTCCGCCTCCCAGGTCCGCCGGATCTGCGGGCGGGCCATCGGGGGTATGCGCATGCGCTCGAACAGGTCGTTGTCGACCACGTGGTCACCCGCGGCGACGCACATCTCGAACATCTGGGCCACCGAGCCCTCGAGCTGCGCGATCTCGGCCATCGTGAAGTCGTAGAACGGGCCCTCCCGCCAGTAGCTGCGGACCTCGCCGCCAGGCAGGTGGGTGCGGTTGTAGACCAGACCCTGGGCCTCGATCTCGGCCTCCCATCCGGGCCGGACGACGCCGCTCTCGATGCGTCTCACGCGATGACCACAGCCGCTTGCGTGAGCTCAGCTGCCGGCGCCGGTGCCGGCGCGGTTGCCGATCCCGCTGCCCAGGCCGCCGCTGACCCGCGTTCCCGCGCTCACCCTGCCCGTCCCGGGCAGCCCGGCAGCCTGCCGGGCGGCCGTGTCCCCCGGATTGATCCGCGTGCCCCCGCGAGGCAGCACCGTGCCCACCGGCAGGCCGGACCGGAACCCGCCGAGATAGAGGAAGAACAGCCCGCCACCGAGGCCACCCCCGCGGTCGTCGTCACAGAGATCGTCGTCGACGATCTCCCCGTTCTCGTCGGTGCAGTAGGCGACCTGCTCCTCGTCGTCGGCGCCCACCCCGCACCCGGCCATGAAGCCGGTCGCCGCGGTGGCGAGCACCGTCGTCGTGAGGGCGGCACGAACGCGGTTGGAGACCGCCATGACCTGTTCCTCCTGGGTCGGTTGACCCGACCCTAGGACGTCGGGCCGACACCGTGCGCATCGCCGGGCACGGCCTGCCCCGTCGTGTCCGAGTCGCGGGCACCGCGGAAGCGATGCGACGGTCGACGTCCGCGACGTCCGCACACGCGATCGGGAGGCCCGTCCAGCATGAGGTACCGCGAGAACGCCAGCGTGGACACGTCGAGTGTCCGCGATCTCCGTGGTCGTGGCGGCCGCCTCGGCGGCGGGCGCGGAATCGCCGTGGGCGGCGGCGGCCTCGGGCTGGTCGGCCTGGTGGTGATCGTGCTCTTCCAGTTGATCGGCGGCGGGAGCAGCGGAACAGGCGCGGCCCTGGGCGGGCTGGCCGGTCTCGGTGCGGGCGAGACGGCCGACAACCAGGCCCTGGAGGCGAGCTGCCGGAACGGCGGGGACGCCAACACCTCGGTCGACTGCGCGGTCGCCGCCGACATCGAGTCGATCCAGGACTTCTGGTCCCGGAGCCTCGGGAGCCGCTACCAGCCCACCGACACGGTCTACTTCTCCGGCTCGGTGCAGACCCGGTGCGGCGGCGCGACCAGCGGTTCGGGCCCCTTCTACTGCCCGGCCGACCAACTCGTCTACATCGACCTGAACTTCTTCGACCAACTGCAGGAGCAGTTCGGTGCCGAAGGTGGCCTGTTCGTCAACGCCTACGTCATCGCCCACGAGTACGGGCACCACGTGCAGAACCTGCTGGGCACGAACCAGCAGGTGGACCCCGGTGAGACCGGCCCGACCAGCGGCACCGTCCGCCTCGAGCTGCAGGCCGACTGCTACGCCGGCGCGTGGGCCGACCACGCCGAGACCGTCCCCGACGACTCGGGCGAACCGCTGATCGCGGAGATCAGCGACGACGACATCGCCCGCGCGCTCGACGCGGCCGGGCGGATCGGTGACGACTTCATCCAGGAGAACCTCGGCGGCGGCACGGTGAACCAGGACGCGTTCACCCACGGCTCCTCGGAGCAGCGACAGCACTGGTTCACCGCCGGTTACCAGACCGGTGACCCCGCACAGTGCGACACGTTCGCCGCCGGCGACCTCGGCTGAGCCCGGCACACCCCGCAGGGCGTCCGCCGGCGCACGGGCGCCTGTTCTTCGCGGAGCGACCAGCATATGTCGTTTCGGATGCCGCACCCCGGGGGTACCACGTCCCTGCGGCGCTCCCACAGGGCGGCCGAACCGACGTGTCTCCCCGCGTGTCGGCTCACGCCTCCCCGCCTGCCCGTGACGCATGGATGCGCCGGACGATCGGCAGCGGAGCCGCCGTTCCACGCACCGCCCCGTGATCGTTCCCGCACCGCCCCGCATGTGTGGCGGAACGGCCTCGGGGTAGCGCCTCATCCGACCACGAACCATGCCGAGGAGGACCGATGACTCACTCCATCGACGCCCCACTCCCGCCCCCCGCCACCACTGCGGGGTCGGGCTCACAGTCGACCAGCTCCCAGTCGACCACAGGCCGCGCCAAGGAGGCGAAGGACGTCGCGGTGGACGAGGCCAGGAACGTAGGCCAGACCGCCGCGCAGGCCGGTAGCCAGGTCGCCGCGACGGCGACCGACCAGGCCAGGGAGGTCGTCCAGGAGACCCAGCGCCAGGCCAAGGACCTGCTCGACCAGGGCCGCACCCAGGTCAAGGAGCAGGTGGTCTCCCAGCAGCAGAAGGCCGGGCAGAGCCTGTCCTCGCTCGCCCAGGAGCTGCGGGCGCTCGCCGACGGCAGCAGCGAGGGCGCACCCGGCCCGGCGCGGGACCTGCTCCAGCAGGCGTCCACCCAGGTCGAGAACTTCGCCTCGATGCTGCAGAACCGCGAGCCGGCCGAGCTGCTCGACGACGTCCGCAGGTTCGCCCGCCGCAAGCCGGGCCTGTTCCTGCTGGGCGCCGCGGCCGCGGGCGTGCTCGCCGGCCGCCTCACCAGCGGCGTGAAGGCCGCACACAGCACCTCGAGCCCCTCGAGCAACGGCTCGGCCGGATACCGCGCGGCGCAGACCAACTACGTCGACCCGGCCCCGACCTACTCGGACTACAGCGTCACCACCGGCACCACGGGCGGACTGGGCAGCACCGGCGGACTGGGCACCACGCCAGGGTCGGGTGCACCACTGCCCCCGCCGCCCTACGGCACGGTCCCGCCGGCGGGCAGCGTCGTTCCGCCGACCACGCCGGCCGGCTGGGACGACCCCGCGCGGCGTCCCGGCGGGGTGGTCTAGACCATGAGCACCCCGTACTCGGGCGCCACGCCCGCCGGCGCCCAGCAGGGCTACGCCGACCCGGCTGCGCAGAACTATGCGGCTGACTACAGCGGCTCGATGGGGGCGTCGACCACCGACAGCGGTCACCCGGACGTCGAGGGCGTATCGGTCGGCCAGCTGATGGGAGAGGTCGCCAAGGACCTCTCGACCCTCATGCGCCAGGAGCTCGAGCTGGCCAAGGTGGAGGTCAAGGCCGAGGCGAAGAAGGCAGGCACGGGCGCAGGGCTCTTCGGGGTGGCCGGCTTCGCCGGCTACATGGTCCTGATGTTCCTGTCGATCGCACTCTGGTGGGCCCTGGCGCACCTCGTGGGCCACAGCTGGTCGGCGCTGATCGTGGCGATCCTCTGGGGGATCGTCGGCGCCGTCGCCGGACTGATGGGCAAGAAGAAGTTCCAAGAAGTCAACCCGAAGCCGGAGCGCACCGTGGAGACCCTTCAGCAGGTCCCCGGCGCCCTCAAGCCCCACTGACCACCAGACCGCAGCTCCCCCGACTCAAGGAGTCGCAGCAATGACCAGTAGTGACCCGGACGTCATCCGGCGGCAGATCGAGGACACGCGACGCGAGCTCAGCTACGACGTCGACGCCCTCAACGAGAAGGTCAACCCGGCGCGCGTCATGGACCGGCGGGTGACGGCCGCCAAGGGCCGCATCACCAACCTGAAGGAGAAGGTCATGGGCAGCGCCCACGACACCACCTCGCAGGCACACGGCATGGCATCCAACGCGGCGGGCTCGGTGCAGGACGCCGCGTCCAACGCGGCGGGCTCGGTGCAGGGCGCCGCCGCCAGCGCGGCCGACAGCGTCCAGCACGCTGCCTCGTCCGCCATGGGCGCCGTACAGCAGGCCCCGGACACCATCGTGCGTCAGGCGCAGGGCAACCCGTTGGCCGCCGGCGTCATCGCCTTCGGTGTCGGGTGGCTGGTCTCCAGCCTCCTCCCGGCGTCGGAGAAGGAGAAGCAGCTGGCCCAGCAGGCCGAGAGCGCCGTCCGCGAGCACAAGGACGCCCTTCTGGAGCCGGCCAAGCAGGCGGCCCAGGAGATCGGTGACCAGCTCAAGCCGGCCGCGCAGCAGGCCGTCGACTCGGTCAAGTCCACCGCTCAGGACGCCGCCGCCACGGTGGCCGAGGAAGGCAAGTCGGCAGCCGCCGACGTGCAGAGCCAGGCGCAGCAGGCCAAGACCTCGGTCCAGAGCACCGCAACCCCGTGATCGACGGGTCGCATTGACCCGCTGATCCGCACAGCACGGAACGACACAGCACGGAACGACACAGCGCCCCGCCGGAAGTCTCCGGCGGGGCGCTGTGCTGTGCGCCTCACCTGATCGGGTGAGGTGCCCTCGAGCGCGCTGCAGACCCCCTCCCGGGGGGCCGTTGTCCCTGGTGACAAGGCCCATGGCTCCGGTCGCGGAGCCACCTGACCGACGGGAGCTGCCATGGACGACGTCCTGCGCGGCCCTGTCGGACCGGCACCGCACAGCCGCCCCGGAGCCGGTCCCCCGCGGGTTCTGGTCGCCGACGACGAGGACGACATCCGCGCACTGGTCTGCCTGGCCGTCGCCAAGGCCGGCGCCACCGTGGTCTCCGCGGTCCATGACGGCACCGCTGCGCTCGCCGCGGCCCGCGCCGAAGTGCCCGACCTGGCCGTCCTCGACGTCTCCATGCCAGGTGCGACCGGCCTGGAGGTCTGCATCGCCCTGCGCGACGACCCGGCGACCGCCGGCGTCCGCGTGCTGCTGCTGTCTGCGGGCGCTTCCGTCGACGACGTCGCCCGGGGTCTGGCCGCCGGTGCCGACGCCTACCTCGCCAAGCCGTTCCAGGTCTCCAGCCTGGTGCGACAAGTGCGCTCCCTCACCGTCGAGCAGCCCGCGTGACGATCGCCGAGGTCACCCCGACCGGCCTGACCGCGGTTCGCCCGGCTGACCGGGCGCGCAGGCGGCGCCTGCTCGCCTTCCGTGGTTCGGCGCGGTGCTCCCTGCTGGGCCGGGCCCTGCCGGCCACGGGGACGTTCGCCCTGGCGGCAGCCCTGCTGGGCGTTGGAGCGCTGCCCGTCATCGACCCGGAGCTCGTGCTCGCCGGCCTGGCCACCGCCTTCCTTGCCAGCGGCACCGCCGGGCTGATCGACCGCACTGCGGCCACGCGGTCCGGCGCGCTCCTGGTCCCGTCGGCCCACCTGGCCGCCGTCGCCCTGCTCTGCGCCGGTACCGCCTCGCCCGCGGTGCTGTTCCTCCTGCTCGGCCCGGTGCTCGCCCTGATCACCGCGCCCGGGCGGCGCGGCGTCCCCGTCGCCGTCCTCGGCACCGCAGCGGCGCTCCTCGTGCCGGGACTGCTGGCCAGCGCTCCCGCGGTCGGCCTCTCCGGGGCCTTGCTGCTCGGTCCGGCCGTCGTCGGCCTCGCTGGTCTGGCGGTCAACGACACCTCCCGACGGCTGGCACGCCAGGCCGCCCGGATCGCCGGACTCGAAGGCGAGCGCGCCACCCTGCTCGCGCAGGTGCAGACGCGCGCCGACGAACTCGACCAGGCCACCCGCATGCTCGCCGCCCGCGCACAGACCATGACCAGCGTCATCGACGCGGTCACCGAGCAGTCGATCATCGGCACCGACCGCGACGGCGTCATCCGGGTGTGGAACCCCGGCGCCGAACGCATGCTCGGCCTTCCCCGGCTCGACGTCGTCCGCAAGCGGTCCATCGTGGAGTTCCACCTGCCCGAGGAGCTCGCCGAGGTCGCCGAGGAAGCCGGCACGGCCCCCGGCCTGGCGGCGCTGGTGCACGCCGCGATCGAGCGCGGCAGCGACGTGCGCGACTGGACGTACGTCGCCGGCGACGGGCAGCGCCGGACGGTTGCGGTGGCGGTCACGCCGCGCACCGACGACCGTGGCGTGCACGCCGGGTGGAATTTCGTCGGCACCGACATGACCGAGGCCCGGGCCACCGAGCGCATGAAGGACCAGTTCGTGAGCCTGATCAGCCACGAGCTGCGCACGCCGCTGAGCTCGATCCTCGGCTACCTCGAGCTGGTCATGGATCCCGACAGCGAGCCGCTGACCGACGAGCAGCGGCAGTACCTGACCACGGTGGAGCGCAACGCCCAGCGGCTGCTCCGGCTCGTCGGCGACCTGTTGTTCACGGCGCAGGTCGAGGCCGGCCGGTTCACGCTGCAACCCGAGGACGTCGACCTGGCCGGCGTGGTGCGCGCCGCGGAGGAGACCATCCGGGTCACCGCCGCCAATGCCGGCGTCAAGGTCGCCGTCGACGTCCCGGACGGGGGGCTGGTCGTCCCTGGGGACGCCGTGCGCCTGGGGCAGGCCTGCGACAACCTCATCTCCAACGCCGTGAAGTTCACCCCCGCCGGCGGTCGGGTCGACCTGTCCCTGCGCGCCGCTTGGCGCACCACCGACGGCGACCTGAGCGACGACGAGCGCCCCGGGGCAGAGCCGGTGGCCCTGCTGGCCGTGCGCGACACCGGCATGGGCATCCCGGCCGGCGAGCAGGGGCGAATGTTCACCCGGTTCTTCCGCGCCTCGACCGCGCAGCGCAACGCCGTCCCGGGCGTGGGCCTGGGGCTCTCGATCACCAAGGCCATCACCACCGCCCACGGCGGGACGCTCGACCTGGAGAGCGCCGAGGGCGCGGGGACGACGTTCACGATGGTCCTCCCCCGCGCGTAGCACTCCGCCGTCCGCACTCCGCACTCCGCCGTCCGCCGTCCGCCCGACGACATCGCGGCTAGAGCCGGCGAGACCCCCCGCCCCCCACCGCTCGCCCGCGCGAGCCAGGACTGCGCAGGGGCTGGCAGAAGCTGATTTTTTCTTGTGCATTCCTTGCGGATCACTGGCGGGTCGCCTGCGGTTGCCCCCGCAGAGTTCTCCTTGTCACCGGAACCCCGGTGAGCGCACAGGACACAGGGAGACGCAGGGACATGAACACCAAGACCCGTCAGATCGCTGACAACACGAACGTCCGCAAGGTTGTGGGCTCACTCGCCGTCATCGGCACCGCCGCCGCGGTCGCGGGCATGGGCACCTTCGGAAGCTTCACCGACAGCACCACCCCCGTCGACACGACCATCCAGTCGGGCACCCTGTCGATCAACGTCAACCAGGTCGGCTACGCCGTCCCGGTGACCACCGCCGGCTTCGTCCCCGGTGACTCGCTCACCCGCGCGGTGAACCTGGTCAACGACGGTTCAGCCACGCTCGGCTCGGTCAACTTCAGCTCGGTCGCCACCGCGGGCAGCGTCCTGACCACCGACACCCTGAACGGCCTGCAGCTGTCGCTGAAGTCCTGCTCGGTCGCGTGGACCCAGGGTGGCACCGCCGCGGCGCCGACCTACGCCTGCTCGGGCACGACGTCCACGATCTACAACGGCCCGGCCGTGACCACCATCGGTCTGGCCAACCCGGCGGCCCTGAGCGCAGGGGGTACCGACTACATGCTGTTCTCGATCTCGCTGCCCGCCAGCGCCGACAACACCTTCCAGGGCAAGTCCGCCACGCTGAGCCTGAGCTTCACCGGCATGCAGCGCTCCGGCACCGCCCACTGACGTCGGCTGACGACCACACCGGAGATCCAGTCATGACCGCAGTCCTCCCCGTCCGTCGCCCGGGGGCCGCCAGCGCGCTGCCCCCGGTCGCGGACAAGCGATCCGCAGCCGCCCACTGGGCCGGTCTGACCCGCCGCATCCTGGGTCGCCTGACCCCGTGGCTGGTTCGCGGGATCCTGGGACTGGCGATCGTGGCCTTCGCCGGCCTGGCAGTCGGACCGCACGTGTTCGGCTACCGCACCATGACCATGCTGACCGCGAGCATGGCGCCGGAGATCGAGCCCGGCGACGTCACCGTCGTCACGCCGATCGCCGTCTCGGACGTCACCGAGGGCATGGTGATCACGTACCGCATCCCCGTCGGCGACCACAGCGTCGTCACCCACCGGGTCGTCTCGGTGGACCACGGCGCGGCCAGCACGGTCACCGTGCAGACCAAGGGCGACGCGAACGACGCCGTGGATCCCTGGACCGCAACGCTCCAGGGCGACACCGCCTACCAGGTCCGTGCCGTCATTCCCGAGCTCGGCCACGCAATCCAGCTGCTCCGCAACCCCATGGTCGCCCCCGTGCTGAGCTACGGCGCCCCGACGCTCCTGGTCGGCTGGCTCCTGCTCAGCATCTGGCGCCCCACCCGCGAAGACGAGGAGGAAAGGCCATGACCGGCATTCGACGCAGCCTGCTGCTGCTGGCCCTCACCGTCGCCGTCGTGTTCGGCGGCCTGGGCCCCGCCCACCCTGCGCAGGCGTCCTTCAGCGAGACGATGACCGCGGCCACCACGCAGATCGCCACCGCGACCGTCGCACCCCCCACCAACGTCACGGGCTCGCTCACCTGCACCAAGACGGCGGCCACCATGGCGGCCACCTGGAACCTCAGCACCTCGACGCGGATCAGCGGCTATCTCGTCTCGGTCACCTTCAGCGACGGCTTCGTCCAGACCGTGCAGCTGGGCGCCACCGCCACCAGCTGGAGTGCGCCCATCTCGCTCTACAACGCCACCACGTACTCGATCCAGTACTCCGTCACGACCCAGACCACCTACGGCTGGACGATGGAATCGGCCCGCACCGGCTGGTTCACGTGCTGACCGCCCTGGTGGTCGACGACGAGTCCGAGGCCCGCCGCCGGGTCGCCGGCCTGCTCCGTCTCGGCGGATGGCACGTGCTGGAGGCCAACGGCTCCACCGATGCGCTCAGGCAGGCCCGGATCACCTCCCCTGACCTCGTCGTCACCGATGTCTCCATGCCCGGCACCGACGGTCTCGCGATGCTCCGCCGCTTGCGGCACGACGGCTGCCGCGCCCGCTTCCTGGTCGTCACCGTCGACCCGACCGACGCGGTCCGTGCGGAGGCGGCGGCCGCGGGTGCGATGGCCTGCCTGCGGAAGCCGATCGACGCTCACCTCCTTCTCGACTTCCTGCGCAGCCGGACCACGGGGCTGGCTGCGCAGGTACCTCTCACCGCCGTCCAGGGGGCCGATGACCTGCACGACGAGGACCTCGACGCCGAGCTGATGGACCGGCTGCAGGAGATGTACGCGACCGCGCTGCCGGCCCGGCTCTCGGCCATCGCCACGGGCGCCCGCGCCGGCGACAGCACGGCGGTCGTCTCGGCCGCCCACACCCTCGCCGGCACCAGCGGCCAGCTGGGCCATCCGGAGGTCGCCTCCGTCTGCCGGGCGATCGCGGCCGACGCCCGGCGCGGCGTCATGGCCCATGCCCGCGTGGTGCAGTTGCAGGCCCTGGCGTTGGCCGGGGCCTGACGAGGGACCACGGTCTCCCACCCCTCGCACGCTCGGGGCGGTATCCGGGACGGGGCCTCAGGCGACGAGCCGGTAACCCACCCCGCGCACGGTCCGGATCTCCGGGGAACTGAGGCCCGCGGCTTGCAGCTTGCGCCGCAGGTTCGACATGTGCGCCTCGACCAGCCGGAGGTTGCCCTCCCAGTCGGTCTGCCAGACCTCGCGCAGCAGCGTCTCCCGCTGCAGGACGCGGCCGGGGCGGGAGGCCAAGGCGGCAAGGAGGTCGAACTCCGTGCGGGTCAGGTCGACGACGGAGCCGTCGACACGCACCTCACGGCTCTCCTCGTCCACCTCCAGCTCGGCCAGACGACGGACCGACTCCTCGGCCGGGGTGGCGGACGGAACCGCCGGCACCTGACGCGGGAAGCGGAGCATCGCCTGTACCCGGGCAACGAGCTCCCGGGGCGAGAAGGGCTTGGCCATGTACCCGTCGGCACCGACGGCGAGGCCGATCAGCAGGTCGACCTCTTCGGCGCGGGCAGTGAGCATCAGGACGTAGCACTGCGTCTCGGCCCGGATCTGGCGGCACACCTCGGTGCCGTCGGCGTCCGGCAGGCCGAGGTCGAGCACGATGAGATCCGGCGCGTCCCGGCGGACCTCCGCCAGGCAGGCGGCGCCGGAGGAAGCCTCACGGACGTCGAAGCCGGCTCGGCGCAGCACCGTGGTGACGAGCTCGCGGATCTCGTCGGTGTCCTCGACGACGAGCACGGACTGATCGCTCACGACCCGTCCTCCTCACACATGCGGTCGGGGTGCGGAGGCGGAGCCCTCCGTTCACCTGACCGGGTGATCGGCAGGAGGGCGCACAGGCTTGAGCCGAGGGAATGCCCTCACCCCATGGGGGCGGACGTCGCGCGGCCTACCGGCTGTGACCCCGGACACCGGGGGTCCCCGGTCAGCAGGAGAAATGCCGGAGCGCGACGGCCCGCTCACGCTCTTCGGCAGGCGCACGTCGCGGACCGCTCCTAGCGTCGTCAGCGATGGCTTCCCTGTCGGCACTGGAGGGACGACCGTCTCCCCTCCGGACCACCGACAGCCGTCCCCGCGAAGGTCGGCGCCTGGATCTCGACGTGGTCCGGGGTGTCGCCATCCTGCTGGCTCTGGGCTGGCACTTCGATCACGGACCGAGCGGGAACGTCTTCCTCGACGCGGTACAGCTCCCCGGTGCCAGGTTGGGCTGGGCGGGGGTCGACCTCTTCTTCGTGCTCAGCGGCTTCCTGCTCGGACGGCTGGTGCTCACCGAACAGCTGGCTACCGGCCGGTTCGACGGCCGGCGGTTCACCGTCAGGCGGGTGCTCAAGCTGTGGCCGGTGCTCTACGTCTTCCTCGCCGTCCAGGCCCTGTGGGGGCCGGAACCGTGGACGACGTTCCTCTGGCAGAACGCCCTGCACGTGCAGAACTACGCCGGGACGTCGTTGCGGCACCTGTGGTCGCTGGCGGTGGAGGAGCACTTCTACCTCGTCCTGGCCGTGCTGTTCCCGTGGTTCGCGCGCCGGCACGGATCCCCGCGGCTGCTGGCCGGCATTCTCGCCGGCGTCCTGGTCGCGGCCCTCGCGCTGCGCATCTGGGCTGCCGCGCGGGGGGTCAGCGACGTCCGGCTGCAGTGGCGTACACACTTCCGCGTCGATGCGCTGGCCGCCGGCGTACTGCTCGCCGTCCTGAGCGTCCACTGGCCCGAGCGCTTCGACCGGATGGCGCGGCACCGGTGGCTGTGGGCCGGCCTCACCGTGCTCGGCGCCGTCGGACTGGCCCACGTCGGCAAGGACGGCTTCCTCGGCAGCACCGTGGGCTACTCCGTCGCCTACGGAACCGGGGCGGCGTTCCTGCTGCTCCTCCACCGCGCCCCCTGGGTGGGGCGGGCCCGCCTGGCGACCGCGCCGGTGGCCGCCCTGGGCCGCTATTCGTACGGCATCTACATCTGGCACCTGTTCGCCGCCCAGGTGGCCCTCGATGCGCTCGGGATCTCGTCGGACAGCACGTCCCCGTCCGCACAGGCGGTCAAGTACACCGCCGCGATCGCCGTCGGCGTGCTGGCGACCGTCCTGGTCGAGAAGCCGGCGCTGCGGCTGCGCGAGCGCCTGGTCCCGGCGAACCACACCGGCGCGAGGCCGGGGACGGCCCGCGTCCGCCGCTGGCGCAACCGGCTTAGGGCAGGCTAACCTGCATATCCAGAGCCCAGGGTCGCTCCTCTGGGAAGTGGACCTGTTCGCGCTCGACCGTAAGGCGGCTTCATGTACGTGTGTCACTGCAACGTGGTGACCGACCGCGACATCCTCGAGTCCATCGCGAACGGCGCACGGTGCGTCGCCGACGTGGCCCGGCAGACCGGCGCCGGCCGCACCTGCGGCAACTGCATCAGCTCCCTGCGCGACCTCGTGTGCCAGCATTGCCCGGTCCGAGCCGAGCGAGCCGTCGAGCGAGAACTGGGAGTGGCTGGTGCAGCCCGTTAGCCCCCGCGTGGTCGAACTACTGAATGACGCACTCACCTTCGAACTCACCGTCACCAACGGCTACTTCCTGAACGCGCGCATGCTGGACGCCTGGGGTCTTCCCAAGCTCGGAAAGGTCTTCTACGACCTGTCCATCGACGAGATGCGCGACGCCGATGCGCTCATCCAGCGCGTCCTGCTCTTCGACGGCCACCCGAACGTGCAGCGGCTGGGCGCCATCCGGGTCGGCGAGACCGCCGAGGAGATGCTCGTCCTCGCGCTCGACAGCGAGAAGGCGGCCGTCGCGCAGTTCAACGCGTCCGCCCAGGAGTGCCACGACCTCGGCGACCACGGCACCGCCGCCGTCTTCGAGGAGATGGTGCGCGACGAGGAGAAGCACGCCGACTGGTTCGAGGCCCAACTGGCCGCGATCGAGCGGGTGGGTCTGCCGCAGTACCTGGCCGCCCAGCTCTCGACAGAGACGCCCTGACCGGAGGCCGTGGTCGGCGCAGCTGAGGGTCCTCTCCTGCCGGCAGAGGGCCCTCAGCGCGTCGGGGTCATGAGCGCCCGGTTCACTGCCACGGCCGCCCTCAGGATCCGCCGCCCAGCTGAGCCGAGCACCTGAGCGTCCGGCCGCCCCCATGTGAGAGCGCACCTCCGTTTGACACCGTGTCAGCGGCCGGTGTCACATGGACGGGTGCCTGCTGCCTTCGACGTCCTGGCGACCGACGGGCTGAAGGTCCTCGGCACTCTCGGGTTCTTCGTGCCCGCCGCGATCCTCGTGGGCCTCGTCGTCTTCGCCGTGGTCCGCGACCGCCGGATCAGTGCCCGGGAAGAGGCCGAGGAGGCTCGAGCCGCGGGCATGGCGCGGGAAGAGCTGCCTACTCCTCCGCCAGCCGACTGAGCACCGTCTCCACAGCCTCCTCGACGGCGGCCGCCATCTCGGTGCGGAACGCCGCCAGCAGCGCCTGGGCGGCCGCGGGCTGCAGCCGGGACACCAGCTCCCGGGCCCGCTCCAGCTGCTCGGGCGGCGCCCCGGCGTCGATGAACGCCTGCAGCCCCGAGGCCACGAACATCTGCACGTAGGTCTGGGCGATCTCACGGACGTGGGCGTTGACCCGCGCCTGGGCATCGATGAGGTCGTCCGGCGGCACCCCGAGCGCGAGCACCTGCAGCCCGGCGGTGAGCAGGGCGGGGTCGAGCACGCGCAGCCGGCCGCCGTCGAGACGCTCGAGCAGGCCGAGGCCCTGGAGCCGGTCGACCAGGGTCGAGTCCTCCGGCACACCGGCACGCGCCGCGAGCTCCGCCACGGCCATGATCTCGGGCTCCGGCGGCAGCCAGGGCGCCAGCAGTGCGCGGTGCAGGGCGAGGGTCGCCGAACTCGCTCCGTCCGGAGCCGAGGCCAGGGTGCGCTCGATCATCGCCAGCGAGTAGCCCTCGGCCAGCATTTCCCGCACCAGCAGCAGCCGTGCCACGTGCTCGCGGCCGTAGTAGCCCGTCCGCCCCACCATGCGGGGCGGCGGCAGCAGCCCACGGGCGGAGTAGGCGCGCAGGTTCCGCACGGTGACGCCCACGCGCGCGGCGAGCTCGTCGACCGTCAGCTCACGGTCGCCGTCCTCGCCGGGTGGCTCGGCGGCGGTGATCACAGGCACCTCCTGCTCGTCGAACCCCCACGCTAAACCGTTCGTTCTATGTATCAGTTGTCGATGTCACCGTGATGGGTGTTCCATACCGACATGGATTCAGGGGGTTCCGTGCTGCTGGCCGCTGACACACGCCCGGCCGGGGGCGCCGCGATCGGCGAGGTGATCCTGGCGACCGGGATCGGCCTCGCCCTGACCGTGGTGCTGCTCGGGCTCGTCTTCCTGCACCGCACGCGCCGCTCCGCCGTCCTCACCCGGATCGGCAGCCGCCTGGGCAAGGCCACCGACGTGCCGCCCTGGGTGGCCCTGCCGACCGTCCTGACCACGCTCTCGCTGCTCGTCGCCCTGCTGGGGATGCTCTGGGACATCTCGCTGCACATCGGCGTGGGTCGTGACGAGGGGCCGCTGGCCAACCCTGCGCACTACCTGATCCTCTTCGGGCTCTTCGGTGTCTTCGCCGGCGGCGTCTTCGCCTGCGCCATGCCGCTGGACGAGAAGCCCGGCCCCGCCGCCGTTCGGTTCATCCGCGGCTGGGACGTGCCGGTCGGCGGGATCCTGGTCACCGGTGCCGGCTTCTACGCCCTGCTCGGGTTCCCGCTCGATGACGTCTGGCACCGGCTGTTCGGCCAGGACGTCACGCTCTGGGGCCCCACGCACCTGATGCTCATCACCGGCGCGGGGCTGTCGATCGTCGGCCTGCTGGTCCTCGAGCAGGAGGGGCACGGCGGCCTGTCCACCGACGACGGTGACCGCAAGGTCGGCCGCACCACCCGCTTCGTCCGACAGTCCTCGGCCATGGGCGGGCTGCTGCTCGGTCTCTCGGTGTTCCAGGGCGAGTACGACTTCGACGTTCCGCAGTTCCGCCTGGTGCTCGAGCCGTTCATGATCGCCGGGGCGGCGGGCATGGCCCTGGTGGCCGCCCGGCTGTTCATCGGCCGCGGCGGCGCCCTGGCGGCGTCCGCGTTCTTCCTCGTCATCCGCGGCGCGATCGGGCTGATCGTCGGACCCGGTTTCGGCGAGATCGTGCCCCAGTTCCCGCTCTACCTCGGCTCGGCGATCGTCGTGGAGCTGCTCGCGCTCGCACTGCCGCTGGCCCGCCGGCCACTGGTGTTCGGCGCGGTCGCGGGCGTGGCGATCGGCACGCTCGGGCACGCCACCGAGTGGGGCTGGACGCACCTCACGCAGACCCTGTCGTGGGGCAGCGACATCCTCGTCGAGGGCACCCTCATGGCGATCGCCGGCGGCGTGGCCGGTGGGCTGCTCGGCACCCTGCTCGCCGTCGGACTGCGCCGGCGGCTGCCCCGGCCGGCCGTCGCCCGCCCCGTTCTCCTCGCCGCGCTCGCGGTGCTGGCCGCCTGCGTGACCAACGGTCTGCTGGCCACCGTGCCCGACGACGTCGAGGCCACCTTCGGCGTCGAGAACGTCAGCGACGACCCGCGGACGGCGACCATCACCGTCGAGCTCCAGCCGGCCGATGCCCTCGACGATCCCTCCTGGGTCCAGATCACCTCCTGGCAGGGCCAGGGCCTGGTGGTCGACGCCCTCGAGCAGACCGGGGAGGGCCAGTACCGGACGACGCAACCGATTCCCGTCGACGGCGACTGGAAGGCGCTGCTGCGCATCCACGACGGGCGGACCCTGAGCGCGATCCCCATCTACCTGCCGGCCGACGCCGCCATCCCGGCCGACGCGATGGCCGCCGACGACGGAATGACCCGCGGGGTCGTCCCGGAGATCGAGATCCTGCAGCGGGAGCTCAAGTCCTCGGGCGGCGGGCTCTGGCTGCTGGCGAACCTCGTCGTGCTCGCCTGCACGCTGGCCCTCATCGCGGCGATGTCGTGGGGCGTGGCGCGGTACTCCCGGCGGGCGGCTGGGGCTGAGCCGTTCCCCGACGCCCCCGCCGACCAGCCCGACGCCAGCCGGGCGGACAGCGACCTCGGCACCCGCTGAGGCCCCTTCCGTTCCCCGTCCAGGAGCAGCCGTGCCCGTAGCACCCACCCGGCGCCGTCGCGCCCTCGCCGGACTGGCTGTCGCCGCCGTCTGCCTGCTGCCGGGATGTGCCGGCCGCGCGCCGGTGCCCACTTCCGAGAGCAGCGGCTCGTCGTCCGCCGCTCCCCCGACCGACGCTGCCAGCAGGACCGCGCAGGGACAGCGGATCGAGGTCCAGGTGGCCGGTGACCAGGTCACCGGCGACACGGGGCGGGTCACCGTGGCCGCCGGCACGCAGGTCACGCTGGTGATCACCAGCGACGTGGCCGACGAGGCACACCTGCACGGATACGACATCGAGAAGGAACTGACGCCGGGCGAGCCGGCCGAGATGACGTTCGACGCCACCATTCCGGGCGTCTTCGAGGTGGAGCTGCACGAGGCGGGAACGGTGCTCCTGACCCTGCAGGTGTCGTGACCGCTCTCGCGCACGGGGTCGGTTCGCGGACCGATCTGCCGATCCCCATCGGCTTCGCGCTGTACGGCGCCGGTGCGGCGATCCTGATCAGCTTCGCCGTCCTGCTGCTGTTCTGGCGGACGCCCCACCTGGGGGGCGTCGCCTCCGGCCGGCCACTCCCGCGGGGCCTGCAGCGCGTCGTCGACGGCGCGGTGTTCCGCCGGGGGCTGCAGGCGGTGGCGCTCGCCGGCGCCGTCCTGGTCACCGTGGTCGCGGTGGCCGGGCCACGGGACACCGCCGCCAACCTGGCGCCGTGGGTGCTGTACGTGACGTTCTGGGTCGGGCTGGTGCCCGCGAGCCTGCTGCTCGGCCCCGTCTGGCGGATCGCCAACCCGCTCCGGTTGTTGCACCGGGTACTCCGCGTCGTCCTTCCCGCTCCCCCGGGCGCCCTGCGGTTGCCGGCACTGGGCCTGTGGCCGGCGGCGGTGTCGCTGCTGGCCTTCCTCTGGCTGGAGCTGGTCCACCCGTCGCGGTCGGAGCCCGCCACGGTCGCCGTCTTCCTCGTCGGCTACGCGGTCGTGCACCTGGCGCTGGCGGCGTGGTTCGGCGAGGAGTGGTTCGCCCGCGGAGAGGGCTTCGAGGTCTACTCGGCGCTGGTCGCCCGGCTCTCGCCCTGGGGACGTCGGGACGACGGCCGGCTCGTCCTGCGCAGCCCGATGTCCAACGCCCTGGCCACGCCGGAGATGCCCGGGCTGCCCGCCGTCGTGGTGGTGCTGCTCGGGTCGACCGCGTTCGACGGGATGTCCCGGACGGTGTTCTGGCAGACGGGCCCGGGGGCGGCCAACGACATCCCGTCGGGCACGCTCGGCCTGGCGGTGATGGTCGCGCTCGTGGCCGGCCTCTACCTGCTCGGCACCCGGCTCTCGGGGCGGCTGGCCGACCAGCCGGAGAGCATCCAGCCCCGCCGGTACGCCGCCACGGTCATCCCGATCGTGCTGGGCTACACAGTGGCCCACTACTTCAGCCTGCTCGTGCTCGACGGCCAGACCACCTGGATCCTCGCGAGCAATCCGTTCCGGTCCCCCGGGGTCGACCTGTTCGGCACCTACGGGAACGTGGTCGAGCTGACCGCGGTCGGCCCCGATGCGATCGCCCTCGTGCAGGTGGGCGCGATCATCGCCGGCCACGTCCTCGGCGTCACCCTGGCTCACGAGCGGGCGCTGCTGTCGGCGCGGCGAGCGCGGGCCTCCGACCAGCTTCCCCTGGTGATCGTGATGGTGCTGTTCACCATCGGCGGGCTCGGGCTGTTGTTCGGCTTCTGACCGGCCTCCAGCCTCGTCGGAGGGCCTCCCCCGAAAGGTGAGGGGGGCTCGTTCAGCTACAGGAGTGGGCCCGGACCGCCGATGGGGAGGGTGCCTGACCGGCGCCACCGGGGTCCGCTACCCCGCCTGTGCGGAAGGACCGCTCCCGTGATCGCTGTCACCTGCCGCAACGGCGAGCACTTCTCCGTCGACCCCGAGTCGATCGAGCGGGTCGAGACGACTCCCGACACGGTGGTGCACCTCGCCGACGGCACCAAGTACGTCATCTCCGAGAGCTTCGACTACCTGCTCCGCGCCATCCGTGACCACCGGGCGACCGTCCTGGTGGTGCACCAGCAGATGTACGGCGGGATCGCGGCCGTCGCCGAACACCGTGCCGCCCTGCGGATCGAGCGCCGTGCCCGGAGTCGCGACGGTGACGCCGGGCCTCCCGGCCCCGTCCGCTCGGATGCCCACGAGGACTGAGCCATGAATGTGGCCACGCTCCTGGGGATGGCCATGGCCTTCGCCGCGCTGCTGGCCACCATGTTGCTCGAGGGCTCCGACCCGCTGGCCATCGTCCTGCTGCCGCCCCTGGTCCTGGTCTTCGGCGGCACGTTCGGCGCCGCCATCGCGGGCTCCACGATCTCCGACGTCCGCCGGATCGGCACGTGGTTCCGCCTGGCGTTCGCGGCCGACCGGACCCCGCGCACCGCCCAGCTGATCGCGCTGCTCGTCGACCTCGCCGGCACGGCACGCAAGGAAGGCATGCTGCCCCTGGAGAAGCGGATCGCCGGCCTCGACGACCCCTTCCTGCGGCACGGCCTGAAGATGGCCGTCGACGGCACGCCCCTGGCGCGGTTGCGCACGGTGCTCGAGGGGGAGGTCGCGGCCCAGCGGACCGACGACCGGGTGGCGGCTCGCTTCTTCACGAGGATGGGCGGTTACGCGCCCACCATCGGGATCATCGGCACGGTCATCGGCCTGGTCCAGGTGCTGCAGCGCCTCGAGGACCCGGAGGTGCTCGGGCCCCTGGTGGCAACGGCGTTCGTCGCCACGCTCTGGGGCGTGCTCTCGGCCAACTTCCTCTGGCTGCCCATGGCCGCGAAGATCACCCGCACCAGCGACCTGCGAATGGCCCAGATGAACCTGCTGCTGGAGGGCGTGACCGAGATCTTCGAGGGCACCAACCCGCGCGCCCTGCGGGTCCGCCTGGAGTCGATGCTGCCGCCGAGCGAGGTGCGGAACCGCGCCGCCTGACGTCAGTCGTCCTTCTTGCCGTTCCCGTTCCCGTTCCCGCGCCCGTTGCCCTCGTTCCCGTCGCCGTCGCCCTCGTTCCAGCCGTCCTCCTCGCCGGGGTCGGTCCCGGAAGGCTGGCGGGCGGGCGGCTGGGGAGCCGGCGGCGGGGAAGTCGGAACGACGACGGGTGGAACGGCATAGGTGACGGACACCGTCGCTCCGGCCGTCAGGTCCCCCACGGGTTCGACGGCGGTCACCTGCCCCGCCGGGACGGCGGCGGTCTCGGTCGGCGCGAGTTCCACTCCGAGCCCCTTGCCGACCAGCGCGGCCTGCACCTCCGCGACCGGCCGGCCGACGTAGTCGGCAGCGGCCACACTGATCGTGGGTGCGGTCGTCTGCGTGGTGGCCGGCTCCTGCGCCGGCCGTTCGGGATCCCCGCCGAACAGGACGACGGCCAGCGCCACCACAGCGAGGAACGCGAGCGCGCCCGCAAGCATCCAGACCACCCCCCGGCGTCCTGCCCGGGATGGCGCGCCCGCGGCCGCCGTGCCGACCGCCGCGAGCGACAGCGGCATGACCGCGGTACCGAGCTGCCCGGCCGGGACGGCGATCGGCACGGTGCCCGTGGCTGTGCCCGTGGCAGCAGGCCCAGCGAGCACCTGCTCGACGGCCCGCTGCAGCGCGGCGCCGTCGGTGAAGCGCCGGGCCGGGTCCTTGACCATCGCGCGCTCCACCAGATCGCGCACCGCCGGGGGGATGTCGGCCGGCAACGGGTCCGGCTCCTCGCGGATGTGCTTCACCGCGACCTGCACGGAGTTCTCCCCCTCGAACGCCCGCCGTCCG